>NZ_JAAAHS010000106.1 GCF_009908195.1 Streptomyces boluensis | reverse complement strand
CCGCACCCCCACCCCACCCCCGCGCAGTGACCAGCATGTGAGATAGGCCGCTATGTGACGTGCGCCACCGCATAATCCGGGAACTCCGGGTGAAGGTGTGCCGTTGGTTCGCGCCCCGGTCAGGGTGGTGCGGGCCGACCGCACATCCCCTCGAGAGAGCAGATCCACCCGTGAGCAAGGACGCCGTCACGACGGCAGCGGCCGCATCCCGCACAGATGCCGCCCAGACGCCCGCGGATGCGGGCGACGCCGGTTACAGCAAGGACCTCAAGGCCCGCCACATCAACATGATCGCGATCGGTGGCGCGATCGGCACCGGCCTCTTCCTGGGCGCGGGAGGACGCCTCAACTCGGCGGGACCGGGCCTGGCGCTCGCGTACCTCGTCTGCGGTGTCTTCGCCTTCTTCGTCGTCCGGGCGCTCGGCGAGCTCGTCGTCTACCGGCCCTCCTCCGGTTCCTTCGTGTCGTACGCGCGTGAGTTCCTCGGTGAGAAGGGTGCCTTCGTCGCCGGCTGGGCGTACTTCCTCAACTGGTCGACCACCGGCATCGCGGACATCACCGCCATCGCGATGTACACGCACTACTGGAGCTTCTTCACCGACATCCCGCAGTGGGTGCTCGCGCTGATCGCCCTCGCGATTGTGCTCGCGGTCAACCTGATCTCGGTGAAGATATTCGGCGAGATGGAGTTCTGGTTCTCCATCGTGAAGGTCGCGGCGCTTGTCGCGTTCATGCTGATCGGCATCTTCCTGCTCGTCACCCAGCACCCGGTCGGCGGCGAGACCCCCGGCCTGCACGTGATCACGTCCAACGGCGGCTGGTTCCCCGAGGGCATCATGCCCGTGGTCATCGTGATGCAGGGCGTCGTCTTCGCGTACGCGTCCCTCGAACTCGTCGGTGTCGCCGCGGGTGAGACCGCCGAGCCGCAGAAGATCGTGCCGCGCGCGGTGAACTCGATCATGTGGCGCGTCGGCCTCTTCTACGTCGGCTCGGTCGTGCTCCTGGCGCTGCTGATGCCCGGTTCGATGTACTCGGGCGACGAGAGCCCCTTCGTCACCGTGCTCTCCAAGATCGGCGTGCCGGCGGCGGGCGACGTGATGAACCTGGTCGTCCTCACGGCCGCGATGTCGTCCCTCAACTCCGGCCTGTACTCCACCGGCCGCATCCTGCGCTCGATGGCGATGGCGGGCTCGGCCCCCAAGTTCACGGCCAAGATGAACCGCTCCAAGGTGCCGTACGGCGGCATCCTGCTCACCTCCGCGGTGTGCGTCCTCGGTGTCGGCCTGAACTTCCTGATGCCCGAGAAGGCCTTCGAGATCGTTCTGAACGTCGCCTCGATCGGCATCATCACCACCTGGGTGACGATCATGGTCTGCCACCTGGCGTTCGTCCGCCGGGCCAAGCAGGGCCTGCTCGAACGCCCGAAGTTCCGCCTCCCGGGCAGCCCGGTCACGGAGATCGTCACGATCGTCTTCCTGCTCTCCGTGCTCGCCCTGATGTGGCAGGACCCGGAGATCGGCCGGCGCACCCTGTACCTGATCCCGGTCATCGCGGCCGCTCTGGTCGGCGGCTGGTTCGTGGTCCGCAAGCGGGTCGCGCAGAACGAGCTGGACCAGAGCTACGAGGAGCTGGGCATCAAGTAGCCCGCGCTTCACGGCAGCACCGCGGCGGCGCCGCACCCGGAACTCCACGTCCTGGGTGCGGCGCCGCCGTCGTGTCCGGCCGTCACTTCCCCGAAGCGGTCACCGGGTAGTGGTCGGAGAGGTTCGTGTACGTGTACTCCTTGCCCCAGCTCGACACCGTCCAGGGTGCGCTCTGCTCCTTGACGACGTCGTTGTTCCAGCCGTCGGGGCGGGCGTGGCCGGTGCGGTGCAGGACGTAGTCGAGGTCCTCGCGCGGGTCGTCCGGGTAGCGGTCCTTGGCGATGGTGTTCTCCTCCGTGTCGAAGGAGTACGTGTGCCCGGTGCGGGACGCGGCCCCGTCCAGGCCCCCGTCGCGGAGCATCGCCGCGTACTCCTCGCCGTGCGAGTCGACGTTGAGGTCGCCCGCCACCATGACCTGCTCACCGGCCGGGATGTTCTTCGCGTCGAGGAAAGCGTCGATCGCCTTGAACTGCGTGCTGCGGGTGGCCACCGCCTCGCCGTCGCCGCAGCCCGGATCGGTCGACTGGGTGTGGGTGCCCACGACGTGCACCTTCTGCCCGTCGACGTCCAGGACGGCGTACAGGAAGCCCTTGTTGGAGTACCAGTCGGAGCCGCAGGCGTCCGGGAAGACGTACTGCTCCTTGCGCAGGATCGGCCACTTGCTGAGCAGCGTCACGCCGCCGTCCTCGGGTGTGGTGGCCGAGTAGTTGCCGCCCGTCGCGTCCCAGCCGTCCTTGCTCCGGCCCACCACCGGCGTCTGGTGCGGATACGCGGCCGCGGCCTGCTGCTTCAGCGCGTCCGACGAGGAGTTGTCGAAGGCCTCCTGCAGGACGACCACGTCCTGGCCCTGGAAGAACGGGGCCTTGGTGATCTCGGCGGCGCGGTGGTCCTGGCCCCAGTTCGGGTAGAGGTTCTTGCTCATCAAGAACGCGTTGTACGTCAGCACCTTGACGTTCCGCGGGGACTCCGCGGCGGCGGGCCGCGGCTCGGTCGCGGTGGCGGTCGAGGCGGCCGTGGCGAGCGTGCCGCCCGCGAGCGCGAGCGCGAGAGCGGTGCCGCAGACGCGACGTAGCGAAAGCTGGGGCATGGGGACTCCGTGGTCGGTGGGGGACGGGTCGCGCCATATCCAACCAGGCGAAGTTACCTCCAGGTAGCCCTGGGAGTGACGCAGTCTGTCCGGCGGGAGAGCGTCTTCGCCGGAACGTGTCCGGCGTCACGCGCGCATGCGTGTTCGACTTCGCCGGATGCTGGGTAGGCCGTCGGCATGTACCTGATTCCGGAGGAACTCGGCCTGAAAATCGGGCCGTTGAACCCGTTGGTCGAGGATCTGCTCGTGGGCCTCATCGCCTTCGCCGCGGTCTTCGCCCTCTTCCGCCTGGTGCTCGTGCCCCGTATCGCCAAGGTCCAGGCCGAACGCGCCGACCTCATGGACGAGCGGCTCACGGGCGATCTCATGTTCCACGTCGAAGCGCTGCGCGCGGAGCGAGAACAGCTGCTCGCGGAGGCCCGGCACGAGGCGGCCCGTACCCGGCAGAGCGCGGTCGAGGAGGGCACCGCCCTGATCGTCGAGGCCCGCGATGAGGGCCTGCGAGAACGCGCCGAGCTGCTCGCTTCCGGTCAGGCCACCGTCGAGTCCGAACGCGCCGCGGCGGAGGCCGAACTGCGCACCCATGTCGCCGACCTGGCCTCGGAGTTGGCGAGCCGGATCGTGGGGGAGCCGATCGTCGCGGGCCCGGCGAAGACCGCCTCGGCCTGAACACCTTTGGGGGTGGCGCGCCTTCGGGCACGCCACCCCCTCAACAACTCACCAGCTCAATAGCTCAACAACTCAGTGACCGTGGTCGTGGATCGTGTTCGTCGCCGCGATCTTCTTCCACGACGCCGGCCGCTCCGCCTGCGTACGGGCCACGCCAACCCCCGCCGCCGCCGGTGCCCCCGGCTTCGCGGTCTCGTACAGCCAGGTGTCGAAGAGGGCGGCCAGCGGCTTGCCGGACTCCCGCTCCGCGTACTTCACGAAGTCGGAGACCTTCGCGTTGCCGTAGGCGTGCTCGGTCGGCCAGCCCTTGAGGATCTTGAAGAACGACTTGTCGCCGATCTCGTTGCGCAGCGCCTGCAGCGCCAGCGCGCCCCGGTCGTACACGGCCAGGTCGAACTGCTTGTCCGGGCCCGGGTCGCCCGGCTTCACCGTCCAGAACTCGTCGTCCGCCGGGTGCGAGGCGTAGACGTAGTCCGCGAGCTCCTGGGCCGTGCCCTCGCCCTCCTTCTCGGACCAGAGCCACTGGCTGTACCGGGCGAAGCCCTCGTTGACCCAGATGTCCTTCCAGCCGTCGACCGAGACGCTGTCGCCGTACCACTGGTGCGCCAACTCGTGTACGACCACAGAGACGTTGGAGCCGTTCGCGAACTGCTTCGGGCTGTAGAACGGCCGGGTCTGGGTCTCCAGGGCGTACCCGCTGGTCACGTTGGGGACATAGCCGCCGAGCGCGTTGAACGGGTACGGGCCGAAGACCTCCTCCAGCCAGCCGGCGACCTCACCGGTGCGCTCGATGCTGGCCCGCGCGGCGCCGTCGTTCGCGCCGAGGTCCTTGCTGTACGCGTTCAGGACCGGCAGCCCGCTCGCCGTCTTGTCGGTGGTGATGTCGAACTTGCCGACCGCGAGCGTCGCCAGGTACGAGGCCTGCGGCTTGTCCGAACGCCAGCTGTAGCGCGTCCAGTCGGAGCCCACCGGCCGAGTGCCCTGCAGCACGCCGTTGCTGATCGCCTGCGTGCCGTTGGGGACCTGCACCGACACGTCGTACGTCGCCTTGTCCAGCGGGTGGTCGTTGGACGGGAACCACCACACCGCCGAGTCCGGCTCCTGCGCCGCGACACCGCCGTCGGGCGTGCGGTGCCAGGCCGTGTAGCCGTTGATCTCAAGCTCGGAGGGCTTGCCCGCGTACCGCACGACGACCGTGATCGCGCTGCCCTCGGGCAGCGGCGTCGCCGGGGTGATCTCCACCTCCTGGTCGCCGGAGAACGAGACCCGCGCCTTCTTGCCGTTGACCAGGACCTCGCTGATGTCGAGGCCGAAGTCCAGGTTGAACCGCGACAGGTCCTGCTTCGCGGTGGCGAGGATCGTCGCCGTGCCCTCGATGAGGTCGGTCTTCGGCTGGTACTTGAGGCGCAGGTCGTAGTGCGAGACGTCGTATCCGCCGTTGCCGCTCGCCGGGTAGTAGGCGTCGCCGATGCCCGGTGCGCCCGGTGTGTAGTCGGCGGCCGACGCCGGGATCGCCAGCATCAGGGTGGCCACGAACGCGCCGGGGACGATCAGTCTGCGGTGCACGGAAGCTCCAAGTCGTAGGTGGGGAACGCCGGTTGGTGCCGGGCGGCCCGCTGGGTGTGCGGTCGCCCGTACGGCTCGGAGCCTATTCAGTCGCTCACGTCCCGGTCATGTCCATGGCCTCCTTTGTCACATGACCGCCATCCAGTCGACATGTGCCACTTCGTCCTACACGCCTGACATCGCGTCCCACGAAGTCCTCTACTGCCCTCTGTTGCACGGGAGTTGACCCAGGTACGTTCCGGCACATGCCGATACGTGTGCGGGATCTTCACCTGATGCGTGTGCTGTTGCTCGTGCTGTCGACCGTGGGGGCGCTTCTCGCGGCGCTGCTCGTGCCGCTCTCCCCGGCGTACGCCGACGGCCCCGGCGGCGAGGAGAGCAAGCCCGTCCACTCGTACGCCGACGCGATCCGCGAATCGGTCTGGGTCGACACCCGGATCGACGGCGACGGGGACGGCAGGACCGACCGCGTCGCCGCCGACATCATCCGCCCGCGCGAACCCGCCGAGCAGGGCCGCAAGATCCCCGTGATCATGGACGCGAGTCCGTACTACCAGTGCTGCGGCCGCGGCAACGAGAGCCAGAAGAAGACGTACGACGCGAACGGCGACGTCGTCCAGTTCCCGCTGTACTACGACAACTACTTCGTCCCGCGCGGCTACGCCTTCGTCGCCGTCGACCTCGCCGGAACCAGCCGCTCCGACGGCTGTGTCGATGTCGGCGGCCGCTCCGACGTGCAGTCCGCCAAGGCCGTCGTCGACTGGCTGAACGGCCGCGCCCGCGGCTACACCGCCCGCACCGGCGGCGACCGTGCCGAGGCCGACTGGACCACCGGCGCCACCGGCATGATCGGCAAGAGCTACGACGGCACCGTGGCCAACGGCGTAGCCGCCACCGGCGTCGAGGGCCTGAAGACCATCGTCCCGATCGGCGCGATCTCCTCCTGGTACGACTACTACTTCCAGCAGGGCGCGCCGCTCTACGACTCGGGCCCCGACGGGCTCTCGGACTACGTGGAGAGCCCCGAGGCGCGCACCCGCTGCGCCGCCGTGCAGCAGCGACTCGTCGACGGGGCGCCCCGCAGCGGCGACCGGACCCCGCTGTGGGACGAGCGGGACCACGTGCCCGACGCCGACAAGGTGAAGGCCAGCGTCTTCCTCGTGCACGGGATGCAGGACCTGAACGTGCGGGCCAAGCACTTCGGCCAGTGGTGGGACGCCCTCGGCGCGGCCGGGGTCGAGCGGAAGATCTGGCTCAGCCAGACCGGGCACGTCGACCCCTTCGATTTCCGCCGCGAGGACTGGGTGCGCACTCTGCACCGCTGGTTCGACCATGAACTCCTCGGCTACGACAACGGCATCGACGACGAGCCCATGGCCGACATCGAGCGCGCCCCCGACCGCTGGACCACCGACAAGCAGTGGCCGCCGCAGGGCACCGACGCCGTACGGCTGCACCCCGGCAAGGGCGACCAGGCCGGAGTCGGCACCCTCGGCGCGCGGCCCGCACCGGCCGGCGACCGGGAGACCTTCACCGACAACCCGAAGCGCGGCGAGGCCGACTGGGCCGCCGAGGTGGACAGGTCGACACCCGACAAGGCCTCGTTCGTCACCCGGCCGCTCAGCGCCGACCTGCGGCTCTCCGGCTCCTCGCAGATCACCGTCACCGCGACCCCGAACGCCACGAGCGCCCACCTCTCCGCGGTCCTCGTCGACCTCGGCCCCGACACCATCCGCGACTACACGGCCGACGGTGAAGGCATCAACACCCTTACCGAACGCACCTGTTGGGGTGCGGAACGCCCCGGCGACAGTCCCTGCTACCGGGAGACCAGCGCCGACACCGCCGACGTCGACCTCACCGTCTTCGCCCGCGGCTGGGCCGACCTCGGTACGTACGCCGACCCGGACAAGGGCCGCCCGCTCACCCCGGGCAAGCCGCACACGATCACCGTCGACATCGCCGCCGCCGACCATGTCGTACCGAAGGGCCACCGGCTCGCCCTGATCGTCGCGGGCACCGACGCGGGCCTGATCGAACCGCCCGCCGCCACCCCGAAGCTCACCCTCGACCTCGCCCGCACCCACGCGCGGTTGCCCCTCGTCGGCGGCACCCGGGCCTTCGCGGCCGCGACCGACGGCGCGCCGCAGCTCACCGCACCGCGCGAGAGCCGCTACGAAGGCCTGAACCGCGAGCCCACCGCTCAGCGCGTCCCGGACGCCACCAGCACGCACTGAGCACCCGTCACCACCCCAGGGAGGCACACCCCGTGAGACCCCGCGTCCGCATCCTCGTCATGGCCGCCGCCACCGTGCTCGCCGCACCCCTGCTCGCCCTCCCGGCCAACGCCGCCGACACCGCCGCAGGCACCGCCGACGGCACCCCGCTCCGTACCGGATTCGAGGCCAGCGACGGCGCCCGCTGGACGACACAGCCCGAGGAGCAGGAGTTCCTCGGCGCCGTCGACCGCGCCCACGACAACGTCAGCATCGACCGCATCGGCACCACCAAGCAGAACCGCCCCGTACAGCTGGTCCGCATCGGCGGCGGCCACCGCACCACCAACACCGCGCTGCTGATCTGCAGTCAGCACGGCGACGAACCCTCCGGGCGCGAGGCCTGCCTCTCCACCGTGCGCGACCTCGCCGCCGCGAAGGACGACGCCACCCGCCGGCTCCTCAGCACCACCGAGATCCTCGTCGTGCCCACCGCCAACCCCGACGGCCGCGCCGCCGACACCCGCGGCAACTCCGACGGCGTCGACATCAACCGCGACCACATCGCCCTCAAGACCGCCGAGGGCCGCGCCATGGCCCAAGTCGTCCGCGACGAGCGCCCCGACGTCATCTACGACCTGCACGAGTACGGCGCCACCCCGCCGTACTACGACAAGGACCTGTTCGACCTCTGGCCGCGCAACCTCAACACCGCGCCCGACGTGCACCGCGAGGCCCAGACACTCTCCGGCCAGTACGTCAGGCCCGCGGCCCAGGACCACGGCCACTCCACCGGCACGTACGGCATCTGGACCGACCCCGTCACCGGCGAGCCGATCAAGCAGACCGCGGGCGACGGACAGGAGCGCATCCTGCGCAACGCCTCCGGCCTCAAGCACGCGGTGGGCCTGCTGATCGAGAGCCGTGTGGACGCCCTCACCGAGCAGGAGAAGGCCGACGAGGCGTTCAACAACCGGCGCCGCGTGACGTCCCAACTCGACGCGCTCGGCGGCCTGTTCGGCTACACGCGTGAGCGCTCCGGGCAGCTCGCCGCGGCCACCACCGCCGCCCGTACGGCCGGTCTCGCCGACCGTGGCCCGGTCTACACCGGCGGCGCCGACAACGACCCGGCCGAACCGTCCGAGACCCTCCAGGACCCGCCCTGCGGCTACGCCCTCGACGCCGCGCAGTACCGCGAGGTCGGCGATGAGCTGCGCCTGCACGGAATCAAGGTGGAAACCGCCGATGACGGGGCCTTCGTCCCCGTACGGCAGTCGCTGCGCGCACTCGTTCCGCTGCTCCTGGACGAACGCGCGGCCTATCACCTCATCAAGGCGCGCCCGGTCGAGGGCTGTTGAGCAGTAATAGAACCAGCTCCTGTGGTAAGGGGTAGCGGTGACTAATTACGTACCGCGAAGGGTGTGCCAGTGACACATGATGTGAACAAGACGGCTGACCGGGGGGACCCTCCGGGCGGGCAGGTGGAGATGCCTGACAGCCCGTACGAGGGACAGCCGCCCCAGACCGACCGCGTGGTGTTCGGCGTCACCGCCGTCCTCACGCTCGCGTTCGTGGTCTGGGGGGCGGTCTCCACGGACACGCTGGAGAGCGTCTCCACGAGCATGCTCAACGGGCTCATCCACAACGGCGGTTGGGCCTTCGTGCTCGCCGCCTCGGGCTTCGTGGTCTTCGCGCTGTGGCTTGCGATCAGCCGCTACGGGAAGATCACCCTCGGCGCGGAGGGCGAGGATCCGGAGTTCCGTACGGTGTCCTGGATCGCCATGATGTTCAGCGCCGGTATGGGTATCGGCCTGATGTTCTACGGCGTGAGCGAGCCGCTCACGCACTATGGCTCGCCGCCGCCCGGCACCTCTCCCGCCGACGCGGGCGCCAAGATGGAGGTGTCGATGGCGACGACACTCTTCCACTGGACGCTGCACCCCTGGGCGATCTACGCGGTGGCCGGTCTCGCCATCGCGTACAGCTGTTTCCGGCGGCGCAGGCGGCAGACCATCAGCGCCGTCTTCACGCCGCTGATCGGTGAGAGGAACGCCAACGGCAGCTTCGGCCGGGCCATCGACATCCTCGCCATCTTCGCGACGCTGTTCGGCTCCGCGGCCTCGCTCGGCCTCGGCGCCCTGCAGATCGCCAACGGTATGCGGGAACTCGACTGGGCCAGCAAGGTCAGCACCGCTGTCCTCGTCTCCATCATCGCCGTCCTCACGGTCGCCTTCGTGGCGTCCGCGGTGTCCGGTGTGGAGAAGGGCATCCAGTGGCTGTCCAACATCAACATGGTGCTCGCCGGCATCCTCGCGGTCTTCATCTTCGTGGTGGGCCCGACGGTGCTCGTCCTCGACCTGGTGCCGACCTCGGTCGCCTCGTTCCTCGGTGACCTGACGCAGATGGCCGGGCGCACGGAAGCGTCCAGTGATGCGGGCAGCGAGGTGGACATCGCCACCTGGCTCGGCGGCAACACGGTCTTCTACTGGGCCTGGTGGATCTCCTGGACGCCCTTCGTGGGCATGTTCATCGCCCGCATCAGCCGCGGCCGCACCATCCGCCAGTTCATCGGCGGCGTCATCCTCGTGCCGAGCACCGTGAGCCTCATCTGGTTCGCGATCTTCGGCGGTACGGCCATGCAGCTGCGTGAGCACGGCCGTCTCAGCGCGGACCTCTCGGTCGAGGGCCAGCTTTTCGGCGTCCTGGCCGAGTACCCGCTCGCCACCGTCATGAGCCTGCTCGTGATGATCCTGGTGGCCATCTTCTTCGTCTCCGGCGCCGACGCGGCGTCCATCGTGATGGGCACCCTGTCGCAGAAGGGCACCTTCGAACCCACCAAGTTCGTGGTCATCTTCTGGGGTGTCGTCACCGGAGCCGTCGCGGCCGTCATGCTGCTCATCGGCGGCGGTGGCGACGATGCCCTCACGGGCCTGAAGAACCTCACCATCCTCGTCGCGGCCCCGTTCGCGGTGGTCATGGTCGGCATGTGCTGGGCGCTCATGCGCGACCTGCGCAGCGACCCGCTGATCGTGCGCGGCGAGAAGGGCGAGGAAGCCGTCGAGATGGCCGTGATCGCGGGCCACGAGAAGTACGACGGTGACTTCGAGCTCAGGATCGGCCCCGCCGACCCGGAGCCCAGCACCACCACGGGCACGGGCAGCGACTCCGGTACACCGGCCGACTCCCGCTGACCCGCACCACACCGCACCGCACAGACGACGGCGCCGTCCCCGAGCAACCTGGGGGCGGCGCCGCCGCTTGTCTCCCCCCAACGGCACGCAGGCCGCGCGGGGAGAGGGACCGCTACCGTCGCCGCTTGGCCGCCTCGTCGACCAGACCGGCCTTCCGCAGCGCATCCGCCATCGCACTGTTCGCGGGCGCCGCCGCCGGACGACCACCGCCGCCGCCGGAGCCACCGCCCCCACGCCGGTCACGGCCACCACCCGCACCGCCGCCACGCTGCTGCGGCGGACGGCCACCCTGACCACCCTGACCACCGCGGCCACCACGCTCACGGCGCTGACCCGCCTCGGCGGGAGCGGACGAACTCCCGCCACCGGCACCGGAGTTCGCCTCGTCGTCAAGGCGCAGCGTCAACGAGATCCGCTTGCGCGGGATGTCGATGTCGAGCACCTTCACCTTCACGATGTCGCCCGGCTTCACCACGTCCCGCGGGTCCTTGACGAACGTCCGGGACATCGCCGACACATGCACGAGCCCGTCCTGGTGCACGCCGACGTCGACGAACGCGCCGAACGCCGCCACATTCGTCACGACCCCTTCGAGCACCATGCCCGAGGCGAGGTCCCCGATCTTCTCGACGCCGTCCTTGAAGGTGGCCGTCTTGAACGCGGGCCGCGGGTCGCGCCCCGGCTTCTCCAGCTCCCGCAGAATGTCGGTGACCGTCGGCAGGCCGAACGTGTCGTCCACGAACTCGGCGGGCTTCAGGGCACGCAGCGCGCCGGAGTTCCCGAGCAGCGAACCGACCTCGCCACCCGTCGACTTCACCATCCGCCGCACCACCGGGTACGCCTCGGGGTGCACGGACGAGGAGTCCAGCGGGTCGTCGCCGCCACGGATCCGGAGGAAGCCCGCGCACTGCTCGTACGCCTTCGGGCCGAGCCGCGCCACGTCCTTGAGGCCCTTGCGGTTCTTGAACGGCCCGTTGGAGTCGCGGTGCGCCACGATGTTCTCCGCGAGGCCCGAGCTGATGCCGGAGACCCGGGCGAGCAGCGGCGCGGACGCGGTGTTCACGTCCACCCCGACGCCGTTCACACAGTCCTCGACCACCGCGTCCAGGGAGCGCGACAGCTTCACCTCGGACAGGTCGTGCTGGTACTGCCCGACACCGATGGACTTCGGGTCGATCTTGACGAGTTCGGCCAGCGGGTCCTGCAGCCGACGGGCGATCGACACCGCGCCGCGGATCGACACGTCCAGGTCGGGCAGCTCCTGCGAGGCGAAGGCCGACGCCGAGTACACGGACGCGCCCGCCTCGGAGACCATCACCTTGGTGAGCTTCAACTCCGGGTGCCTGTCGATGAGTTCACCGGCGAGCTTGTCGGTCTCGCGGGACGCCGTGCCGTTGCCGATGGCGACCAGGTCGACGGAGTGCTCCGCGGCGAGCTTCGCGAGCCGGGCGATGGACTCGTCCCACTTGTTGGCCGGCACGTGCGGGTGGATCGTGTCGATCGCGACGACCTTGCCGGTGGCGTCGACCACGGCGACCTTCACACCGGTACGGAAGCCCGGGTCGAGGCCGAGCGTCGCGCGCGTACCCGCGGGCGCGGCGAGCAGCAGGTCCCGCAGGTTCGCCGCGAACACCTTGACCGCCTCGTCCTCGGCGGCGGTACGGAGCCGCAGCCGCAGGTCGATGCCGAGGTGCACCAGGATCCGGGTCCGCCAGGCCCAACGCACCGTGTCCCGCAGCCACTTGTCGCCGGGCCGGCCACGGTCGGCGATCCCGAACCGGCTCGCGACGATCGGCTCGTACGAGGAGGTGGCGCCCGGCGCGGGGCTCGCGGTGGTCTCGTCGGGGCCCTCGGGTTCGAGGACGAGGTCGAGCACCTCCTCCTTCTCGCCGCGCAGCATGGCCAGGACGCGGTGCGAGGGCAGGTCGGTGAACGGCTCCGCGAAGTCGAAGTAGTCCGCGAACTTGGCGCCCTCGGTCTCCTTGCCCTCGCGCACCTTCGCCGCGAGCCGCCCGCGCGTCCACATCCGCTCGCGCAACTCACCGATCAGGTCGGCGTCCTCACCGAAACGCTCGGTCAGGATCGATCGCGCGCCGTCGAGCGCGGCCTGCGCGTCGGCGACGCCCTTGTCGGCGTCCACGAACGCGGCGGCCGCGGCGGCCGGTTCCACCGAAGGGTCACCGAGCAGGCCGTCCGCGAGCGGTTCGAGCCCCGCCTCGCGGGCGATCTGCGCCTTGGTGCGGCGCTTCGGCTTGAACGGCAGGTAGATGTCCTCCAGGCGCGCCTTGGTCTCGGCGCCACGGATCCGCGCCTCAAGCTCGTCGGTCAGCTTGCCCTGTTCACGGACCGAGTCGAGGATCGCGGCGCGCCGCTCCTCCAACTCGCGCAGGTAGCGCAGCCGTTCCTCGAGCGTGCGCAGTTGCGCGTCGTCGAGCATCTCGGTCGCTTCCTTGCGGTAGCGGGCGATGAAGGGCACGGTCGAACCGCCGTCGAGCAGTTCGACGGCCGCCCTCACCTGTCGTTCCCGTACGCCGAGCTCCTCGGCGATCCTGCCCTCGACGGACCCTACGACGGGTGTCGGTGTCGCCCCTGTGGTCACGATTCCCCTACCGCCTTCTCGCTGGTCTTGCTGAGCATTACTGCGTGGCGCCGCGTGCTGCCGGATCCTGCCGGGCCTCGCCTTGCCGGGTCGCATTGTGGCAGGTGGCGGTGACAGTCCGGGATCGGGTGCGCCCCCGGAGGCCGTACGCGGGGCTCGCTTTCCCGGTCAGACAGGGTGCGCCCGGCGCGTCGCGCACCCCCGGAAAAGCGGAACCCGCCCGGCCCCCGGCGAGACACCGAGGAACGGACGGGAACCGACACACGCACCGCCCCACCGGCACGCACACGCACCAGCACACGCGCACCAGCACGCACACGTACCGGCACAAGCACGCACCGGCACCACCACACACCGCGGCGGGAAAACCCCCACCACGCGCGCGTGCTCCGTGCTGCCTCACCCCTTGCCGAGCAGCCCCGCGGGGAACGCACCGTTGGCGAGCGCCGTCGAGACGAAGCCCGTCGCAAGCTCGGTGAGCCGCTCCACGCCGTCCGCGCCCAGGTGCTCGTACGGGGCGGCGTCCAGGCGGTCCGTGGCGAGCTCCAGGTCCTTGCGCAGCGTGACACCGGCCTCGGTCAGCTCGCCGTCCGCGTCGACAAGGCCGCGCTCCCGCAGCCGATCGGTGGCCGCGTCCCAGTCCTCCTGGGTCCAGCCGCGCGTGCCGAGGATCCACTTCCGTGCCATGCCCTTGCCGGTCGCGGTGTGGCTGACCAGCGCCTCGACCGGGTCGAGCCCCGCGTCCAGGAGCACCGCGAGGTGGGCGTCGCCCCGGTGTTCGCGAAGGAGCGTCGCGGCGTGCCAGTAGGCGAGGTGCGGCTCGGACGGCACGGGCAGGTCGGCGTGCGCGGCGTACAGCGGCCGGGCGTGCCGGGTGCAGCCCTCGGTGGCGCGCAGCGCGAGCCGGGCCGCCTCCGCCATCGCGTCGGAGGACAGCGCCTCGTCGCCGAGGAGGCGGCGCAGCGTGGAATCAGCCGCACGCGCGCGTGCCGCGAGCACGTCCTCGGGCGAGGCGATGTCCCAGACGGCGGGCAGGGCCTTGGCGACGCTCTCGTAGTTGAAGTTGTAGAAGCTCGCCGCGACGACCCCGGGGCCGACCCGGCCGAAGGCCGCGGCCCGCCCGGCGAAGTAGGCGGCACTGGCGTCCTCGATGCCGATGGCGGCCAGCTCGGCCGTGAAGTCGGGGGAGAAGTAGACGGTGGAGTGCAGCGGGTTGATGACGTTGTGACAGCGGCGTCCGGCACGTGCGGGCAGAGAGGTCATGACGGCACGCTACCGACTGGTTGGTACGGCGGGTAGAGCGGGGCGCGGATGGCAGGAAAGGTGGGGTCCTCGTCATTGCGGCCATTGCCGTACCGCAGAAGAATCGACCGCATGACGCCCCAGCGCACCGGCTCCGGTACCGGCAGGGACCTGCTCGTGGTCCTCTTCGACGAGGTCCAGAGCCTCGACGTGACCGGCCCCGTGGAGGTCTTCACGGGCGCGACCCACGCCGCGCGCGAACGTGCCGGCTACCGCGTCCGTACCGCCTCCCTCGACGGCGCCCCGGTGCGCACCTCCAGCGGGTTGACCCTCGTCCCCGACGGCGCCCTGGACGACACCGTCGCGCCGCACACCCTGCTCGTGCCGGGCGGCCACGGCACCCGCGGCGCCGACACCCGCCTGGTCGACCGGCTGCGTGAACTCGCCCCGCACACCGAGCGGTTGGTCTCTGTCTGCACGGGCGCCCTGCTGCTCGCGGAGGCCGGGCTGCTCGACGGGCGCCGGGCCACCACGCACTGGATGTTCTGCGACCAGCTCGCCCGCGACCACCCCGAGGTGCGGGTCGACGCCGACCGGATCTACGTACGCGACGGCCATGTCGCCACCTCGGCGGGTGTCACCGCGGGCATCGACCTGGCGCTTGCCCTGGTCGAGGAGGACCTGGGCCGGGACGTGGCGCTGACCGTCGCCCGGCACCTCGTGGTGTTCCTGCGCAGGCCGGGCAACCAGGCGCAGTTCAGCGCCCAACTGGCCGCCCAGACCGCCCAGCGCGCACCGCTGCGCGAGGTCCAGCAGTGGATCAGTGAGCACCCCGCCGCCGATCTGTCCGTCGAGGCGCTCGCGGGCCGCGCCCGGCTCTCGCCCCGGCACTTCGCGCGCGCCTTCCAGACCGAGACCGGCACGACGCCCGGCCGGTACGTCGAGCGGGTCCGGCTCGAACACGCCCGGCGGCTCCTGGAGGACAGCGTCGACGGCGTCGAGGAGGTCTCCCGCAGCTGCGGCTACGGCACGCCCGAGGCGATGCGCCGGGTCTTCGTCAAACACCTGGGCACGGGCCCGGCCGAGTACCGCCGCCGCTTCCGCACGGCCGCCCACGGACCGGACCCCGCCCACTGACCACCCCGAACCACCCTGTACGGAAAGGCACTTGATGCAGATCGCCATCGTCCTCTTCGACCAGTTCACCGCCCTGGACGCGGTGGGCCCCTACGAGGTGCTCAGCCGGACCCCGGGCGCCGAGACGTTCTTCGTCGCCGAGCACACCGGACCGGTGCGCAACGACAACGCGAGCCTCGCGCTCACCGCCGACCGCACCCTCGCCGAAGTGCCGCGCCCCGATGTCGTCGTGGTCCCCGGCGGCCCCGGCCAGACCCCGCAGATGGCCAACCCGGTGCTGCTCGACTGGCTGCGCGCCGCCGACACCGGCAGCACCTGGACCACCTCGGTCTGCACGGGCGCGCTGCTGCTCGCCAAGGCCGGACTGCTCGACGGCCGCCGCGCCACCTCGCACTGGCTGGCCCTCGACGCACTCACCGGGCTCGGCGCGAAGGCCACCGGGGAGCGGGTGGTCTTCGACGGCAAGTACGTCACCGCGGCCGGTGTCTCGTCCGGCATCGACATGGGCCTGGCGCTCCTCGGCAGGCTCACCGACGACCGCACCGCGCAGCGCGTCCAGTTGCTCATGGAGTACGACCCGCAACCGCCGTACGACGCGGGCTCACCGGACAAGGCCCCCGCCGACCTGGTCACCGAGTTCCGCGCCCACACCCGCCACTCCAAGTAGCCGCACCCACCGCAGAAGAACCGCACGCCACCGAAGGAACCCCCATGCAGATCGCGATCCTGCTCTACGAAGGCTTCACCGCCCTCGACGCCATCGGCCCGTACCAGACCCTGAACCCGCTGCCGGAGGCCGAGTTGTCGTTCGTCGCCGAGCAGGCGGGACCGCTCACCGACGACAACGGCACCCTCACCGTCACCCCGCACAAGACCCTCGCCGAGGTGACCCGCCCCGACATCGTGGTCGTACCGGGCGGCCCGCCGGAGAACGTCGAGCGACAGATGGCCAACCCGGTGGTGCTCGACTGGCTGCGCGCCGCCGACGCCACCAGCACCTGGACCACCTCGGTCTGCACGGGCGCGCTGCTGCTCGCCAAGGCCGGTCTCCTCAAGGGCCGCCGGGCCACCTCGCACTGGCTCTCCCTGGACACCGTCAAGGAGTTCGGCGTCGAACCGACGGGGGAGCGGGTGGTGTTCGACGGCAAGTACGTCACCGCCGCCGGTGTCTCGTCCGGCATCGACATGGGCCTGACCCTCGCCGGGAAGATCGCGGGCGACCAGTACGCCCAGGGCATCCAGCTGATGATCGAGTACGACCCGCAGCCGCCGTACGACGCGGGCTCACCGGAGAAGGCCCCGGCCGAGCTCGTCGAGTTCTTCAGGAACGGCGGCGCCGCTCAGTCCTGATGCCCCGCGGCCGGGCCGACGTTCCACTCGAACCGCGGCGCCCTGCGCTCCAGGAAGGCGGCGACCCCCTCGGCGGTGTCGCCGCTGCCGCGCGCCTGCTCGGCCCAGTGCTCCGCGCGATCGTCCCGCCCGGCGGCGAACTCCTTGGCCGCCGCCTGGGTGAGCTGCGAGCGGGACGCGAGCACCCGCGCGAACTCGCCGACCCGCTTGTCCAGTTCGCCCGGCGCGAGCACCTCGTCCACCAGACCGGTCCGCAGCGCCCGCGCCGTATCGATCAACTCACCCGAGAACAACAGGTACTTGGCGGTCGCCGGTCCCACAAGCTCCACCAGGCGCCGGGTCGACGAGGCCGCGTACACGATGCCCAGCTTCGCCGGGGTGATCCCGAAGGACGCGCCCTCCTCGACGAAGCGCAGGTCGCAGGCGGCCGCCAACTGGCAGCCGCCGCCCACGCAGTAGCCCCGTACCGCCGCGAGGGTCGGCTTGGGGAAGGCCGCGAGGGCGTCCTCGGCGGCCACCGCGAGCCCCTGCGCCTCCTGCGAGGAGGCGCGAAGCCCGGAGATGTCCGCACCGGCGCAGAACGTCGGGCCCGCCCCGGTCAGCACCAGGACGCGCACCGCCGGATCGGCCGCGAGCCCGTCGAGGAGCGGCGGCAGCGCGCCCCACATGTCGGTGGTCATCGCGTTCCGCTTCGCGGGGTGGTCGATGACGACGGTCGCGACGGAGTCGACGACCGTGTGCCGCAGCCGCGGTCCGGTGAGCTCGGTGTGCGCCATGCGCCGGATGCTATCCGTACCGTGCGAACGTACGATCAGACGGGGGCGGCAGCCGCGAGCCGATGCGGGAACGAGGCGGGAACGGGGCGGGGAATCCGGTCCGAGGAGGCGCGCGATGGTCAAGGACACCACCCCCACCACCACCCCCGAGGCCGAGAGCAAGAAGCTCAGGCGCGGCCTGGGCGTGCTCGCCTTCCTCGGCGCGATCCTGGTCATCGGCGGCCTGGTGGGTCTGGTCTACGTAGGTGTCGCCACCCTCACCTCGATGCTCCTCTTCGGCTGGCTGCTCCTCATCGGCGGCCTGGTCGGCCTCCTGCAGTCGGTGCAGCTCCGCACCAGCAGCGTCTTCTGGCTCGGCGTGGTCGTCGCCGCGCTCAACATCGCCGCCGGGGTGGTCGTCATCCGGCACCCGGAGGGCACCGCGGAGGCGCTCACCATGTTCGCCGCGCTTCTCTTCCTCGCCGGCGGTGTGTTCCGCCTGGTGGGCAGTGTGGTGGTGCGCGGCCCGCAGTTCGGTCTGACCCTCGTGCAGGGCGCGTTCGGCGTGCTGTTGGGTGTGCTCGTACTCGCCGAGTGGCCGGGCAGCAGCCTCTACGTCATCGGCACGTTCTTCTCGCTCGCGCTCCTCTTCGACGGGCTCGGGCTCATCGCGATGGGCCTCGGCGGACGCCGCATCGTCGGCCTCGTCACCGACACCGTGACTCCGGGTAACGCCGAGGAGCACGGGAAGACAGCAGAAGACGCGCAAGATCAGTCGCCCAACTGACTCTGGCATACGCGCGCGATCAGAAGTCATCGAATAGGTGACGAGTTCTGATCACTTCGGTAGTACGGGTCTGAACCTTCCCAAACTCGACGTGTGGCGACAATCGAGCGTGAGGGCAGGGACCGGACGATGGGCGACCACGGCACCGCGGCAGCCGACCCGACATCGGCCGGACCGCTGCCGTACGAAGGAGTCTGGCGGTTCACCGCACCCGCGGTCGACGCCTCGGTACCGCAGGCCCGGCGCGCGGTGCGCGACCTGCTTGCGCGGCAGGGGGTCCCGGCCGCCGACGACATCGTCGACGGGCTGCTGCTCATCGTGTCGGAGCTGGTCACCAACTCCGTACGGCACGCGGCCCTGCTCTCCCCGATGATCGCGGTCGAGGTGGCGGTGGGCGCCGAATGGGTCCGGGTCTCCGTCGAGGACAACCACCCCTACCGGCCCACCGCGCTCGTGGCCGAGGAGAGCCAGACCGGCGGACGCGGTCTGCTGCTCGTCCGGGAGATCACCAAGGAGGCGGGCGGCGCCTGCGACGCCGAACACACCGCCTCCGGCGGCAAGATCATCTGGGCGGCACTCCCGCTGAAGCCCATCGGCCCGCTGTAGCAGCCGAAAGACGTAGGCCCTGCCTTCGGACTCCCGGCGTGCGGAGTTCGAAGACAGGGCCCAGGAGCGAGCGGCCTACCAGTCGGCGGCCGGTCCCGTCAGTTCCCTGATCGCCGGGCGCGCGGCCTGAAGCACCGTCATGAACCAGGCGGAGAACGGCACTTGGTCGTGGCGCACGGCCAGCTCGTCGGGGGTCACGAAGGCGGTCTCGGCGACCTCCTCCGGGTCGGGCCGCACCGGCGACTGCGCCATCCCGACGAAGAGATGGTTGAACTCCTGCTCCACCAGGCCCGATTCGGGGTCCGGGTGGTTGTACCGCACCGTCCCCGCCTCGGCGAGCAGCGAAGGCGACACCCCCAACTCCTCGTACGTACGCCGCGCGGCCGCCGCGAAGGGGGACTCGCCGGGGTACGGGTGCCCGCAGCAGGTGTTGGACCACACGCCGGGGGAGTGGTACTTGCCGAGGGCCCGGCGCTGGATCAGGAGGCGGCCCCGCTCGTCGAAGAGGAACACGGAGAACGCCCGGTGAAGTCTGCCGGGGGCCTGGTGCGCGGAGAGCTTCTCGGCGGTGCCGATGGTGTTGCCGTCCTCGTCGACCAGTTCGAGCAGGATCTCTGCGGCGGAGCCGTTCGTGGAGTTCGCCGCGGCGCCTTGTGTGATCGGCATAACCATCCTTCGCTTCGGTCTTCGACCCCCCAAGTCTGCCGTACTAATCCGGCGCATTCGGCACTTCCCGTGCTCCGCATGTCCTCGTACCGGAGTTGGATTGAGCGCGCCGGGACCGGGTACGACGTGGGCCGGGCTCCCGTACGGAGCCCGGCCGCACCTCAGACGCCGAACGCCGGCGGGTAGTCGATCGTGCCGCGCGGCACCTCACCCGGACCGTCGAGCACCAGCGCCATCAACGCCTCGTCCGGCACGTCGAATCCGGCCCTGACCCCGAAACCGGAAGCCGGCGTGAAGCCGAACCTCGGGTAGTACTCGGGGTGTCCGAGCACCACCACGAGCCGCTCCACCCCCCGCGCGCGTGCCGCGTCGAGCACCGCCTCGACGACGGCCGTGCCCGCGCCGGAACGCTGATGCTCCGGCGCCGTCGCGACCGGCGCCAGACACAGCGCCGCGGCACCGCCGACCCTGCAGCGGGTGAGCAGCGCGTACGCCGCGACGGTCCCGTCCGGGGCCTCGGCGACGTACGACAACGCGTCGATCCAGGCGCCCGGATCGGCCCGCAGCGCGTCCACGAGACCGGCCTCGTCCTCGGTGGGGAAGGCCGCGGCGTTCACCGCGTGCACAGCGGCGATGTCCGCGTCCGCATCCGGACGCACCCGCCAGCGGGACGGCCGCAGCACGTACCCGGTGTACCCGTACTCGTCGCCGTGCTCGGCTCGTACCCGGATCTCCTCGCGGGTGGCGGCGAGCGCACCGGCCATACCGGGGGCACCCGGGTCCGCGGCGTCGGCCCGCTCGCCGAGCGGACCGTAGTACGCGTCCCAGTCCGACTCGGGCTGCGGGTGCACGCCGAGCACGGTGTACCCGGCGGCCACCGCGGCCGAGCGGTTCGCCTCGGTGGTGCGCAGGGTGTAGTGCCGGTCCCAGAAGGCGCGTGCCGCCGCTGACGGTTCGGCGGTGGTCCACTCGCACTCGGTGAGGACAAGGGTGCCGCCCGGCGCGAGCAGCCGCCGCCAGGAGCGCAGCGCGGTGTCGAAGCCGATGCTGTAGGCCGAACTCTCCGCCCACACCAGGTCGTACGACCCGTCGGGCAGGTCAAGTGCGCCCATGTCGGCGTTGACGGTGGTGACGCGGTCGCCGAGCCCGCGCGCGGCCGCGGCGGCGTCGAGTTCGTCGAGGAACGGCTGGTGCAGGTCGACCGCGGTCACCTCGGCGCCCGCCTCGGCGGCGAGCAGCAGCGCGGCCCGGCCGGGGCCGCAGCCCAGGTCGAGGACGCGGGGGCGCGCGGGCAGCGGGCCCACGAGGGAGAGGAGGTGCCGGGTGGTGGCGTCGGAGCCGGGGCCCTGCCGGGGGAGACCGTGGTGCAGGGCGAAGAAGGCCTCATAGGAGGCGGCGTTGTCGGACAACGTGAGAACCCTTTGGGTGGGTGGGTTCGCGGATGGGGGTCCCCCCTGCTCTGGGG
>NZ_JAAAHS010000105.1 GCF_009908195.1 Streptomyces boluensis | reverse complement strand
CCCAACACCTCACTCTACCCGCGGAGCACCCCCCACCTGAGTCCGCACCGCCCCCATGCTCGCCGCCACCACCAGGGCGATGGCCAGGGCGTCGGTCGCGGCGAGTGACTGGTGCAGGATCAGGAAGCCGGCCGTGGCGGCGATGGCCGGTTCCAGGCTCATCAGGATCGCGAAGGTCGGCGCGGGCATCCGTCGCAGCGCGAGGAGTTCGAGGGTGTACGGCAGCACGGACGACAGGATCGCGACGCCCGCGCCGAGGGCGAGGGTCGTCGGGTCGAGCAGCTTCGCGCCGGACTCCGCGATGCCGAACGGCAGGCTCAGCACCGCGCCGAAGGCCATCGCGAGGGCGAGCCCGTCCGCCTGCGGGAACCGTCGGCCGGTGCGGGCGCTGAAGACGATGTACGCGCCCCACATCGACCCCGCCGCCACCGCGAACGCCGCACCCACCAGGTCGAGTCCGCCGAAGCCGCCCGCGCCGCCGAGCAGGAACACCCCGCCGAGGGCGAGCGCCGCCCACAGCGCGTTGACCGCGCGGCGGGAGGCGATGACGGACAGGGCGAGCGGGCCGAGCACCTCCAGGGTGACGGCCGGGCCCAGCGGGATCCGGTCGACGGCCTGGTAGAAGAGGCCGTTCATGGCGGCCATGGTCGCGCCGAAGGCCAGCACCGTGCCCCAGTCGGCACGCGTGTACCCGCGCACCTTCGGACGGCACAGCAGGAGCAGCACGACAGCGGCGGCCACGAGCCGGATCGTCACCACACCGAGGGCACCGGCGCGCGGCATCAGCGTCACCGCGAGGGCGGCGCCGAACTGCACGGAGACACAACCGGTGAGCACCAGGCCGACGGGCCCGAGCCCGCCGCCGCGCGGCCCGTCCACCGCCTCCCGCGCGACGGGTGCGGCCTGGACTTCGGCAGCCTGGGCGACGGCTGCCTGCGGACGTGTACTCACGCGTGCTTCTCCGGTTCTCCGGTTTCTCCGGTGTGACAGGTGCGGCGGTTCCCCACCCACGTACGCGACACCCACGTACGCGACGTACGTATGCGACCCGCGTACGTACGACGATGCTCCACCCACTGTGCAGCATGATGCACCGAGCCGTCCAATATGCTGCACCGAGCCGATGGAAGGCCCCCGTGGACACCCGCGTCTCGCGAGGTGGACCCCGGAATCTCCCCGTCCAGGGACCCGCTAGGCTCCAGCCGTGGCTGAGACGATCCAGATTCCTGCTGACATCAAGCCCGCCGACGGCCGGTTCGGCGCGGGCCCCTCCAAGGTGCGTACGGAAGCGCTCGACGCTCTCGCCGCCACCGGTACCTCCCTGTTGGGTACGTCCCATCGACAGGCCCCGGTCAAGGACCTGGTGGGCCGGGTGCGTGACGGCATCCAGAGCCTCTTCCAGCTCCCCGAGGGCTACGAGGTCGTCCTCGGCAACGGCGGCTCCACCGCGTTCTGGGACGTCGCGACCCACGGGCTCATCGAGAACAAGTCGCAGCACCTGTCGTTCGGCGAGTTCTCCTCGAAGTTCGCCAAGGCCGCGAAGCTCGCGCCGTGGCTCGACGAGCCCACCGTGATCCAGAGCGAGCCGGGCACCCACCCGAGCCCGCGCGCCGAGGCGGGCGTGGACGTGTACGCGTACACGCACAACGAGACCTCCACCGGTGTCGCCGCCCCGATCAAGCGGGTCGAGGGCGCCGACGCGGGTTCGCTCGTCCTGGTGGACGCGACCTCCGGCGCGGGCGGCCTGCCCGTGGACATCGCCGAGACGGACGTCTACTACTTCGCGCCGCAGAAGTCCTTCGCCGCGGACGGCGGCCTCTGGCTCGCCGCGTTCTCCCCGGCCGCGATCGAGCGCGCCGAGCGGATCCACGCGAGCGGCCGGCACGTGCCGGAGTTCTTCTCGCTGCCCACCGCGATCGACAACTCCCGCAAGAACCAGACGTACAACACCCCGGCGCTCGCGACCCTGTTCCTGCTCGCCGAGCAGCTGGACTGGATCAACGGCCAGGGCGGCCTCGACTGGGCGGTGGCCCGCACCGCCGCCTCCTCGCAGGCGCTGTACGGCTGGGCCGAGGACTCCAAGTACGCGAGCCCCTTCGTCGCGGACCCGGCGCAGCGCTCGCAGGTCATCGGCACGATCGACTTCGCGGACGACGTGGACGCCGCCGCGGTCGCCAAGGTGCTCCGCGCCAACGGCATCGTGGACACCGAGCCGTACCGCAAGCTCGGCCGCAACCAGCTCCGCATCGCGATGTTCCCGGCCATCGACCCGGCGGACGTCCAGGCCCTGACGGCCTGCGTGGACTACGTGATCGAGAAGCTGTAACCCCGTGTAACGCCTTTTCGTACGAGGACGGGCTGCGCTCAGCGGCTCAGGTTCTGGAACCGGCGCACCGCCAGCGGCAGGAACACCGCGGTGATCGCCAGCGGCCAGAGCAGCGCCATCAGCCCCGCGTGCTGCTCGATCCAGCCGGTGCCGCCGGGCATCGGGTAGCCGAAGAGGTCGCGGGCGGCCGTACCCGTGGAGGAGATCGGGTTCCAGGCGGCGATCGTGCCGAGCCAGCCCGGCATGGTCGCGGGCGGCACGAAGATGCTGGAGATCATCGTGAACGGGAAGGCCACGGCGAACAGGCTGCCCGCCGCCTCCGGGCTCGGCAGCAGAAGCCCGAGCCAGACGCCCACCCAGATCAGGCTGAACCGCAGGAGCAGCAGCAGCCCGAAGGCGCCGACGGTCGCGCCGAACCCGCCGTTCGAGCGCCAGCCCATGACGAGCGCGGTGGCCACCAGGATCGTCAACTCGGCGCAGGCCACGACGAGATCGGTGACACCGCGCCCGGCGACGACCGCCGAGGGGGCCATGGGCATGGAGCGGAACCGGTCGATGACGCCCTTGCTCGCGTCGCTCACCACGGTCGTCGCGGTGTTCATGAAGCCGAAGGCCATGGTCATCACGAACATGCCGGGCATCAGGAAGTCCAGGTAACTGCCGCCGCCCTCCCCGCCCGGCGGCTTCATCGCGCCGCCGAACACATAGCCGTACAGCAGCACGGAGATGATCGGGAAGCCCAACTGCCAGGCGATGTACGAGGGTCGGCGCCGGTAGTGGGTGAGGTCGCGGCGGACCACGTTCAGGCAGTCGGCGACGGCCCAGTGGAACCGGCCGCGCACGGGCCCGGCGCTCAGGTCGACGGTGCTCACGCGGCCACCTCCACGGCTTCGGTCCCGCCGCCGGTCCCGGGCTCGGACGCGGGCTCCGTACGGGAAGGCCCCGCACCGTGGCCCGTAAGGCGCAGGAACACATCGTCGAGGCTCGGCCTGCGCAGCCCGATGTCCTCCACCGTGACGCCCTGGTCCTGGAGGGCGCGGGCGACCTCGGTGAGCGCGGCGACCCGGTCGGTCACGGGGGCGTGCACCCGGCGTTCGGCCATGTCGCGCTCCGGCGCCGCGTCCGCGTCCGCGACCCGGGCCACGGCCTCGGTTACGGCGGCCAGGTCGGCGGGATCGGCGGCGACGACCTCCAGGCGGTCGCCGCCGACCGTGGACTTCAGGCCGTCCGGGGTGTCGTCGGCGATGGCGCGCCCCTGGTCGATGACGGTGATCCGCGAGGCCAGCTTGTCGGCCTCGTCGAGGTACTGGGTGGTGAGCAGCACGGTGGTACCGCCCGCCACCAACGCCCGTACGGAGTCCCAGACTTCGCCCCGGCCGCGCGGGTCGAGACCGGTGGTGGGCTCGTCGAGGAAGAGCACGTCGGGCGCGAGGATCATGGACGCGGCCAGGTCGAGGCGGCGCCGCATGCCGCCGCTGTAGTCGCCGGCGGTCAGGTCGGCGGCGGCCACCAGGTCGAACCGCTCCAGGAGTTCGGCCGCGCGGAGCCGGGCGCGGCGGCCGCCCAGGTGAAAGAGCCGGCCGAACATCTCCAGGTTCTGGCGGCCGCTGAGGATCTCGTCCACGGCCGCGTACTGCCCGGCGAGGCCGATACGGCGGCGCACTCCGCGCGGGTCGGCGGCCACGTCGATCCCGGCCACGGTGGCGCTGCCGCCGTCGAGCCGCACAAGCGTGGCCAGGACGCGGACGGCGGTGGTCTTGCCCGCGCCGTTGGGCCCGAGCAGTCCGTGCACGGTGCCGGCGCGCACCGCGAGGTCGAATCCGTCGAGGGCGCGCTTGTCTCCGTACCGCTTCCGCAGCCCTTCGGCGCGCACGGAGTACGGGGTGTGCTGGGCATGTGGGGCGTGCGGGGTCGTAGGGGTGCTCACAGGGGTCGCCTCCGGGGTGCTCGACCGGTCAACTGAGTACACCGTACCCTTATCCGAGTACACCGTACTCAGTTTTCTTCCGGGACCGGCCGAGCAGGCCATAGGCTGCCCCCATGAGCAGCGCGAAGGGCACGGAATCCAGCGGCAGCGGCGACATCAAGCGCAGCCTCGAACTCCTCTGGGGCACCGGCGAACGCGCCACCCGCGGGCCGAAACGCGGGCTCACCCTCGACCGGATCGTCACCGCGGCCGTCGAACTGGCCGACGCCGAGGGCCTGGCCGCCGTGTCGATGCGCCGCCTCTCCACCGAGCTCGGCACCGGCACGATGTCGCTGTACCGGTACGTGCCCGGCAAGGCCGAACTGCTCGACCTGATGCTCGACCGCGTCCAGGGCGAACCCCTCGCCGAGCGCACCGCCGACGACATGGCGGCGCTCGGCTGGCGCGAGGCGGTCGACGCGATGGCCCGCGCCCACCTGGAGCTCTACCGGCGCCACCCCTGGCTGCTCCGGATCAACCAGGCCCGTACCGTGCTCGGCCCGAGCGCCCTCGGCGGCCTGGAGGCGTCACTCGCGCCGCTGCGCCGCACGGGCCTCACCGACCCGGAGATGATCTCGGTGATCCTGCTGATGCAGAGCTTCGTGAACGGCGTCGCCCGCATGGAGATCGAGGCCCTGGAGGCGGTACGCGAGACCGGCCTCAGCGACGAGCAGTTCTGGGCGAGCCAGGAGCCGTACCTCGCCCGCGCCATGGAGAGCGGCGCGTTCCCGCTCATGGCCGCGCTCTCCGACGAGGCCTTCGGCCCGGACTTCGACCACTTCGAGTTCGGCCTGCGCCGCCTGGTCGACGGACTCGAAGTGCTGGTCGCGGCCCGCGCCGGGGACGGCAACGGCAACCGCTGACGCTCAGACCTTCCGGAACAACCGCTTCAACCCCATCACCGCGGCCACCACCACCGCGATCACGACGGCCCCCACGGTGAAGTCCCGGTCACCGCCATCGGCGCCGCTCCCCGACCCCGCCTCCGAACTCCCCTCCCCCACAGGCGACTTGGAGGCCTCCTCAGTCGGTTCGGCCGCCGCGCCCGGCGCCTCGATCGGCTCCACCTCGCTGCCCTTGCCCTCCGACCCGTAAAGCAGCGTGCCGCCGTCCGGGCTGTACGTGACCGACTCGCCCTGCCGCTGGAACGGCACGTCGGCCCGCTCGCCGCCGGCCGGGCGGCCGTCCTTCCACTTGTACGCGGTCGCCTCGAAGTAGCCGCGCAGCAGCAGTTGCCGCCCGTCCGGCGAGAAGGCGCCGTCGGTGGTCCACAGGTCGACGTCCGCGACCCGCCGGAAGACGTTGGTGCCCGCGGCGGAGAGCTCCGCCGGGCCCTCGTAGAGCCCGCCCTCGCCGTTCCGCTTCTTGTCGGCGATGTAGACCCGGCCGGTCTTCGGATGCACCATCAGCGCCTCCGCGTCCCGCGCGCCGTCGGCGTACTTCACCACGTACTGCGTGGCCTTGACGGTGGTGTCGCGGAGCTGCTTCGGCTCGGGGAAGCGGTAGATCCACACGTGGTCCCAGGTGCCGCCGAGGTTGTCCCCGATGTCGCCGACGTACACGTCGCCGTCCGGCCCGATCGACACGGCCTCCACGTCGCGCGGCGCCCCGACCCCGGCCAGGGTGACTGTCGCGACGGTCTCGCCGGTCCTGGAGTCGACCGCGTACAGGAACGCGCCGTCGTTGCTGTCGTTGTGCGTCCAGTAGATCCCGGGGTGGGCGCGGCTCGCGGCGAGGCCGCTGGACTCGGTGATCCGGGGGTCCTTGATCGTGAACGCCTCGACGTCCCCGTCCGCGGCCGCCGCGGGACCCGCCCCAGAGAGCAGCACGAGCGCGGCGGCTCCGGTCACACCCACAAGTGAACGCATGCGCTCAGCCTGCCAGGTGAGCGGTAGGTGCCACGTGTGCAGCCTCACATCACGGCCCGGTGCCGACTCCCCCGGCATCCGGAATGATGAGCGGATGCTCAGGCTCCTTTTCGTCGGCGACTCGATGACCATCGGCAGCGCCGGCGAACACACCTGGCGGCATCGCATGTGGCAGCACCTGCGAGCCACCTACGACGGCCCGTTCCAGATCGTCGGCCCCCGCGAGACGCTCTACGACAAGGCCCTCGACGCACCCGACTCGCACGAGTACGCGGACGACGTCGAGCCCGCCTTCCCGCGCCGCCACCTCGCGGGCTGGGGCGAGGGCTGGCTGCACATGGCCCCGCTGATCGGCGAGACGGTCCGCACCCACCGCGCCGACCTGCTGCTCGTCTCCCTCGGCCTGATCGACCTGGGCTTCTACACCGACGCCGGCCAGACCGCGGCCAACGCCCACACCTTCATCACCGAGGCCCGCGCAGCCAACCCGCGCATCGCGGTGGCGGTCCTTCCGGTCATCCCCAACGTCCGCGCGGACACGGACACTTCGTTCGCCGAGGAGGTCGCCCTCTTCAACGAACTCCTCGCGAAGACGGTCGCCGACCTCGACACCGACCGCTCCCCCCTCCTCCTCGCCTCGGTCCCGGAGGCGTACGACATCAACCACGACACGTACGACGGCACCCACCCGAACGCGAGCGGCGAACACAAGCTGGCGGGGGCGTTCGCGGACGCGATGCACCAGGCTTGGGATCTTGGAGCGCCGTACTCCGCATAAGGGTTCGAACTCCCCGTGACGTGGTCACCGTGCGTATCGTTGTACTGCGCGGCTGTACGTAATCGAGCGGCAGTTGGGGAGGAGTGCCACAGTGACTGTTCTGGAAGACAGGATCGAGATGGCTGAGAGCGCCAATAGCCGCGCCCTGGACGAGATGTTCGAGGCGCTGGAGCGGGGGCCCTTCCGCGAGGGATACAAGATCGAAGTCGTCGGGGGGGCCGTCCACATGGTGCCGCAGCGGAACGTCCATTGGCAGGTCATCTGGAAGGTCCTGCAGGCGCTGACCAAGCAGTTCGGCGAGGACGTCCTGCTGATGACTGATGTACGCATCGACTTCCCCGGCCATCTGAACGGCTTCTGCCCGGATATCGCCATGTTCCGTGACGGCGCCGAACCGGACGACGAGGAGCGCTGGCGATACGAGGACATCGAATTCGTCGGCGAAGTGATCTCCCGAGGGACCGCCGCGAATGACTACGGCCCGAAGAAGGCTGTGTACGCGACCGCGGGAATCCCCGTCTACCTGATCGCCGACCCGTACCAGGGCCGAGTTCACGTCTACACCCAGCCCAAGGACGGCGAGTATCACATCGAGACCAACGCCGACTTCGGCCAGAAGATCGACCTGACCCACACCCCTGCCGGCCTCACCCTCGACACCTCCAAGTTCCCCCGCGACCGCAAGTGACCCTTGCCTAGAGCCCACTCCACCCAGTTCGCTGTGTACCCATGAAGTACACGCAGCTTGGACGCACCGGACTCGAAGTCAGCCGCCTCGTCCTCGGCACCATGAACTTCGGACCGCAGACCGACGAGCCGGAAAGCCACGCGATCATGGATGCCGCGCTCGGCGCGGGCATCAACTTCTTCGACACCGCCAACGTGTACGGCTGGGGCGAGAACAAGGGCCGTACCGAGGAAATCATCGGCAGCTGGTTCGCCCAGGGCGGGGACCGGCGCGACAAGGTGGTCCTCGCCACCAAGATGTACGGCAACATGGCCGGCGACGGCGACGTGTGGCCCAACCACCACAAGCTCTCCGCGCTCAACATCCGCCGCTCGGTGGACGCCTCCCTCAAGCGCCTGCAGACCGACTACATCGACCTGTACCAGTTCCACCACATCGACCGCCGCACCCCGGTCGAGGAGATCTGGCAGGCCGTCGACGTCCTCATCGCGCAGGGCAAGATCCTGTACGCGGGCTCCTCCAACTTCCCCGGCTGGAAGATCGCCCAGACCAACGAGACCGCCCGCCGCCTCGGCTCGTACGGCCTGGTCAGCGAGCAGTGCCTGTACAACCTGGCCGAGCGCCGCGCCGAGATGGAGGTCGTCCCCGCCGCGCGGGAGTACGGCCTCGGCGTCATCCCCTGGTCGCCGCTGCACGGCGGACTGCTCGGCGGTGTCATCAAGAAGGAGACGCAGGGCGGCCGCAGGGCCAGCGGCCGCAGCGCCGACGCGCTCGCCAACACGCAGATGCGGGAGAAGGTCCAGCGGTACGAGGACCTGCTCGACAAGCACGGCCTCGAACCCGGCGAGGCGGCGCTCGCCTGGCTGCTCACCCGGCCCGGCGTGACCGGCCCCATCGTCGGCCCGCGCACCACCGAGCAGCTCACCTCGGCGCTGCGCGCCGTCGAGCTCGACCTCGGCGAGGAACTGCTCACGGGCCTGGACGAGATCTTCCCGGGTCCTGGGCCGAGCCCTGAGGCGTTCGCCTGGTAGCGGTAGCGCCCGTACGTACGCGAGGGCGTCGGCCCGCAGAGAAGCACCTCTCGGGGTGCTCACCCCACGGCCGACGCCACCGCCACGACGACGAACATCAGCACGAGCACACCGGCCATGATCCGGTTACGGGTCTTCGGGTCCACGTACCGAGACTAACCGGCGCCCCCGAACGGCCAGCGCCCGACCTCCTCGTACCGCGGCCGCTGTCCCGTGATGCCGCCGCGCGGCAGGTGGCTGCGGACCAGGGACAGCTCGCCGACCGTCCACGGGCCGCCCTCGAAGCCGTCGAGCGCGGCCACGAAGGGCCGCAGGTCGACGGCGGCGGCGCGGCTGCGGGCGAGGGTCAGGTGCGGGGTGTAGCCGCGGTGCCGGTCCATGTCGATGCCCGCCTTCCGCGCGGCGGCGTCCGCGCGCTCCGCGAGCCGCCGCAGCACGTCGAGCCGCCCGCTCGCCCCGGCCCACAGCGCCCGGTCCCCGAACCGGCCACCGCCGTGCAGTGCGAGGGGGAACGGCTCGGTACGGTGCGCGGCCCGCGCGAGCCGCTCCGACAGGCCGGGCACGGTCTCCTCCGGCACCTCACCCATGAACGCCAACGTGAAGTGCCACCCGGCCGGCTCGGTCCAGCGCAGCCCGTCGGCGCCGGGCAGCTGCTTCAACTCCCGCACTTCAGCGGCCAGTTCATCGACGGCGACGGCCGGGGGCAGGACGGCAGCGAAGAGTCTCATCGACACAGTCTGCACGTCTCCCCGCCCTGAAAATTCAGCCCCTCCGGCGATTGAGGAGCAGGGGTCCGGGGCGGAGCCCCGTGGCTGTCCGCAGGACTTTCGGGAAGGGGCGGGGCGGGGAGAAAGCCCCCCGCCCCAGCCGTCACAGCTTCAAGCCGCCGTAGCCAACCGCTCCCGAGGCACAAACCGGACCTGCGGATGCCCATGGTGCATGCCGACCTTCAGGCGCAGCCCGCCGACGCGGGCGAGGATCAGGCCGACCGTGGCCGCGGCGAGCGCCGCGATCAGGCCGCCCGCGGCGAAGCCGATCCGGGCGCCGTACGTGTCGGTGATCCAGCCGACGAGAGGCGCGCCGACGGGCGTACCGCCGGTGAAGACCATCATGAACAGGGCCATCACCCGGCCCCGCATGATCGGGTCGGTGGCCATCTGGACGCTGGAGTTGGCGGTCACGTTGACCGTCAGACCGAGCATGCCGAGCGGCACGAGCAGCGCCGCGAACAGCCAGAACGAGGGCGCGAAGGACGCCACGACCTCAAGCAGGCCGAAGCCGAGCGCGGCCGCGACGAGCAGCCGCAGGCGCGACGTGGCCCGCCGCGCGGCGAGCAGCGCACCGGCCAGGGAACCGGCCGCCATCAGGGTGTTGAGCAGGCCGTACGTCCCCGCGTCGCCGCCGAACACGTCGTCCACGAAGGCGGTCAGCCAGATCGGGAAGTTGAACCCGAACGTGCCGATGAACCCGACGAGCACGATGGGCCAGATCAGCTCGGGCCGCCCGGCGACGTACTTCAGGCCCTCCTTCAACTGGCCCTTGCCGCGCGGAGCCCGCTCCACCTTGTACAGCTCGGCCGTACGCATCAGGGCGAGGCCGACCAGCGGCGCTATGAAGGAGAAGCCGTTGAGCAGGAACGCCCAGCCGCTGCCGACCGCGGTGATCAGGACACCGGCGACGGCCGGTCCGACCAGGCGCGCGGACTGGAAGTTGGCGGAGTTCAGGCTGACCGCGTTGGCCAGCTGGTCCTTGCCGACCATCTCCGAGACGAAGGTCTGCCGGGCCGGGTTGTCGACCACGGTGACGAGGCCGAGCAGGAACGCGGTCAGGTAGACGTGCCAGACCTGGACGTGCCCGCTGAGCGTGAGCACACCGAGCGCGGCGCCGGTCAGGCCCATCGCGGACTGGGTGAAGAACAGCAGCTTGCGCTTGGGCAACCGGTCGACGAGCACGCCGCCGTAGAGCCCGAACAGCAGCATCGGGAGGAACTGCAGCGCGGTGGTGATACCGACGGCGGTGGCGGAGCCGGTGAGGCTCAGCACCAGCCAGTCCTGGGCGATGCGCTGCATCCAGGTGCCGGTGTTGGAGACGACTTGACCCGTGAAGAAGAGCCGGTAGTTACGGACCTTCAGCGAGCTGAACATGCTCGGCTTACGGGAGTCGGTGCGGGCTTCGGTGTCGTGGGTGGCTGGTGCGGGGGCGGAGTCTGCTCCGGATCCCGTACTCAAAAGTGTTCGCCTCCTTGGTACTTGACGGTCGTGCGGTTCGTACCGCTCTCACGGCTATTGCAGATGCGCGAGCTTCTCCAGGACGGGAGCGGCTGCGCGCAGCTTCTCCCACTCGTCCGCATCGAGGCCCTCGGCGAGCTGGGCCAGCCAGGCGTTCCGCTTGCGGCGGCTCTCTTCGAGCATCGCCTCGGCGGTCTCCGTCTGGCTGACGACCTTCTGTCTGCGGTCCTCGGGGTGCGGTTCGAGCCGGACCAGGCCCTTGGCTTCGAGCAGCGCCACGATGCGGGTCATCGACGGCGGCTGTACGTGTTCCTTGCGGGCGAGTTCGCCCGGGGTCGCGGAGCCGCAGCGGGCGAGCGTGCCGAGCACCGACATCTCGGTCGGGCTCAGCGATTCGTCGACCCGCTGGTGCTTGAGGCGGCGTCCGATGCGCATGATCGCGGAACGGAGTGCGTTCACGGCGGCGGCGTCGGCGCCATGGGAGAGGTCCGGCATGTTCGTTAGCATAACTCATTACCCTGACTAAAGAACACCCCGTTATCGGGGGATGGCGGGGGCGGAACGGACCAACATCACCCGTACGAGTGAGCCGATCGCGGAAAGTGACACACCGTGCGGCCCGGTCCGGCGACCCTGAGGCGCATGGAGACCAACGTGCTCAGCCTGCGCATAGACGGAGAGCTGTTTGACCGGCTCCGGGGCCATGCGGCGAAAAGAGGAATGAGCGTCCAGGACTATGTGGTCCGGACGCTCATTCGGGACGACTTCGACGAACGGTTCATGACGGCCGTCGAGGAGACGGAGAAGTTCTACGGCGTACGCGAGCTCCGCACCCACGACGACCGCTGCGCGTGACCGTGCGCGCACGACCGGCGCGTGACTACGTCAGCTGAAGCGCCGGCATCAGGTAGTAGAAGGCGAACACCGCGGCCACCGCGTACATCGCCTTCGGCACCTCGCGGCCGCGGCCCGCGACCAGGCGCAGCACCGTGAAGGTGATGAAGCCGATGCCGATGCCGTTCGTGATCGAGTAGGTGAACGGCATCATCACCATCGTCAGGAACGCCGGGATCGCGATCGTGTAGTCCTTCCAGTCGATCGCGCCGATCGAGCCGGACAGGATCAGGAAGCCCACCGCGAGCAGTGCCGGGGTGGCCGCCTGCGACGGCACCATCGTGGCGAGCGGCGTGAGGAACAGCGCGACCGCGAAGAGGCCGCCGGTGACGACGTTCGCGAAACCGGTGCGGGCGCCCTCGCCGACACCGGCCGTGGACTCCACGAAGCAGGTGGTGGCCGAGGCCGAGCTGGCGCCGCCGGCGGCCACCGCGATGCCGTCGACGAACAGGACCTTGTTCATGCCCGGCATGTTGTCGTTCTCGTCGGTCAGGTGCGCTTCCTCGCCGACGGCCATGATCGTGCCCATGGCGTCGAAGAAGCAGGAGAGCAACACCGTGAAGACGAAGAGGATCCCGGTGAGCAGCCCGACCTTCTCGAAGCCGCCGAACAGGCTGACCTGACCCACGAGTCCGAAGTCCGGCGTGGAGATCGGGTTGCCCGGCCAGGTCGGGGTGGTCAGGCCCCAGGACGGCACCGTCGCCACGGCGTTGATGATCATGGCGACGATCGTCATGACGACGATCGAGATCAGGATCGCGCCCGGCACCTTGCGCACGATCAGCGCGAGCGTGAGCAGCACACCGAGGACGAAGACGAGCACGGGCCAGCCGTTGAGGTGGCCGTCGCCGCCGAGCTGCAGCGGGACCGTGGTCTGCGCGGCGTCCGGGATACGCGAGACGAAACCGGCGTCGACCAGGCCGATCAGCATGATGAACAGGCCGATACCGATGGCGATGCCCTTGCGCAGGCCCATCGGCACGGCGCTCATGACCCGCTCACGCAGACCGGTGGCGACGAGGATCATCACCACGAAACCGGCGAGGACCACCATGCCCATCGCGTCGGGCCAGCTCATCCGCGGCGCGAGCTGCAGCGCGACCACGGTGTTCACGCCGAGCCCGGCGGCGAGCGCGATCGGCACGTTGCCGATGACGCCCATCAGGAGCGTGGTGAACGCGGCCGTCAGCGCGGTCGCGGTGACCAGCTGGGCGTTGTCCAGCTGGTGGCCGTACATGTCTTTCGCGCCACCGAGGATGATCGGGTTCAGCACGATGATGTAGGCCATCGCGAAGAAGGTGGCGAGACCGCCGCGGACCTCGCGGGGCAGCGTCGAGCCGCGCTCCGAGATCTTGAAGTAGCGGTCGAGTGCGCTGGTGGGCGCCTGCGACGGCTGCTGCTTGGGGTCGTCGACCGTGGCCGAGGGGGTCATGCGTGAACCTCAGACGTTCGGGGCGGGGCTCGCCGAAGGACTGCTGGGGGGTCGGCCGAGTCGCGCGCACCTTTGGAGCTTCTTACGAAGAAAAGCGGTCAGACTCAAGCCGTTTCAGTATGAATACATAAGGCAAAAATCGCTATCTCCGCGCGTAGACCCTTGCGGCATCCGGCTTCCCCAAGGTCGGCAGAGCCGCGCCCCGGTGGGCCTCGTAAGCTGTGCACATGGCGAAATGGACACCGCGGCACGAGGCGCCGGAGCCCCTTGAGGGTCCCGTCGTGGCCACCATCACGGGCGGCACGATCCTGTGGTTCGTCCTCTTCCTCGTCCAGCTCCCGTTCTACGGCTGGTTCGACGAGCGCGGGCTCATCTGGTGGGTGTGGACCTGCCTCGCCGGCGCCGGCCTCGGCTGCATCGGCATCTGGTACGTCCGGGGGCGCGACGCGGCACTCAAGCGGCACGCGGCGGAGCAGGCGACGGAGCACGCGGCGGGGGCCGAACAGCCGCCCGGCGCCGGGCAGTCGCCGAAGGCGGACGCCGGGAGCTGACCTCCGGTTGCCCTACCGAGGTCCCGTCCCCCGCACCCCGCGTAGTACCCCGGTCGGACCTCCCCCAGGGGCGCCCCTGATTCGCCCCTGATTCCCCTCAACTCGACGGGTGAACGGCGCCCGACGCCCGTACCGTCGAAACCATGACGCAGCGGGCACATATCGACACGGAGGGGCCGGACCCCGACCGCGCCGGGGCGGCCATCGACGCCGGAGCGGAACTGGACCCGGTGCATCCGGTGCCGCCGCCACCCGGACCGGCGAACGGGCTGAGCACCGCCGAGGTCGCCGAGCGGGTCGCCCGCGGCGAGGTCAACGACGTACCCGTGCGGTCCAGCCGCTCCGCGACCGAGATCGTCCGCGCCAACGTCTTCACCCGGTTCAACGCGATCATCGGCGTGCTCTGGATCGTCATGCTGATCGTCGCGCCCTGGCAGGACAGCCTCTTCGGCTTCGTGATCATCGCCAACACCGGCATCGGCATCATCCAGGAGCTGCGCGCCAAGAAGACCCTGGACAGCCTCGCCGTGATCGGGGAGGCCAAGCCCACCGTGCGCCGCGACGGGCGGGCCGCCGCGATCTCCACCTCCGAGATCGTGCTCGGCGACCTCATCGAGATCGGCCCAGGCGACAAGATCGTCGTGGACGGCCGGTGCGTCGAGTGCGACAGCCTGGAGATCGACGAGTCGCTGCTCACCGGCGAGGCCGACCCCGTACTGAAGAAGCCCGGCGACCCCGTGATGTCCGGCAGCTTCGTCGTCGCGGGCGGCGGCGCGTTCACCGCCACCAAGGTCGGCCGCGAGGCGTACGCGGCGCAGCTCGCCGAGGAGGCGTCCCGGTTCACGCTCGTCCACTCCGAGCTGCGCTCCGGCATCTCCACGATCCTCAAGTACGTGACGTGGCTGATGATCCCCACCTCCATCGGCCTGGTGATCTCCCAACTCGTCGTCAAGGACGACAACTTCAAGGAGTCCATCGCCTACACCGTCGGCGGCATCGTCCCGATGATCCCCGAGGGCCTGGTCCTGCTGACCTCCGTGGCCTTCGCGATCGGCGTCATCCGGCTCGGCCGGCAGCAGTGCCTGGTGCAGGAGCTGCCCGCCATCGAGGGCCTCGCCCGCGTCGACACCGTCTGCCTCGACAAGACCGGCACCCTCACCGAGGGCGGCATGGACGTCACCGAACTGCGGCTGCTCAACGGCTCCGACGAGAGTTACGTACGCAAGGTCCTCGGCTCCCTCGGCGAGTCCGACCCACGGCCCAACGCCTCCCTCCAGGCGATCATCGACGCCTACCCGGACGTCGAGGAGTGGCGCTGCACCGAGTCGCTGCCGTTCTCCTCGGCCCGTAAGTACAGCGGCGCCAGCTTCAGCGAGGGCAACGGCGAGAACTCCACCTGGCTGCTCGGCGCCCCCGACGTACTGCTGCCCGCCGACGACGCCACGCTCGCTGACATCGAGGACCTCAACCACCAGGGCCTGCGTGTCCTGCTGCTCGCCCGCAGCCGCCGCGAACTCGACGCCCCCGACGTGCACGCGGGCGCCCGGCCGCACGCCCTGGTCGTCCTGGAGCAGCGGCTGCGCCCCGACGCCGCCGACACCCTGCGCTACTTCGAGGAGCAGGACGTCAAGGCCAAGGTGATCTCCGGGGACAACGCGACCTCCGTCGGCGCCGTCGCCGGAAAGCTCGAACTGCCCGGCGCCGACCGCACCGTGGACGCCCGCACCCTGCCCGCCGACCGGGCGGAGATGGCGCGAGTCCTGGACGAGAACGCGGTGTTCGGCCGTGTCACCCCGCAGCAGAAGCGGGACATGGTCGGCGCCCTGCAGTCCAAGGGCCACACCGTCGCCATGACCGGCGACGGCGTCAACGACGTGCTCGCCCTCAAGGACGCCGACATCGGTGTCTCCATGGGCTCAGGGTCCGAGGCCACCCGCGCCGTCGCGCAGATCGTGCTGCTCAACAACAGCTTCGCCACCCTGCCCTCGGTGGTCGCGGAGGGCCGCCGCGTCATCGGCAATATCACCCGCGTCGCCACGTTGTTCCTGGTCAAGACGGTGTACTCGGTGCTGCTCGCGCTCCTTGTCGTCTGCACCCAGGTGGAGTACCTGTTCCTGCCCCGGCACCTGACGCTGCTTTCCACGCTGACCATCGGCGTCCCGGCCTTCTTCCTCGCCCTCGCCCCCAACAAGGAGCGCGCCCGACCGCACTTCGTCCGCCGGGTCATGCGGTACGCGATCCCGGGCGGCGCCATCGCGGCCGTCGCCACCTTCGTCACGTACCTGCTCGCCCGCACCCACTACTCGGGGGCGGGCGCGCGGGAGGCGGAGACCAGCGCGGCGACGCTCACGCTGTTCCTGATCGCCATGTGGGTGCTCGCGATCATCGCCCGCCCCTACACCTGGTGGCGGCTCGCCCTGATCGGCGCGATGGGGGCGGGGTTCCTGCTCGTCATGGTCGTGCCGTGGCTGCAGGACTTCTTCAAGCTGCGCCTGGTCGGCACGACCCTGCCGTGGGCGGCGGTCGCCGTCGCGGCCGCGGCGGCGGTCCTCGTCGAGTTCGCCTTCCGGTGGGTGGACCGAAGATTCCCTGCGTAGTTCTACGGGTGTGGGCTCAGTCGAACCAGCGGTCCCGCGCCAACTCCCCCGTGCGCGACGGGTCTTCGAGCAGCGCCGCCACCTCGAAGCGCCGCGGCCACTGCCCCGCCGCCCACGCGAGCCCCGCCGCGACCCCCTCCAGGGTCGCCGCGTGCACCGTGCCGTCCGGGGTGCGCCGCCAGTCCAGCTCGACCCCGCCGACGACCAGCTCCTCGTGCTCCCGGTACGAGGAAGGGGCCGCCGCGCCGAGCAGGGTCCGTACCGAATCGGGCACCCGGTGCTCGACGCCCGCGTCCGGCACGTCCGCGGCCACGTCGGCGCTGAGCCGCCGTACCTGCAGCAGCTCGGCGAGCTCCGCGGCGCGGGCGGGCGCCACCGGGAGCAGCGCACGGCCGGCCGCCAGGGGCAGCAGGTCGGGGGCGTCCGCGACGACCGCGTCGGCGGCGTCCACCACGGCCACCTCGCCGTCGACGACCGCGCGCAGCTCCTCCGGCAGCGTCACCTGCTCCGGGTCGAGGTACGCCAACGAGCCGTACAGGGCGTGCAGTTGGGCCGCCGACACGGTGCGCTCCGGGTCGGCGAGCCGGTCGAGGAGTTCGGCGGCGCCGCCCGGCTCGTCGAGGAGCGCGGCCACCGAGGTGCGTACCCCGAGGGCCCGCAGCACCTGCTCGTCCTCGAAGCCGGCCGCGTCCGCCTCCTCGTAGAGCCCGGCGAGCAGCGGGTCGCCGCCGGCCGCGCGCAGACCGGCCGGGCGGCGCCCGTCGAGCACCGGGTGCCCGCGCAGCCACCAGGCGGTGTACGGGCGTACGGACTCGGTGGTGCCGTCGGGGAGCAGCACCCGCACCGGCTGGGTCAGCGCGTCCCGCAGCGGCGGCCGCGCGAGCAGCGCGAGCGCCTGCGGCCAGCGGTCGTCGTCGATCAGGTCGAGGTCGCGCACGGCGACGAGTTCGGTGGCGACGGGCGGCACCGGCGAGTCGGGCAGCTGGTCGAGGAGGTCCTCGCACCACACGTCGACCGCGTCGAGCAGCCCGGCGTCGTCGGGCTCCGCGAAGTCCCCGTCGCGGGGCTCCAGTTCGTCCGGGTCGAGCACCACGTCGGTGGCACGGACGAGCGTGAACGTGGCGAGCACCCCGCACGCGGCGAGCGGCTGCTCACCCCACTTACCGGCCAAGTCGCCGTGTACGTAGGCGAGTTCGTCCTCGCGCATGACGGCGGCGAAGTCGCTGCCGGGCAGGACCAGCTCACCGGCGGGCGCCGGTTCGCCCTCGTCGTCGCTGAGGGCGAGCGCGCCGAGCCACGGTTCGTCGCCCGGTTCGAGCCCCGCGTCCCGGACGAGCGCGAGCACGATGTCCGCCAACTCATCGGCGTCCAGGGCGTCTTCGTCCCACACCTCGTCGTCGAGGGAGGCCGCGACGGCCGCCCGCACCTGCGGTGTGGTGAGCACCGCGCGGGGCGTGGCGGGCATGGCGCCCAGCTTTTCGAGCAGCGGGTGCGCGGCCTCCGGGTGCGCGACCTTCAGCCCGAGCCGCGCGAGGCCTTCGGGAGTGTCGGCGCCGGGCAGCAGAATGTGCCGCGGCCCGATGGTGGTCCTGCTGTCGGCCAGCGGTACGGGAAGCCCGCTGAGCCGCTCCGGATCGACCCCGGCGAGCGACTCGTACAACCGCCACCACCAGCCCGGCTCCCGCTCAAGTCCGGCGAGCCGGTCCACGGCGTCCTGCAACGGCAGCCGCGCCACCCCGAGGGTGCGCAGCTCCGCCCGGCGTTCGAGCCCTGCGGGCAGCAGCGTCGGCAGCACCTCGGCGAGCACCCGTACGGTGTCCGCCCCCGCGCCCTCGACGACCTCCGCCTCGAAGGGCCGCAGCGCGAGGGGCCTGCTGTCCTCCTCATCGTCGGGCTCGGGCGGCACGGCGGGCGCGAGGAACGCGGTACGCGGCAACAGTTCGAGCACGGCCGCGCGCAGCGCCCCGTCGAGCACGGACGCGGCCAGCGCGCCCGGCACGAGATCGATGATCCCGACCGTCAACGGCTGCCATTCGGCGAGGAGTTGGGCATACGCCTCGGCGGCGCGCGCCACCAGGAAGTCGGTCAGCGCCCCCGGCGCGGCATGCCGCCGGGTCGCGTCAAGGGGGAACGACGCGATCAGCAACGCCGGTACGCCCAGGGCCTCGTCGCTCGGCGTCGGCGCGTGCACGACCGGCGCGGTACGCGGCCGCTGCGGCGCCCCGTCCCCGTCGACGGGCACCGCCCACGTCACGGACCACTGCGGCCGCGCCCGCTCCTCGACGGGCCGGTCCCGGAGCAGCTCGGGGTCGAGCCGACCGTTGCGCTCGACGGTGCGCCAACGGGTCGTACCGTGCGCGGAGTCGGAGATCCGCGCGTACGCCCCGTCATGGTCACGGGTGAGGGTGCGGACGCCTTCCGGGGTCTCGACCACGACCTCCGTCAGACCGGGCAGGGCAAGCAGCAACGCGTCGTCGACCCCGTCGAGCAGCCGCTCCACCAGTGCCTCGGCGGCGGCGTCCCGGAGCGGCAGGATGACGACGGTGTCGTACGTGTCGGGCGCGGACCCCTCCGCCGCGAACGGCAGCCGCAGCAGCGGCACATGACCGTCACGGCGCCGGATCTCGTCGGCGAGGTCGGGGCTGCGCTCTGCGGCTACGGCCCCGGCGGCCTCCCGCGCCTCGACGAGCGACCAGCGCACGCCGCCGGTGCGCCCGACGACAGCGGGTTCGTCACTCACAGCGAGCACGGCGGCGAAGCCGACCCCGAACCTGCCGACGGTCGCGCTCCCCCCGCTGTCCCGCTTGGCGGAGGCCCGCAACGTACTGAGCGACTCGACACCGGCGGAGTCCAGGGGCGCCCCCGTATTCGCGGCAGCCAGCACCCCGTCACGCAGAGTGAGCCGCAAGCGTCCGGGCACGCGGGCACGCGCGGCGGCATCGGCGGCGTTCTGCGCCAGCTCGACGACAAGCCGGTCCCGGTACCCGCCGAGCGCCAGATCCTCCTCGGCGTTCGCGTCCTCCCGGAACCGCGCGGGAGCGGCACCCCACGCGTCGAGCACGGCCCGCCGCAGCCCCACGGTGCCGAACGGATCAGCTCCCTCGGGCGCGGGCTGGACGAATCTGCTCACGGTGGTCCTCCTCGTCGGCGGCGGGGCTGCCGCGGGTGCTTTGCTGCCGCCTGAAGGTACCGGTTGACGGGCAAGTACCCCCTCGTGGGCTGCGCAGACCCTGCACTCGGCAGTATGCGCCGCGTCGCGGGCCGGTGCGTGGACGGCCACCCACCGGGCCACCCAGGCAGCCCGTCACACCTGCCCTGGCGAGGGCACAGGTGACGGGCTTCCCTGCCCCCTGTGTTCCTTCGCCCTCGCCCTCATCAGGTCCAGCGATTCCTTCAACGGCAGCGCGTCGCTCAGGGCCAGGTCGTACGCATGTTGCAGGTACTGGACGACATCCGGGGAGTCATGCAGCTTCCCGACGGAGGCCCCCTCGCTGTACGCGGCCGGCGGCTGATCCTCGAACCACATCAGGCTCACCATGCCGTTGAGCAGGCCGTAGGCGCCCATGGTCGCGGGCATCACGTGCACACGGATGCGACCCTCCTCGACAAGCCCGACCAGATGCTCGATCTGCTCCGCCATCACCGCACCCCCGCCGACGGGACGCCTCAGCACCGCGTCGTCGAGCAGTGCCCACACCTCAGGCGTGAGCGGATTCCGGAGAATGTCCGACCGCTCAAGCCGTGTGACAACGTGCCTGTCACGCTCCTCCTCGCTGCGGAGCAGGGGCCAGGCGTCGAGGACCGCGGTGGCGTACCCCCGCGTCTGCAGGATGCCCGGAACGTAGGTCGAAGCGAACTCACGCACCATGACAGCCTGCTGCTCCAGCGCATGGGCGGCTTCGAAGAACGCAGCCAGAACGGCATTGTCCTGGGGGCGGAAGCCGTGCGGTGAGTGGCCGTCGGGACGGAAGCTGCTCAACACATCCCCCGTGCCGAGCGCCCGGTCCAACCGCCGTGCATCCTCCTCGGAGGGAACCCTCCTCCCTGCCTCGATGTGCGCGATATGGGTCCGCGTCATCATCGCCTCGTCGGCCAACTGCTGCTGCGTCCAGCCCCGCGCCTCCCGCTGCGCCTTCAGCCACTCCCCGTACGTACTGGTCATCGCGCCAACTCCCGTTCCCCATGTGACAAATGACGGGTCACACGTCACCCCCTGGCGAGGCTAGCCACCCCGACTCCACTCTGTGAGCGAATCACTACACAACGCAGAAGGGTGGAGTTCATGGAGACAGCCGAGGAACGGCACGCCGCGGCCGCGCGGATCCGTGAAGCCGAGTCCGTACGGGACGCGCTGCGCGCGGCGCTCACCGCGGCAGGGGTGAAACTGCCGACGTTCCGCATCGACCAGGCGTCCTGCGCCCGCGAGAAGCCGTACCCCCTCATCGAGTTGGGCCGCTGCGACGTGGCCACCGCGCGGGCCCTGGCCGAGGCGCTGAGGGGGACGAGGTGACCGACGAACGACCGCCCATCGGCGAGACCGTACGGGACGAAGAGACCGGCCGCGTAGGCGAGGTGACGGGCCATCATGGCAGGTACGTCCAGCTGCGCCCGCTGCTCGGCGGCCGGGAGTGGGACGCGGAACCGGCGCGGCTCAGGCAGGTCAGCACGACGGAGTTGCTCAGCGCGCGGGTCGCGGCGCTCAACTCCCTTACCCGAAGGACCAGTTCGACGTGAAGTTGCTCCACCTCCTGCTGGCG
>NZ_JAAAHS010000104.1 GCF_009908195.1 Streptomyces boluensis | reverse complement strand
TTGAGGGGTTAAGGCTCCCAGTAGACGACTGGGTTGATAGGCCGGATGTGGAAGCCCTGTAAGGGGTGGAGCTGACCGGTACTAATAGGCCGAGGGCTTGTCCTCAGTTGCTCGCGTCCACTGTGTTAGTTCTGAAGTAACGAACAGCCGTGCCGGCTGAACAGTTCCTCAATTGAAGAGTGTGCTTGTTCGCTGCCCTGTTCAAGCATCCCGTTTTATCGCGGGATGACTTCGAAGGGTTTCGGTGGTCATAGCGTGAGGGAAACGCCCGGTTACATTCCGAACCCGGAAGCTAAGCCTCACAGCGCCGATGGTACTGCAGGGGGGACCCTGTGGGAGAGTAGGACGCCGCCGAACAATTATTAGAGGACCTTTGGTCCCAGCGTTCACACGCTGGGACCAAAGGTCCTTTTTTGTTTTTCGCCGAAGCGCGCCCCGGAGCCGGGTGCGCAAGAATGACTGCGGTACCGAAGACAGGAGTCACCGATGTCGACCAACTCTCCCGACGATCGCCCGGAACGCGAGCAGCGTCGACGGGACGACGGTGACCGAGGCGGAAACCGTGGCGGACCGCGTCGCGAAGGTGACCGTGGCGGTTACCGCGGCAACCGGGATGACCGTGGTGGTCGTCCGCCGTTCCGGCGTGACGATCGCCGCGATGACCGGCGCGATGACCGTCCCTCCTACCGTCGTGATGACCGCCGTGACGACAGGCGCGATGACCGCCGGGATGATCGGCGTGATGGTGATCGTGGTGGGTTCCGTGGGAACCGGGATGACCGTGGTGGTCGTCCGCCGTTCCGTCGCGATGACCGTGGTGATGGTCGACGGGACGACCGTCGTGACGACCGTCCCGGTTTCCGTCGTGACGATCGCCGTGATGACCGGCCCTCCTTCCGGCGCGATGACCGGCGGGACGATCGCCCCTCCTTCCGTCGCGATGACCGCCGTGACGACAGGCGCGATGACCGTCGGGATGATCGGCGTGATGGTGATCGTGGTGGGTTCCGTGGGAACCGGGATGACCGTGGTGGTCGTCCGCCGTTCCGCCGTGACGACCGTCGTGATGACAGGCGGGACGATCGCCGCGACGACCGTCCCGGTTTCCGTCGTGATGACAGGCGTGATGACCGACCCTCCTTCCGTCGTGACGATCGCCGTGATGACCGTCCCTCCTCCCGTCGTGATGACGACCGTGGTGGTTTCCGTCGTGACGACCGGCGGGACGATCGCCCCTCCTTCCGTCGCGATGACCGGCGGGACGACAGGCGCGATGACCGTCGCGATGACCGGCGGGACAGTGACCGTGGTGGGTTCCGGCGGGATGATGACCGGCGGGGCGGTGGCGGGTTCCGTGGGCGGGACGACCGCGGTGGCAGTGGGCCGCGTCGGGACGACAGCCGGGGCGGAGGCCGGCCCGGTGGTGGCGGCTACCGCGGGCGCGACGACCGCAGGGACGACCGGCGCGACGACCGTCGCGGTGGCGGGTTCCGTGGCCGTGACGACCGGGGACCGCGCAGGGACGACCGGCCGGACCGTGAGCCGATCAAGCGGCTGCCGATCCCGGACGACGTCACCGGCGAGGAGATCGACAAGGACGTACGGCAGGAGCTTCAGAGCCTGCCGAAGGGGCTCGCGGAGGATGTCGCCAAGAACCTGGTGATGGTCGCCAAGCTGATCGACGAGGACCCCGAGCAGGCTTACGAGTACGCACGGGTCGCACTGCGGCTCGCCTCGCGTGTGGCCGCCGTGCGGGAAGCCGCCGGATTCGCCGCGTACGCGAACCAGAAGTACTCCGAGGCGCTCGCCGAGTTCCGGGCCGCGCGGCGGATGACCGGGTCGGCGGAGCTGTGGCCCGTCATGGCGGACTGTGAGCGTGGGCTCGGGCGGCCCGAGAAGGCGCTCGACATGGCCGGTGAGTCCGAGGTCAACAAGCTCGACAAGGCCGGACAGGTCGAGATGCGTCTCGTCGCCGCCGGTGCGCGCCGTGACCTGGGGCAGCTGGACGCCGCTATCGTGACGCTGCAGAGCCCCGAGCTGGCCTCGAACTCCGTACAGCCGTGGACCGCGCGACTGCGTTACGCCTACGCCGACGCGCTGCTCGCGGCCGGGCGTGAGGCCGAGGCGCGGGAGTGGTTCGGGAAGGCCGTCGAGGCCGACAAGGACGGCAGCACGGACGCCTCCGACCGGCTCGCGGAGCTGGACGGTGTGGAGTTCGTCGACGCGTTCGACGAGGAGTCCGACGCGGACGCCGCGCCCGCCGCCGAGGCGGACAGCGGTGACGATGAGGATGACGACGAGGCCGAGGGCAGCGACAAGGGCTGATCCGAGGCATGACGAAGGGGCGGGACCACACGGTCCCGCCCCTTCGTCGTTGCTGGGCTCAGAGGGATCAGAGCGCTCAGAGGGTCAGGCTGCGCAGGACGAGGCCGGTGGCCGGCTTCGGGCCGAAGGACGTGGATTTACGGGGCATGGTGACGCCCTGCCGGGCCAGTTCGAGGACGACTTCCTCGCGGACCGGGTGCATCAGGACCGCGGTGCCGCCGTCGCGCTCCGCCTGCTGGACCGCGGCCTCGGTGTCGTGGATGTACGTGATGTGCTCCGGGGTGTCCGGGACGCCCCAGACCTGGTCAAGGAGCGTCGAGTGCAGGACCGTCGCGTCGAGGGCGCGCCAGGCCTCCGGGCGGTCCTGCCGGATCGTACGGGCGAGCAGTTCGGGGGCGGGGCGGTCGACGAGGTGGAAGGTGCCGTCGCCCGTGAGGAGGAAGGCGTTCGACTCGGCGGCCGCCTCGGCGAGGGCCGACAGGGCCTGGGGGAGCGGGCCGTCGACGCGGCGCACCCGGAACGAGTCCGTCACCGCCGCGAGCGCCTCGGCCACGGGGAGCCGGCGGAGGAGCCGGTGGATGGCGCGTACCTGGAGCGGATAGCGGGTGGTGTCCACCAGGAGGACCAGGCCCTGGTCCCACGGCGACGGGGAGGGGTGCTCGGCGCGTAGCCGCAGATAGGTGGCCCAGCGGTGGTGGCCGTCGGCGATGAGGGCCTGGTGATGGGCGAAGTCGGCCTGGACCTCGGCGAGTTCGGCGGGGTCCGTGACCGACCAGAGGCGGTGGCCGTACCCGTCCTCGGTGGTGGTGGAGAGCAGCGGGGGGCGCTTGACGGCGCGTTCGATGACCGCGGTCGCGCCGGTGGCGGTGCCTTCGCCGCGGTAGGTGAGGAGCAGCGGTTCGAGGTTGGCCGCGGTGGCGCGCATCAGGTCGGCGCGGTCCTCGACGATGTGCGGCATGACGTCCTCGTGCGGCAGGACGATGCCGTCGTGCGCCTCGGAGAGTTCGAGGGCGCCGATCAGGCCGCGCTGGAGCAGATCGCCGTTGCGCTGCTCGTAGACGTAGAGGCCGGGCTCGGCGTCGGGGGCGAGGACGCCCTCGGCGAGCCAGTGGCGCAGGGTGTCGGCGGCCTGCTGGTGACGGGACTCCGGGGTGTCGGCCTGCGGCAGGATCAGGCGGACGATGTTGTGCGGGTCCGCGGACTCCAGGAGGAGCAGCCCGTCGGGGCGTACCACCACGTCGTACGGCGGGGACATCACGGCGGCGAGGCTGCCGACGCGGTCGGGGACGTAACGCAGTCCCCGGATGGGGGCGAGGCGCAGCCCAGTGCCGTCCGGAACCGTGGTGTTCATGGCTGCATCGTATGTGGGCCGGCGGGTGCGGGATGATCTGGGGAGAGTTGTCGAACGAGGAGCCGTACGCGATGAGCCAGACCGTCAGGACAAGCCCGGCCGGTAGTGAGCGGGTGCTGAGCGAGGCGTACGACACGGCGCTGCTCGACCTGGACGGGGTGGTGTACGCGGGCGGCGAGGCCATCGCGTACGCCGTCGACGCGCTGCTCGCGGCGCGGGCCGGGGGTATGCACCTCGCGTACGTGACGAACAACGCGCTGCGGCCGCCGCAGGCCGTGGCCGAGCACATCACCGAACTCGGCGTGCCCACCGAGGCGTCGGACGTGATCAACTCCGCGCAGGCGGTGGCCCGGCTGATCGCCGATCAGGTGCCCGCGGGTTCGAAGGTCCTGGTGATCGGCGGGGAGGGGCTGCGGGTCGCGCTGCGGGAGCGGGGGCTCGAACCCGTGGAGTCCGCCGATGACGGGCCCGCTGCGGTCGTGCAGGGTTACGGCGGGCCGGAGTTGGCGTGGGGGCGGTTCGCGGAGGCCTGCTACGCGATCGCGCGGGGCGTGCCGTGGTTCGCGTCCAACACCGACCTGACGATCCCGAGCGCGCGCGGTATCGCGCCCGGCAACGGCGCCGCGGTCGAGGTTGTCCGGATCGCGACGGGTGCGGAGCCGCAGGTGGCGGGCAAGCCGCTGCCCCCGATGCACCGCGAGACGGTCCTGCGCACGGGCGCCGTACGGCCGCTGGTGGTCGGCGACCGGCTCGACACCGACATCGAGGGCGCGTTCAACGGTGAGGTGGACTCGCTGCTCGTCCTGACCGGGGTGACCGACGCGGCCCAGTTGCTCGCGGCCCGGCCCGAGCACCGGCCGACGTATGTGGACGCGGACCTGCGCGGACTGCTGACCGGACAGCCCGAAGTGACCGTGCGGGGTGGGGAGTTCCGCTGTGGGGGCTTCACGGCGCGGGCCGGTGCGGAGGCGCTGGAGCTGGACGGGGACGGGGAGCCGATGGACGGGCTGCGGGCGCTGTGCGCCGCGGCGTGGACGGCGGCCGGACCCGGCGCGTGCGCGCTCGACGCGGGCAAGGCGCTGGCGCGGTTGGGGCTCTGAGGCGTACGGATCCGGGTGCGCGGACCGGGAAGGTTCACGGGTGGCAGGGTAGGCTAACCTAACCTCGTGTTGGTCGACAGTCCCTCCCGAGAGCGCGCCCCGGCGCCACCGCCCGAACCCGCGGCCCCGCGAGGACGGCAGGCGATCCGTGCCGTGGGCCTGCTGGCCTCCGTGGGCGTACTCGCGCTGCTCGTCGTGGCGAGCATCGCCCTGGGCGCGAAGCAGATACCCGTCGGCGACGTCTGGCACGGGCTTTTCCACAACAGCGGTACGGACAACGACGTGGTCATCAATGACCTGCGGCTGCCCCGTACCGTTCTCGGACTGCTCGTCGGCGCCGCGCTCGGGCTCGCCGGGGCCGTGCTCCAGGCGCTCACCCGCAACCCGCTCGCCGACCCCGGACTGCTCGGCATCAACGCGGGTGCCTCGGCCGCGGTGGTCAGCGCGATCAGCTTCCTCGGGGTCACCTCGCTCACCGGCTATGTGTGGTTCGCCTTCCTCGGCGCCGCGGCGGTTTCCGTGCTCGTGTACGCGCTCGGCGGGGTCCGCAGCGCCACTCCGGTACGGCTCGCGCTCGCGGGTACGGCGGTCACGGCGGCGCTGCTCGGCTACATCAACGCCGTGATGCTGCTGGACAGTTCGGCCCTCGACAAGATGCGTTTCTGGACGGTCGGCTCGCTGGCCTCGGCGTCCATGTCGACGATTCTCCAGGTCGCCCCGTTCATCGCCGTCGGGCTGCTGCTCGCCCTCGGTATCGCCCGGCCTCTCAACGCCATGGCCATGGGTGACGACACCGCCCGCGCCCTCGGTGCCCGCGTCAATCTGACCCGGGTGCTCGCCATGACCGCCGCGACCGTGCTGTGCGGGGCGGCCACCGCGGCGTGCGGGCCGATCGTGTTCGTGGGCCTGATGGTGCCGCACATGGTGCGTGCCTTCACCGGGCCCGACCAGCGCTGGATCCTGCCGTACTCGACGGTCCTGTCGCCGGTGCTGCTGCTCGGCGCCGATGTCATCGGCCGGCTCGTGGCCCGGCCCGCCGAGCTTCAGGTCGGCATCGTCACCGCGCTGATCGGCGGCCCGCTTTTCATCTACCTCGTACGACGCCGGAGGATGGCCCAGCTGTGAAGGCACTGCGCACAGGCGGCGGCCTCTCCGTCCGGATCGAGCCGCGTGCCCTCCTCGTCGGCGCGCTGCTCTGCGTGGCCGCGCTGCTCGTCGCCGTGGTGCTCATCGGCACCGGCGACTTCGAGATCCCGGCCACCGACGTGGTCAGCACCCTGCTCGGCAACGGCTCCACCGCGCATACGTTCATCATCAACGACCTGCGGCTGCCACGGGTCCTCGTCGGGCTGCTCGTGGGGGCCGCGCTGGGTCTTGCCGGTGCGATCTTCCAGTCCATCTCCCGCAATCCGCTGGGCAGTCCGGACATCATCGGCTTCGGCCAGGGCTCCACGGTCGGCGCGCTCACGGTCATCGTGCTCTTCCACGGCAGCGCCGTCGCGGTCGCCGCGGGTTCGCTGGTCGGCGGTCTCGTCACCGGTGTCGTGATCTACCTGCTCGCCTGGAAGCGCGGGGTGCACGGCTACCGGCTCGTGCTCGTCGGCATCGGCGCCGCCGCCATCCTGACCGCCCTCAACGGCTACCTGCTCACCAAGGCCGACCTGGTCGACGCGGCCCGCGCGTACGTGTGGATGGCGGGATCGCTCAACGGCCGCGACTGGGACCAGGTGTGGCCGCTGCTCGCCCTGTGCGCCGTCCTCGTACCGCTGGCCCTGGCGTACGCGCGGCCGCTGCGGATGCTGGAGATGGGCGACGACGTGGCGTACGCGCTCGGGGTGCGGCCCGAGCGCACCCGGATCGTGCTGATGCTGGCGGCCGTGCTGCTCACCGCAGCCGCGACTGCGGCCGCCGGGCCGGTGTCGTTCGTGGCGCTGACCGCCCCGCAGGTGGCCCGGCGGCTGACCCGCTCGCCGGGGCCGAACCTGTTCGCGTCGCTGCTCATGGGCGCGACCCTGCTGATCGCCGCCGACCTGGCCGCGCAGCGGGCGTTCGGCGCGGACACGCTGCCCGTCGGCGTCCTGACCGGGGTGCTCGGCGGGGTGTACCTGCTGTGGCTCCTGGTCGCCGAGCGCAGGGCGGGCCGGATATGAGAAGCCCGACCCGAACGCCCACCGACACCGATCCCACCGACACCGATCCCGCCGACACCGATCCCGCCGACACCGATCCCACGACACCGATCTCACCGACACCGATCACGGCCCCCGGGAGCACCGCTGTGAACCGCCTCATCGCCGACGATGTGACCCTCGGATACGACCAGCGGGTGATCGCGGAACGGCTCTCGGTCGAGATTCCGGACAACTCCTTCACGGTGATCGTCGGCCCCAACGCCTGTGGAAAGTCCACGCTGTTGCGTGCCCTGTCCCGGATGCTGAAGCCGTCGCAGGGCCGGGTGCTGCTCGACGGGCAGACCATCCACGCGATGCCCGCGAAGAAGGTGGCCCGGACGCTCGGGCTGCTGCCGCAGTCCTCGATCGCGCCCGACGGCATCACCGTCGGCGACCTGGTCGCCCGCGGCCGCTACCCGCACCAGGGGCTGCTGCGCCAGTGGTCGCCACAGGACGAGCGGGTCGTACGCGAGTCGATGGCCTCGACCGGGGTCGCGGAGCTGGCCGAGCGGTACGTGGACGAGCTGTCCGGCGGCCAGCGCCAGCGGGTGTGGATCGCCATGGCCCTCGCACAGCAGACGCCGCTGCTGCTCCTCGACGAGCCGACGACGTACCTCGACATCCAGCACCAGATCGACGTACTCGACCTGTGCGCGGAGCTGCACGAGGAGCAGGGCCGCACCCTCGTCGCCGTGCTGCACGACCTGAACCACGCCGCGCGCTACGCCACCCACCTCATCGCGCTGCGCGACGGCGCCGTGATCGCGGAGGGCGCCCCGTCCGAGATCGTCACCGCCGACCTGGTGGAGCGGGTCTTCGGGCTGCCGTGCCAGGTCATCGACGACCCGGAGACCGGTACGCCGCTGGTCGTGCCGGCGGCGCGCAGGAGCCGTACGGAGAAGGAGAAGGCGGCCGCGGTCCACAAGTGAGCGGCCGCGGTCCACAAGTGAAAGGCGGCCGCGGTCCGCGAGTGACCGGAAGACCGCTACAGCCCTGAAAACCGCTACAGCCCCGGAAGACCGCTACAACAGGGACCGCAGGCGCAGCAGGTCGCGGAGGCCCGCCTCCAGCTTGACCCGGCCCGTGCCCCAGGCCTTGGCGAAGTTCAGCTCGCCGTCGACCATCGATACGAGGTCGTCGCCCGTCATCGTCAGCCGGATCTGGGCCTTCTCGCGGGGCGGGCCCTCGTGCACGTCGGCCACCTCGATCCGGCCCGCCGCGAGCCGGCCGGTGAACGTCACGTCCAGGTCGGTGATCCGGCAGCTCAGCGAGCGGTCGAGCGCGGCGGCACCGCGCACCTCGCCGTCCGCCTGCGCGAGATTGTCCGAAAGTCTGCCGAGCGCGCCGCGGCACTCCTCGATCGTCGCCATCGCGATCGACGGTACCCCAGGCCTTCGCGGTAGCGTCGGGGCATGAGCGACACGATGCCGGGCGCCGTTCCGCAGGGGCCGGGCCCCGAGCCGGCCGGGCCGTACGCGGACGGGCACGAGGGCCAGGATCCGGTGGCGCACGACCCCGCCGAGCCCCGCCCCCTCGGAGTGCCGCGCACGCCCACCGGCGAGGCCGAGGTCGACGCGAGCCTGGAGCGGTTGGCCGATGTGGACCACCTCGCGACGGACGGCCACATCGAGGTGTACGAGGATGTACACCAGGGGCTGCGCGAAGCGCTGACCGCGCTCGACGCACGCCAGGGGCCACCGGCCCCCGCCCCCTCAAGGCCGTACGACAACAGGAGCTGAACCGAACGTGGCAGGAGTGGCACGCCGCCGCCTCGACGCCGAGCTGGTCCGCCGCAAACTCGCGCGCTCACGCGAGCACGCGAGCCAGCTGATCGCCGCCGGACGCGTCACCGTCGACCGCAACACCGCGACCAAGCCGGCGACGCAGGTCGCGACCGGCGCCGCGATCGTGGTGACCGTGGACGACGACGACCCCGACTACGTCTCGCGCGGCGGGCACAAACTCGCGGGCGCCTTCGCGGCCTTCGTGCCGCAGGGTCTTACGGTCGAGGGCCGCCGCGCCCTGGACGCGGGCGCGTCCACCGGCGGATTCACCGACGTACTGCTGCGGGCCGGCGCCGCCCATGTGGTCGCGGTGGACGTGGGGTACGGCCAGCTCGCCTGGTCGCTGCAGAGCGACGACCGCGTCACCGTCAAGGACCGTACGAACGTACGGGAGTTGACGCTCGAAGCGATCGACGGGCGCCCCGTCGACCTGGTCGTGGGCGACCTCTCGTTCATCCCGCTCGGCCTGGTGCTGCCCGCCCTGACGCGCTGCGCGGCGCCCGACGCCGACCTGGTCCTGATGGTGAAGCCGCAGTTCGAGGTGGGCAAGGAACGGCTCGGCAGCGGTGGCGTGGTCCGCAGCCCGGAGCTGCGCGCCGAGGCCGTGCGCACCGTCGCCGCCCAGGCCTGGAAGCTGGGGTACGGGGTGCGCGCGGTGACCGCGAGCCCGCTCCCTGGACCGTCGGGGAACGTCGAGTACTTTCTGTGGCTCAAGGCCGGGGCGGCCGAGCTCGACCCGGCCGATGTGGACCGCGCAGTGGCGGAGGGACCTCGTTGACGACCAGCGAAGGGGGAGCGGTGGCAGCAGGGGAGGCGGCGACGCCGAGGACCGGGCCGGAGGGGCGCGCGGCGCACGCCTCCGGTGCGCTGACGGCCGCGAGCACCTCGCCCGCGGCGGACGCGCCCGCGGTGGGAGCGGTGCGCGAGCGGACCGTGTTCCTGCTCGCCCACACGGGCCGGGCCGCCGCCGTGCGCAGCGCCGAACTCGTCGTACAGGGGCTCCTGAAGAGTGGGCTCGGGGTGCGGGTCCTGGAGGCCGAGGCCTGCGATCTGCCGCTGCCCGCGACGGTCGAGCGGGTGCACGAGGCCACGCCGGACGTCCTCGACGGCTGCGAACTCATCGTCGTCCTCGGCGGTGACGGCACCCTGCTGCGCGGCGCCGAGTTCGCCCGCGCCTCCGGGGTACCGATGCTCGGCGTCAACCTGGGCCGGGTCGGCTTCCTCGCGGAGGCCGAGCGGGACGACCTCGACAAGGTCGTCGACCGGGTCGTCACCCGCGATTACGAGGTCGAGGAGCGGATGACCCTCGATGTGCTCGTACGCAACAACGGCTCGGTGGTGCACGCCGATTGGGCCCTCAACGAGGCCGCCGTGCAGAAGGTGTCGCCCGAGCGGATGCTGGAGGTCGTCCTCGAGATCGACGGCCGGCCCGTCTCCGGGTTCGGCTGCGACGGCATCGTCTGCGCCACCCCCACCGGTTCGACGGCGTACGCCTTCTCGGCGGGCGGGCCCGTGGTGTGGCCGGAGGTCGAGGCGCTGCTCATGGTGCCGATCAGCGCCCACGCGCTGTTCGCCAAGCCGCTGGTGACCTCGCCGAGTTCGGTGCTCGCGGTGGAGGTACAGCCGCACGCCCCGCACGGGGTGCTGTGGTGCGACGGCCGGCGCACGGTGGAGCTGCCCGCGGGCGCGCGCGTGGAGGTGCGGCGCGGTGCCGTTCCGGTACGCCTGGCCCGGCTGCACCACGCCTCGTTCACGGACCGGCTCGTCGCCAAGTTCGCGCTGCCGGTCTCGGGCTGGCGGGGCGCGCCGCACTGAACGGGGCACGGCCCCTCGGGGACGTCTCCCCGATCTCTGCGGTCCCGTCTCTGCGGTCCCGGTCAACCCGGTGCACGACGGAGAGTGACGTGAACGGCGCCCTCAGCCCGTGTCGACCTGTGGCTTCGTCGATGAATCAGGGGTGACGTCGCGCCGCGCGGGAGAAACCTCGTATGGTCAGGTCCGTGTTGGAGGAGATGCGGATACGGTCGCTCGGAGTCATCGACGACGCGGTCGTCGAGCTGTCACCAGGCTTCACCGCCGTGACCGGCGAGACCGGCGCGGGCAAGACGATGGTGGTCACCAGCCTCGGCCTGCTGCTCGGCGGGCGCGCGGATCCCGCCCTGGTGCGGATCGGCGCGAAGTCGGCGGTGGTCGAGGGGCGGATCTCCGTACCCGAGGGCACCGCGGCCGTGGTGCGCGCGGAGGAGGCCGGGGCGGAACTCGACGACGGGGCGCTGCTCATCAGCCGTACCGTCTCCGCCGAGGGCCGCTCGCGAGCCCACCTCGGCGGCAGGTCGGTACCCGTCGGGCTGCTCGGTGAGCTCGCCGACGACCTCGTCGCGGTGCACGGCCAGACGGACCAGCAGGGCCTGCTCAAGCCGGCCCGGCAGCGACAGGCCCTCGACCGGTACGCGGGCGACGCGGTGTCCGTCCCCCTGGAGAAGTACGTGGGCGCGTACCGCAGGCTGCGCGCCGTCGCGACGGAGCTCGACGAACTGACCACGCGCGCGCGGGAACGGGCCCAGGAGGCCGACCTGCTGCGCTTCGGGCTCGAGGAGATCGGCGCCGTCGAACCCCGCGCGGGCGAGGACACCGAACTCGCCGCCGAGGCCGAGCGGCTCGGCCACGCCGAGGCCCTCGCCTCCGCCGCCACGGCCGCGCACAGCGCGCTGGCCGGCAACCCCGAGGACCCTGAGGGCGTCGACGCCGGGATGCTGGTCGGCGGCGCGCAGCGGGCCCTGGACGCCGTACGCGCCCACGACCCGGCGCTCGCCGCGCTGGCCGAACGGCTCGGCGAGATCGGCATTCTGCTCGCCGACGTGGCGGGGGAACTGGCCGGGTACGCCGACGACCTCGACGCCGACCCGCTGCGCCTCGCCGCCGTGGAGGAGCGCAGGGCCGCCCTGACCCAGCTCACCCGCAAGTACGGCGCGACCATCGACGAGGTCCTGGCCTGGGCCGAGGAGAGCGGCGACCGGCTCACCGAACTCGACGGGGACGACGACCGGATCGGTGAACTCGCCGCCGAGCGGGACGCGCTCGGCGCCGAACTCGCCGGTCTCGCCCAGGCGTTGACGGACGCCCGCACCGAGGCGGCCGAGCGCTTCGCCGCGGCCGTCACCGCCGAGCTGGCCTCGCTCGCCATGCCGCACGCGCGCGTGAGCATCGACATCCGGCAGACGGAGGTGGCCGAGGGCGGCGACGGGATCGAGGTCGACGGCCGCTCCGTGGCGTACACCGCGACCGGTGTGGACGAGGTGGAGCTGCTGCTCGCCCCGCACCCCGGTGCGCCGCCGCGGCCCATCGCCAAGGGCGCCTCGGGCGGTGAGCTGTCCCGCGTGATGCTCGCCGTCGAGGTGGTCTTCGCGGGCTCCGACCCCGTACCGACGTATCTCTTCGACGAGGTCGACGCGGGCGTCGGCGGCAAGGCGGCCGTGGAGGTGGGCCGCCGGCTCGCCAGGCTCGCCCGGTCCGCGCAGGTCGTGGTCGTCACGCACCTGCCGCAGGTGGCGGCCTTCGCCGACCGGCAGTTGCTGGTGGAGAAGACCAACGACGGCTCGGTCACACGGTCCGGTGTGAAGGTCCTTGAGGGCGAGGACCGCGTCCGCGAGCTGTCCCGGATGCTCGCGGGCCAGGAGGACTCGGAGACGGCCCGCGCGCACGCGGAGGAGCTGCTCGCGGCGGCGGGCAAGGACCGGGCGTAGCAAATCGAGCCCGTCCGGCGATTGAGGACGAGGCCGGAGGCCGAGAGGGAGCGGGGTCCGGGGCGGCAGCCCCGGGTACCGAGCCCCGGACCAGGATGCGTACACGTGAGAAGCAGAACCTTCGGCACCGCACTCGGCGCCGCCCGCCTCGGTTACGCGGCACTCCGTCGCGCCCAGCCCGGCGGCGCGCAGCTCTGGGAGCGGGTCAACCACGCGGGCCGCACCGTCGACCTCTGCTCAGGGCCCGCCGTCGCACTGGGTGCCGGAATCGCGGCCGCCACCACTGCCGGCCTGACGCCGCGCGCGCGTGGTGCCGTTTCCCTCGCGGTGACGGCCGCAGCGGTGTGCGGGGCGTACGACGACGTGGCGGGGGCCGGTGACCCGCGCCGCGGCTTTCGCGCGCACCTGTCCGCGCTGCGCCGGGGCGAGGTCACCAGCGGCGCCGTGAAGCTCCTCGGCATCGGGGCCGCGGGCCTGGCCGCCGGGGCGCTGCTCAAGGACCGGCCGCTCGACAAGGCGCTCGCGGGCGTCGTCGTCGCGGGCACCGCGCACTTCGTCAACCTCGTGGACGTACGCCCCGCACGCGCCACCGCGGCCGTGCTCGCCCTCGGCGCCCCCGGCCTGCTGAAGCGCGACGGGGCCCTCGCGGCCGCGCCGATGGGCGCCGCGGCGGCCGTGTTCGTCGACGACCTGGACGGCCGCACCATGCTCGGCGACACGGGCGCGCACGCCCTCGGAGCGGCCCTCGGCACCGCGATCGTCGCCACCAACGGCCGCCTGGGCCTCGCCGCGCACGCCGCCGCCCTCGTCGCGGCGACGGTCTGCGGCGACCGCGTCAGCCGGGCGGCACGCGAACTGCCGCTGCCCACGCGTGTCCCCTAGGGGACGTCCATCCCCCTGGAACAGCCCCGCGTACGACCCGACGGGTGCCGTCCGACCCGCCGGACGCCCTGTGGGGACGCGGCCTCGAACGCTCCCCCGTGTGGGTGATCCGCCACGGCCGCGCCCCGCCCCGACACGGCTGGCCACCACGGGCGGTGCCGGAACTCCCGTACGTACTGGCATCCTTGGCGAGGCACCCCGCACAGCCGTTCCGTACAGCCGTGCCGTCCGCCCCGGAAGCACCGGCGCTGAGCCAAGCCCCGCCGGGACCCCGCACCCGGGGCATCCCGCACCGGGAACCCGCACCCCGGGGACCCGCACCCGACGCCGACCCAGGAGTCCGGCCACGTGACCCACGTGAGCAGCCCCCCACCGCAGGGCCTGCCGCCCCTGCGCACCGTGCAGGTCATCGGCGGCGGCAGCGCGGGCAGCAGCGCGCACGTCCGCTCGTTGACCGCGGGCCTCGTCGCGCGCGGCGTCCGCGTCACGGTGTGCGCCCCCGCGGAGCTCGACGGGGTGTACGACTTCACGGCCGCGGGCGCGGAGTTCGTGCCGGTGCCGCGGCGCAGCGACCCGCTCTCCGTGGTCGCCCTGCGCGCCGCCTGCGCGGACGCCGACCTGGTGCACGCGCACGGGCTGCACGCCGGGCTCCGCTCGTCGCTCGCCCTGCGCGGCCACCGCCCGGCGCCCCTGATCCGGCGCACGCCGCTGGTCGTCACCTGGCACACCCGGGCGCACGCGGAGGGCGCGCGGGCGCGTGTGCAGCGGCTGCTCGAACGCCGGGTCGCGCGCGCCTCCGCCGTGCTCCTCGGCACCTCGTCCGACCTGGTCGACCGGGCCCGCGGCAACGGCGCGCGGGACGCCCGCCTCGCGCCCCTCGCGTTCCCCGCGCCGCGTCCGCCCGCGCCGCCGGTGGACGGGGACCTCGACGGGCCTCACCACAAGACGCGGGCCGAACTGGGCGCGGTGGGACGCCCGTTGCTCCTCGCCGTCGGCTCCCTCGAACGGCACCGCGGCTACGACACCCTGCTCGACGCCACGCGCGCGTGGTGCCGCCTCGACCCCGTACCGCTCGTGGTGATCGCGGGCGAGGGCCCGGAGCGGGGCGCGCTGCAGCGCCGGATCGACAACGAGGGGCTGCCGGTACGCCTCGTGGGGCGCCGTGACGATGTGCCCGAACTCCTCGCCGCCGCCGACGCGGCACTGCTGCCGAGCCGTTGGGAGTCCCGCTCCGTGCTGGCCCACGAGGCGCTGCACGCGGGCGTGCCGCTGATCGCCACGGCCGTCGGCGGGATCCCCGAACTCGTGGGCGACGCCGCCGAACTCGTCCCCTACGGCGACGCCGACGCGCTCGCCGGAGCGGTCTCCCGGCTCCTCGCCGACCCGGACCACGGCGACCGGCTGCGGGCCAAGGGCCGTGCGCAGGCGGCCGGTTGGCCCACGGAGGACGACACGGTCGCCCAGATCCTCAGCGTGTACGACGAGTTGGCGCAGCCCTTCCGGCGCTGAACGTGCCCGTGGGGCCGCCTCACAGTACGTGCCGGCGCGCCCGTAGGGCCAGGCTCAGGGCGAGCACCGTCTGCGGGTCGTCCAGGTCGGTGCCGAGCAACTCGGCGATGCGGGCGAGCCTGTTGTAGAGGGTCTGCCGGTTCAGGTGCAGCTCCCGCGCGGTCTCCGCCTTGCGGCCCGCGTGCGCGAGGTACGTCTCCAGGGTGGGAAGCAGCGGCGGTTTCGCGCGCCGGTCGTGCTCCTGGAGCGGCCCGATCGCCCGCTCCACGAACGCCGCCAGGTCGGGATGGTCCCGCAGCCGCCACAGCAGCAACTCGGTGTCCAGGCGGCGGGCGTCGTACCACGGCCGGTCGACCAGGCCCTGCGCCGCGGTCGCGGTCTCCGCCGCGTGCCGCAGCCCCGCCGAGGCCGCCGCCCAGCCGCCGGCGACCCCGACGACCACCACCGGCGGGCTCACCCCGGCCCGCTGCAGCCCGGCCCGCTCGTCGGCCTGCCGAAGCCCGGCCCGCAGCGCCTCGGCGACCCGGTCCGCGACCGCCGTACGCTCCGACTCGGACCGCAGCCCGAGGAGCACCGGAACGCGTCCCTCCACGGGGCGCACGCCGACAAGCACCGGTACGCCGACCGCGGCCAGCTCCTCCGCCACGGCTCGGGCCAGAACGGCCCAACCCCCGCTCGGCGCGGCCGAGTCGGCGACCCGCATCACCACCGGGAGCAGCGGCCCGGAGCCGGGCCGGAAGCCGAGCACCCGGGCCTGCGCGGGCGCGTCCTCGGCGCTGATCCGGCCCTCCGCGAGGTCGGAGAGGAAGTCGCCGCGGCCGCGCGCCGCCAGCTCCTCCTCCTGCCTGGCCTGCATCAGGACCACGGCGAGTGATCCAGCGGCCCGCTCGGCGGCGATCCGGTGCACGGGCTGCAACGGCGCGGAGACCGCGAGCAGCGCGATCCTGGCCCGTACGGAACCACCGACCGAGCCCGGCGTACCGGGACCGCCGCCGGGCACATCGACCAGGACCGACCCGGCCGGCGGCCCCTCACCACGCGTGCGCCCGCGTAGCCCCTCCCACACCTGCAGCGGGTCGACGCCCTGTTGAGCGTCGCCGTCGGCCGCGAGGGCAGGCCCGGCCGCGTACAGCAGCTGGCCGTCCGCGGTCTCCAGGAACACCGGGTTGCCGCAGAACTCCGCGAGTACGGAGAGGACTTGGGGCACTCCGCCGCCGGACAGCAGGGCGTCGGTGCACCGCCGGTGCACCTCGTCGGCCTCCTTGAGGAGCGCGTAGTGCCCGTTGACGATCTCCGTGTGGACCTCTTCGGTCACCGTCACGAACGGCACCTCGCGGTGTAGTTGCACCAGCGGAAGCCCGGCCGTGCGCGCCGTCTCCACGATGGCCGCGGGCAGCCGGGAGAACCGCGGCCCGAGCTCCACGACGAGCGCCGCGATCCCGCGCTCGGCGAGCTTGCGCACGAAGGCGCGCTGCTCCGCCGGGCGGGCGCCGAGCCCGAGCCCGGTCGTCAGGAGCAGCTCCCCGCCCTTGAGCAGCGAGGCGATGTTGGGCACCTCACCCGCGTGCACCCAGCGCACGGTGCGCTGCAGCCGGTCGGCGCCGGCCACCACCTCGGGCAGGCCGCTGCGCAGTCCGGGCAGCTCCAGGGCGCGCTGCACGGTGATCCCGGCCTGAGGGTTCTGCGTCTCCATCCGCGGGACGCTACCCGTGCCCGCGCGCCGGGAACACCACAGGGCGCCCCCGGCACGCAGCACGGCCCCCCGGCCGGCAGCCGGGGGGCCGTGCGGGACGCGTACGCGCGGGGGCTCAGCCGCCGTACGCCCCCGAGGCGGTCAGCCGCAGCGCGGTGTCGATCAGCGGGACGTGGCTGAAGGCCTGCGGGAAGTTGCCGACCTGCCGCTGCAGCCGCGGGTCCCACTCCTCGGCGAGCAGCCCCAGGTCGTTGCGGAGCGAGAGCAGCTTCTCGAACAGCTCGCGCGCCTCGTCGACCCGGCCGATCATCGCCAGGTCGTCCGCGAGCCAGAACGAGCAGGCCAGGAACGCCCCTTCGTCACCTTCGAGGCCGTCGACGCCCGCGTCCTCACCGGTCGTCGGGTAGCGCAGTACGAAGCCGTCCTCGGTGGACAGCTCCCGCTGGATCGCCTCGATGGTGCCGACGACCCGCTTGTCGTCCGGCGGCAGGAAGCCCATCTGCGGGATGAGCAGCAGGGACGCGTCCAGCTCCCGCGAGCCGTACGACTGCGTGAACGTGTTCCTCTCCGGGTCGTAGCCCTTCTCGCACACGTCACGGTGGATGTCGTCGCGCAGCTCGCACCACCGCTCCAGGGGACCGTCCACGTCGCCCGACTCGATCAGCTTGATGGTGCGGTCGACGGCGACCCAGGCCATCACCTTGGAGTGCACGAAATGGCGGCGCGGCCCACGCACCTCCCAAATGCCCTCGTCAGGCTGGTCCCAGTGGGTCTCCAGGTACCGGATGAGCTTGAGCTGCAGCTGCTGCGCGTAGTCATTACGCGCGAGGCCCGTCATATGGGCCAGGTGCAGCGCCTCGGTGACCTCGCCGTACACATCCAGCTGGAGCTGGTGCGCGGCGCCGTTGCCGACGCGTACCGGCTGCGAACCCTCGTACCCCGGCAGCCAGTCGAGCTCGCTCTCGCCCAACTCCCGCTCACCGGCGATGCCGTACATGATCTGCAGGTTCTCCGGGTCGCCCGCGACCGCGCGCAGCAGCCACTCGCGCCAGGCGCGGGCCTCCTCGCGGTACCCGGTGCGAAGCAGCGAGGACAGTGTGATCGCAGCGTCCCGCAGCCAGGTGAAGCGGTAGTCCCAGTTCCGTGAGCCGCCGATGTCCTCGGGCAGCGACGTGGTGGGCGCCGCGACGATCCCGCCGGTCGGCGCGTACGTCAGCGCCTTCAGCGTGATCAGCGAGCGCACCACCGCCTCGCGGTAGGGCCCGTGGTACGTGCAGTGCTCGACCCACTGGCGCCAGAAATCCTCGGTCGCCTCGAGCGCGGCCTCGGGTTCGTGCAGCGGCGGCGGCGCCTTGTGCGAGGGCTCCCAGCTGATCGTGAACGCCACCCGGTCACCGGGGGAGACGGTGAAGTCCGAGTAGGTCGTGAGGTGTTCGCCGTACGTCTCCGCGTCGGTGTCCAGCCAGACCGAGTCGGGCCCGGCGACGGCCACCGTGCGGCCGTCGACCTTGTGCACCCACGGCACGATCCGGCCGTAGCTGAACCGCATCCGCAGCGTGGAGCGCATCGGCACCCGCCCGCTCACGCCCTCGACGATCCGGACGAGTTGGGGCGCGCCGTCGCGCGGCGGCATGAAGTCGGTCACGCGGACCGTGCCGTGCGGGCTGTCCCACTCGGATTCGAGGATCAGGGAGTCCCCGCGGTAGGTCCTGCGGTCCGCTCTCGGCGGCGCGGTATCGGAGCCGTGCTCGGGCCCGATCCGCCAGAAACCGTGCTCCTCGGTACCGAGAAGCCCGGCGAACACTGCGTGTGAGTCGAAGCGCGGGAGACACAGCCAGTCCGCTGTGCCGTCCCGGCAGACCAGTGCTGCGGTCTGCATGTCGCCGATGAGTGCGTAGTCCTCGATGCGCCCGGCCACGTACATCTCCAGTCGAACGGCCACGTCCGCCCCGCGGGGCGCTTGCACTGCGGTCAAGGGTCGTTGACGAGCTCGGGGAACTCCGGTCGGGCGGGGGTGGTGCCGTACTCCGGCCCGGCTCGGCAGCGAACGTCCGAGCAGGATACGACGCACCCCGGTGATGCGCGCGCGGGTCGGGCAATGCGGCTGCGCCGAACGGGTGAGCGCCGGGTGAGGGCGCCGTGCCGGCCACCGGACCACTGATACGGAGCGTCCCGGCCGCGGTGCGGAGCGTGGCCGGAAGCAGCCTCCCCGAGCCGCTGATACCCTGGTGGCCCGTGGACCGGTGGTTTCTGGAACCCCGAACCGCAGCGACGGCAACCTCCCTGGAAATCAAAGATTCCGGGCCCGGGTGCCGGTACGCACCACCACTTCGCGACCACGGGAGCCCCCTCTTGGCCATGCCGCCCAAAGCCACGACGACCAAGCACATCTTCGTCACCGGGGGTGTCGCCAGCTCCCTCGGCAAGGGTCTGACCGCCTCCAGCCTGGGTGCGCTCCTCAAGGCCCGGGGCCTTCGGGTCACGATGCAGAAGCTCGACCCGTACCTCAACGTCGACCCCGGCACCATGAACCCGTTCCAGCACGGTGAGGTGTTCGTCACCAACGACGGCGCCGAGACCGACCTGGACATCGGTCACTACGAGCGCTTCCTCGACGTCGACCTCGACGGCTCGGCCAACGTCACCACCGGCCAGGTCTACTCGCAGGTCATCGCCAAGGAGCGGCGCGGCGAGTACCTCGGTGACACCGTGCAGGTCATCCCGCACATCACCAACGAGATCAAGTCCCGGATCCGCCGCATGGCCACGGACGACGTCGACGTCGTCATCACCGAGGTCGGCGGCACGGTCGGCGACATCGAGTCGCTGCCGTTCCTGGAGACCGTCCGCCAGGTCCGCCACGAGGTCGGCCGGGACAACGTCTTCGTCGTGCACATCTCGCTGCTTCCGTACATCGGCCCGTCCGGTGAGCTGAAGACCAAGCCGACCCAGCACTCCGTCGCCGCGCTGCGCAACATCGGTATCCAGCCCGACGCGATCGTGCTGCGCGCCGACCGTGACGTGCCGACCTCCATCAAGCGCAAGATCTCGCTGATGTGCGACGTCGACGAGGCTGCGGTCGTCGCCGCCATCGACGCCCCGTCGATCTACGACATCCCGAAGGTGCTGCACACCGAGGGCCTGGACGCGTACGTCGTGCGCAAGCTCGACCTGCCGTTCCGTGACGTCAACTGGACTCAGTGGGACGACCTCCTCGACCGGGTGCACAACCCGAACCACGAGGTCACGGTCGCGCTTGTCGGCAAGTACATCGACCTGCCCGACGCGTACCTCTCGATCACCGAGGCCATGCGCGCCGGCGGCTTCGCCAACAAGGCCCGCGTCAAGGTCAAGTGGGTCACGTCGGACGACTGCAAGACCCCGGCGGGCGCCAAGAAGCAGCTGGCCGACGTGGACGCGATCCTCGTCCCCGGCGGCTTCGGCGACCGCGGTGTGAACGGCAAGATCGGCGCGATCCAGTACGCCCGGGAGAACAAGGTGCCGCTGCTCGGCATCTGCCTTGGCCTGCAGTGCATCGTGATCGAGGCGGCCCGCAACCTCGCGGACGTGCCGGACGCCAACTCCACCGAGTTCGACGCCGCCACGGCCCACCCGGTGATCTCCACCATGGCCGAGCAGCTCGACATCGTGGCGGGCGAGGGCGACATGGGCGGCACCATGCGCCTGGGCATGTACCCGGCGAAGCTCACCGAGGGCTCCATCGTGCGCGAGACGTACGACGGCAAGGAGTACGTCGAGGAGCGCCACCGCCACCGCTACGAGGTCAACAACTCGTACCGCGCGGAGCTGGAGAAGAAGGCCGGCCTCGTCTTCTCCGGCACGTCCCCGGACAACAAGCTCGTCGAGTACGTCGAGTACCCGCGCGAGGTGCACCCCTACCTCGTCGCCACGCAGGCGCACCCCGAGCTCCGCTCCCGGCCGACCCGACCGCACCCGCTCTTCGCGGGTCTGGTGAAGGCCGCCGTCGAGCGTCAGCAGGCCGGCAAGCAGGCCAAGGGCAAGGCCGCCAAGTAACGGCGATACGGTTGCCGGGGTACGGGTCGTTCGCGGCCTGTACCCCGGTTTTTTCGTGTGGGCACGTGGGAGGACGCAGACATGACGATCAAGGACACCGCCGAGGAGTGGCAGATCACGGCCACCGCGACCCCGTTCGTCGGCAACAAGACCAGCGTCCGCACCGACGACGTGGTCATGCCCGGCGGCGCCGTCGCGCGCCGTGACTACCAGGTCCACCCCGGCTCGGTCGCCGTCGTCGCCCTCGACGACCTGGGCCGGGTCCTGGTCATCCGCCAGTACCGCCACCCCGTACGGCAGCGGCTCTGGGAGATCCCGGCGGGCCTGCTCGACATCCCCGGCGAGAACCCGCTGCACGCCGCGCAGCGCGAGCTGTACGAGGAGGCGCACGTCAAGGCCGAGGACTGGCAGGTCCTCACGGACGTCTACTCCTCGCCCGGTGGCTGCGACGAGGCCATCCGGATCTTCCTCGCCCGCGACCTCTCCGAGGCGGAGGGCGAACGCTTCGAGGTGTACGAGGAGGAGGCCGACATGGAGCTGGCCCGCGTCCCCCTCGACGAGCTCGTACGCGGTGTCCTGGCCGGCGAGCTGCACCACAACTGCCTGGTCGCGGGCGTCCTTTCGCTGGTCGCGGCGGAGCGCGGCGACGGGCTCGACACCCTGCGCCCGGCCGAAGCCCCCTGGCC
>NZ_JAAAHS010000103.1 GCF_009908195.1 Streptomyces boluensis | reverse complement strand
GTGTACGGAGGGTGCGGGGTGCGGCTCATCGTGGTGGTTCCTGTCGGTGCGGTGGGTGGGTCAAGTGGGGTGTGCTGTCAGGGAGTTGAGGGACCCGGCCCCGGCAGTCCGGGGCCGGTGCAGTGCACGTCCGCGGCCGGTGTCTGCCCGTCGACCAGGTACGCGGCCGTCGCCTCGTCCACGCACGCGTTGCCCCGGCTGGCGAACACGCCGTGCGAGTAGTCGTCGTGGAGGGTGACCAGGCGCGAGCCGGGCAGCCGGTGCCGCAGCCGGTGCGCGCCCTCGATCGGGGTGACGGGGTCGTGCTCCGAGGCGACCAGGAGCACGGGCGGGGCCGCCGGGCTGCCGAGCCGGGTGCGCTCCTCGGGCCGGTGGCGCCAGAACGCGCAGGCCGAGGCCTCCATGCCGGTCAGTACGGGAAGCGGGTCCGCGTGCCGGATGCGGCGCAGGTCGGCGCGGACCCGGGCCGCGCTTGGGCCGGGCCCGTCCGCGCACTTCACGGTGCGGTTGGCGGCCTCGAACGTGCGTGACGCCGGGTTGTCGAACGGCTCGGCCGGGCGCAGTCCGGCGGCGTCGCCGTCCCGCAAGTAGGCGCGGATGCCGTCCGCGAGCGGTGCCCAGCGTTCCGTACGGCCGAGCGCGCGGTACACCGCCCGGTCGAACTCGGCGGCGCCGAAGCCCTGTTGGGGCCGGGCGGCGAGGTTACGGCGCGTCCGCTCGTAGGCGGCGCGTACGTCGGCGGGCGTCGAGCCGAGGTCGAAGCGGGACGCGTGCCGGGCGGCCCAGGTGAAGAACACTGCGCGCTGGCGCAGGAGTTGACGGCTCTGCCGGACGTCGAAGTCGTACCAGTCCCACGGGCCCACCACGCTGTCGAGCACCATCCGGCCGACGCGGTGCGGGAATTCGGCGGCGTACGCGGCGCCCAGATAGCTGCCGTAGGAGACGCCGAGGAAGGACGTGCGGGGTTCCCCGAGGGCCGCGCGGACGGCGTCCATGTCGTGCGCCGTCGCCGTGGTCGACAGATGCGGAAGCGCTTCGCCCACGCCCCGCGCGCAGTCGGCGGCAAGGCGGTCCAGGGAGTCCAGATACGCCCGCTCGGCGCGCTCACCGACCGGCACCGGGTCGGCGGCCGGCTGCTCGAAGAGGCCGCCCATCGCCCCGCAGTCGGCGGGCCCGCTGCGCCCGGTGCCGCGCGGGTCGAAGCCGATCACGTCGTACGCGCGGCGCACGCTCGCCGGGAGCTTCGCCCGCTTGGTGACGGCGTACGGCAGGCCGGAGCCGCCGGGGCCGCCCGGGTTGACCAGCAGAATGCCGCGCCGCTCGGCGGGCGTTCCGGACGCGGGCACCCGGGACACGGCGAGGCGTATCCGGCGGCCGTCCGGGTCGGCCCGATCGAGCGGCACGTCGAGCGTGCCGCACTCGACACGGTCCGGCGCGGGCGGTTCCGGTACCGAATCAGGGCAGTCCCCGAAGCGGATCGGCGCCGGGGCGGGTGCGTGACCGGCGGCGTGCGCGGGCGCGGCCGGGGTGAGTGGGGCGAGCGGGGTGAGCGTGGCGGCGGTGGCGGTGAGAGCGCACAGCGCGCGGCGGTGGCGTACGGCAGGAGGCACGTTTCTCGCGTTTCAGGGAGGCCGGAGCGCCCGAGGGGCGCCAGGTGACAATGAAAACGATTGTCGATAAGGTCCCTCTCGGTCAAGCCGACAGGCCGGAAGTGTCCTGTCACCGGCAGGGCCGCCATGCTCAATCACGCGGTGAAAAGGGGACGTTGTGGCACATCTGCTGATGGTCGAGAGCTGGGTCGGATCGATGAGCAGACTGCTGCCGCGGGCCGTCCGCGAGGCCGGGCACACGTTCACGTTCCTCACCCGCGACCTGCACCACTACCTGCGCTCCGCCCCCGAGGGCACCGCGCACCCGCTGCTCGGCGCCCGCCATGTGCTCACCGCCGAGACCAACGACACCGAGACGCTGCTGCCCTTCGTCGAGCGCGCCCACGAGGCGCTGCGCTTCGACGGGGTCATCACGTCCTGCGACTACTACCTGCCCACCGTCGCCCGGATCGCCGGACGCCTCGGCCTGCCGGGGCCCACCGCCGAGGCCGTCGAGAACGCCTGCCGCAAGGACGCCACCCGCCGCGTGCTCGCCGCGGCCGGAGTGCCCGGCCCGCGGTACGCGGCCTGCGCGAGCCTCGCCGAGGCCGCCGACGCCGCCCGCGACATCGGCTACCCGCTGGTCCTCAAGCCCGCCGACCTGTGCGCCGGCATGTTCGTGCGCCGGATCGACGACGAGGCCGAACTCACCGCCGCCTACCGGGCGCTCGCCGGATTCCCCGTCAACGCCCGCGGCCAGCGCCGCGCCCCCGGTGTCCTCCTGGAGGAACTCCTCGACGGGCCCGAGGTCAGCGTCGAGACCGTGTCGTACGCCGGTACGACGGAGGTGGTCGGAGTCACCGACAAGAGCGTCGGCGGGGCGCCCGCCTTCGTGGAGACCGGCCACATGTTCCCCGCCGCCCTCCCCGCGCCGGACGTCGTCGCCGCCGTCGACACCGCCTGCCGGGCTGTCGCTGCGCTCGGGCTCGACGAGGTCGTGGCGCACACCGAGATCAAGCTGACCTCCGCCGGACCCCGCGTCGTCGAGGTCAACCCGCGGCCCGCCGGAAACCGCATCACGGAACTCGTCCGCCATGTCACCGGCATCGACCTCGCCGCCGCCGCGGTCGACGTGGCCCTCGGCCGGACACCCGACCTGCGCCGCACCCCCACCGGACTGAGCAGCGCCGCCATCGGCTTCCTCGTACCGGACACCGCGGGCACCCTCACCGCCGTCGACGGGGCCGAGCAAGTCCGGGACGCCGACGGCCTGTTGGAGCTCCAGCTCGCCGAACCCGGCAAGACGGTCAAGGCGGCGGGCAGCAACAACGAGTATCTCGGCCACGTCATGGCCGGGGACGCCGAGGGCACGGGCGCCCGCGACCGGGTCGAGACCCTCATCGCCGCGCTCCGCCCGCAGGTGGTGACCTCCCGATGACATCCGCCACTGACACGATGACATCCGTCACCGGCACAAGGGCCACCGCTCTGCGGGCCACCGCCACGTCGTACGACGACCTCGTCGCGGGCGTGCTGCGCGGCGAGTTCGGGCCCGACCCGGCCGCCGAGCGGATCTCGGTGGCGTTCACCACCCGGCAGGCCGTACGCCACGCGGGGCGCACCGGCGGCTACCGCAACGAGGTGCTCAGCCTGCGCCTCGGGGAGGCCGTCGGGTCCTGCGCCGTCGAACCCGGCGAGCTGCCCGACTCCACCGTGGAGGAGTGCGTCGGCGCGGACATCGCCCAACTCCTCGGCCACGCACGGCTTTCGGTGCGGGTGGCCGCTCTCGACGCGTACCTCATGCGGGTCCGGCCGCACGGCCCTGGCGGCGGTGCCCGGCCGTGCGCACTGCCCGCCGGGTCGTCCCTGGAGAAGTCGCGGGCGCGGGCCCGTGCTGTCGTCGAGCTGATCGATGCCGCACCCGGCGCGACCGTGCTCGTCGTCGGCGTCGTCAACTCGCTCCTCGAAGCGCTCAGGGCGCGCGGCCTCACCTACATCGCCTGTGATCTGAAGGGCGGGACGACCGAGTGGGGCGAGCCCGTACACACCGACGCGCTCGCCGAACTGGCGCGCTGTGACGCGGTCCTGGCCTCCGGGATGACGCTCGGCAACGGCAGCTTCGAGCCGCTGCGCGAACAGGCGCTGCGGCACGGCACGCCCCTGGTGATGTTCGCGCAGACCGGCAGCGCCGTGCTGCCCCCGCTGATCGGCGCCGGGGTGAGCGCCGTGTGCGCCGAGCCGTACCCCTTCTTCTGGCTCGACGGCGGCCCCGGCACCCTGTACCGCTACGGAGCCGCCCGATGACCGCCGTCACTCTGACCGCCCCGGACCGGCTCCAACGCCCGCCCGGCAACCGGGACTTGCTGCGCCTCCTCGGCGACACCCCGCTCGCCCGCGTATCCGTCGACCTGCCCTGCCCGCAGCCCGGATTCTGGGCCAAGCTCGAAGGGCTCGGCGTCGGCGGCATGAAGGCGCGGGCCGCCGTGGGCATGCTGCTCGGCGCCCGTGAGCGCGGCGAACTGCGGCCCGGCGCCCCCGTCGTGGAGTCCACGTCCGGCACCCTCGGCATCGGCCTGGCCTTCGCGGGACAGGCCCTCGGCCATCCGATCGTCCTTGTCGGGGACGCCGAACTGGAGCCGTCCATGCGGCAGTTGCTCCGCGCCCACGGCGCCCGCCTCGACATCGTCGACCGCCCGGCGGCCGAGGGCGGCTGGCAGGCCGCCCGGCTCGCCCGGCTGCGCGCCCTGCTCACGGAACTCCCCGACGCGTACTGGCCCGACCAGTACAACAACCCCGACAACACCGCCGGATACGCCTCGCTCGCCGCCGAACTCGCCGTGCAGATCGACCACTTGGACGTTCTGGTGTGCAGTGTCGGCACCGGCGGGCACAGTGCGGGCGTCATCGGACCGCTGCGGCGGCACTGGCCGGAGCTGCGGCTCATCGGCGTGGACGCCACCGGCTCGACGATCTTCGGACAGCCCGCACGGCCCCGCCTGATGCGCGGCCTGGGCAGCAGCATCCATCCGCGCAACGTCGCCTACGACGCCTTCGACGAGGTGCACTGGGTGGGCCCCGCCGAGGCCGCCGACGCCTGCCGCCGCCTCGCCACCGGGGCCTTCGTCAGCGGCGGCTGGAGCACCGGGGCCGCGGCACTCGTCGCCGCCTGGGCCGCCCGCGTCCACCCCGGCGCCGTCGTCGCCACGGTCTTCCCCGACGGGCCGCACCGCTACCTGAACAGCGTGTACGACGACGACTTCGCCGCCACCCACGGCATCGGCCCGGACCGCGCGGCCGTCCGCCCCGTCGAGATCCCGCACTCCGGCGCGGTCGAAGCCACCGGATGGGCGCGCTGCCGCACCGTCACCGACCCGCTGGGGCCTGTCCGCCCCCGTACCCCCAGGGAAGAACAGCAGTGAAGGCCAGCCGGCGCACCGTGCGTCTCCGACTCACCGAACCCCTGCGCATATCGCGCTCCACCATGGCCGCCCGCGACGCCGTGTGGCTCACCGTCGAACACGACGGGCTTCACGGCCACGGCGAGGCCGTCAGCAGTGTGTACTACGGCCTCGACGCCACGGCTCTTGAGCGTCAACTCGACGCTGCTGCCCAGTGGTTGACTGACTTCGGTACGCCTGAGGCCGCCCTCGACGCACTGCAGGACAACGCCCCGCCGGGTGCCGCGCCGAGCGTCACCGCCGCCGTCGAGTCCGCGCTGCTCGACCTCGTCGGCAAACGCGCGGGCACCCCCGTCCACCGGCTCCTCGGCGCCCCCACCACGCAGCCCGCAGCCGCCACCGCCCGCACCATCGGCATCACCGCCCCGGCACAGGCCGAGGCGCAGGCCGCCGCGCTCGTTCGGGACGGGTTCTCCGTACTCAAGCTCAAGGCGGGCACCCCGGACCCGGCCGACGACCTGACCCGCGTCCGCGCCGTGCGCGCCGCCGCGCCCCACGCCCGCCTGCTGCTCGACCCCAATGGTGCGTGGAGCCTCGACAGCGCACGTCAACTCCTGCCGCAGTACGCCGAGTTGGGCGTCGAGGCGGTGGAGCAACCGCTGCCGCCCGGCACCCCGGACCAGCTTGCCGAACTCGCCGCGGACGCACCGATCCCGGTCATCGCGGACGAGGACGCCGTCGACTTCGAGGACGCCCGACGCCTCGCCGGACGAGTCCACGGCATCAACGTCAAGCTCGCCAAGTGCGGCGGCGTGCATGCCGCCCTGCGGATCGCCGAGCTGATCGAGGGCACCGGAACCGCGCTGATGCTCGGCTGTCTGACCGCCAGCACCCTCGGCATCGCCCCCGCCGTGCACCTCGTCGACCGGGCCCGCTGGGTCGACCTGGACGGGCATCTGCTGCTCGCCGACGACCCGTGGACCGGCATCGGCGGCACCGACGGAACCGTAACTGCCGGGCAGGAAGCGGGACTTGGAGTGCGCGAGCGGTCGGGGGCGCGGGCGTGAACACCTGGCGCGCCGTGCGTGGCTTCCCCCTCGCCATCCGGCTCCTCCTCGTCAACCAGCTCGGCGTCAACACCGGCTTCTACCTGCTCATCCCCTACCTCGCCCTGCACCTCGGCGACGACCTCGGCCTCTCCGCTGCGGTCGTCGGCATCGTCCTCGGCGTGCGCAACCTCAGCCAGCAGGGGCTGTTCCTGATCGGCGGCTCGGCCGCGGACCGGCTCGGCGCGCGCGGCGTCATCATCGCCGGCTGCGCGCTGCGCACCGTCGGCTTCGGCCTGTTCGCGCTCGGCGACGGACTGCCCGTACTCCTCGCCGCCTCCGTGCTCAGCGGACTCGCCGGGGCCCTGTTCAACCCGGCCGTACGCGCCTATCTCGCCCTGGAGGCGGGGGAGCGCAAGGCGGAGGCGTTCGCCCTGTTCAACGTGTTCGCCACCGCCGGGGCGCTGCTCGGACCGCTGCTCGGCAGCGCGCTGCTCCTCGTCGACTTCCGCACGTCCGCGCTGACTGCCGCCGGGATCTTCGCCGTCCTCACCGTCGCGCAGGCCGTGGTGCTCCCGGCCCGTACGGTCGCCTCCAGCGGGAACAGTGTCCTCGCCGACTGGCGCGAAGTGGTCGGCAACCGGCGCTTCCTGGCCTTCGCGCTCGCCATGGTCGGCCTGTTCGCCATGGAGAACCAGCTCTACCTGCTGCTCCCGGACGGCGCCCGGCGCGCCACCGGCTGGGACGGCGCCGCCGGGATCGTCTTCCTCGTCGGCACCCTCACCAGCCTGCTGCTCCAACTCCGCCTCACCCGCGCCCTCAACCACCGTGGCAGCAGGGCGCGTTGGATAGCCGTCGGGCTCGCCCTGATGGGCCTGTCGTTCGTCCCGCCGATGGCCGTGGCCGGGTACGGCGGCGCCCCCGACAGCCTCGCGGACGCGGCCCTGCGCGCGCTGCCCGTGCTCGCCGGGGCGCTGCTGCTCTACGTCGGCGTGATGATCGCCCAGCCGTTCGTCATGGAGCTGATACCGGACTTCGGGCGCCCCGAACTCACCGGCACCTACTTCGGCCTCTTCTACGTGGTCTCGGGCATCGCCGCCGCCCTCGGCAACGCGGTCGTCGGCTGGGCCATGGACACCGGCGGGCACACCGGCCTCGCCTGGCTGCCCTGGGCGTGCTGCCTGGCCTTCGGCCTCACCTCGGCGGGCGCGGTCGCCTGGCTCCACCGGCACCGCGCGCTTCCGGCCCGCCCCGAACCCGTACCCGTGACAGCGTGAGCGAGCGATCCATGACCCGACACGGCAACAGCCAGAGCAGCGCCGCCAACCTCCTCACCGACAACCCCGAGCTGTACGAGGCCCGCTTCCCCGACCCCGAACGGCTCGCCGGGCACTGGGCGGAGGACTGCCTCAGCCGGTACGGGGCCGGGCCGCGCGTGCTCGACCTCGGCTGCGGCACCGGCAGGGACGCCGCCCACCTGCACCGCGCGGGGCGCACCGTCACCGGCGCCGACCTCTCCGAAGCGATGCTCGCGTACGCCCGCACCGAGCACCCAGGGCCCGAGTACCTGCGCGCCGACCTGCGCCAATTCACCCTGCCTGGGCGGGAGTTCGACGCCGTGGTGTGCCTGGACAGTGCGCTTCTGTACTGCCACACCAACGCCGAACTCGACGGGTTCCTCAGCTCCGTGCGTACCTGCCTCGCACCCGGCGGGCTGCTCGTCGCGGAGCTGCGCAACGGCGCGTTCTTCCTCGGCCGGACCGAACTGCTCGACGCCCCGCGCGTCAACGGCTTCACCTGGCGCGGCACCACGTACCGCTCCACCACCACCCTGTACGTCGACCGCACCGCCCAACTCCTGCGCCGCACCCGGGTGTGGACCGCCGATGACGGGTCCGCGCCGGTCGAGCAGCGCTCCGCCTGGCGGCTGCTCCTGCCCCAGGAACTGCGGTACGTGCTCGCCGCCAACGGCTTCGAGGTGCTCGCCCTGTACGACGGGCCAGGACCGCGCACCGAACCGCCGTGGCGCGCGGGCGATCCGGAGGGCACGGCCACCGACGCCGACCGGCTGCACCTCGTCGCCCGCCTCGGGCGACAACTTCCGACTCCAGTAAGGACACCGCGATGAACGACGCACCCCTGAACGACCCGCGCTTCCCCGCCCTGCGCCGCCGCGGCTTCCTCGCCGCCGCCTCCGGCGCCGTCGGCGTGGGCGCCCTCGCCCTCACCGGCTGCGGCACCTCCGGCTCCGCCGCACCGTCAGGCAAGGGCGACGGAAAGCCGAAGCGCGGCGGACGCCTGCGCGCCGCGTTCGCCGGGGGCGGGGCCGGCGAGACGCTCGACCCGCACCTGAGCAACCTGTTCGCCGACGTGGCCCGCGCCAAGGCCCTCTACGACAAGCTCGCCGACTACGGCCCCGACCTCTCCGCGGAGCCGCGCCTCGCCTCCGGCTGGGAGCCGAACGAGGGCCTCGACCGCTGGAAGGTCACCCTGCGCAAGGCCACCTTCCACAACGGCAAGCCGGTCACCGCGCAGGATGTGCTGCACAGCTACCGCCGCATCGCCGACCCGGACAAGGCGTTCCGCGCCAAGGCGTCCCTCGAACCCATCGACCTCAAGGCGAGCCGTGCCATCGACGCACGGACCGTCGAGTTCGTCCTGAAGCGGCCCACCGCCGAATTCCCCAATGTGCTCGCCACGTTCGGCGCGTACATCGTGCCCGAAGGGGCCACCGACTTCGACACGAAGCCCGTCGGCAGCGGACCCTTCCGCTTCGTCTCCTTCGCCCCCGGCAAGTCCGCCGTCTTCAAGCGCAACGACGCGTACTGGGAGGGCGCCCCGCACCTGGACGAGCTGGAGATCGTCGTCGCCAACGAGGAGTCCGCGCGGGTCAACGCCCTGCTCGGCGGGCAGGTCGAGTACGCCCATGAGCTCAACCCGACCACGGCCCGCGCGCACGAGGGCAAGGGACAGGTCGAGATCGTCCGGCTTCCCGGCAGCGCCATGCAGTCGTTCGCCATGAAGACCGACCGCAAGCCCTTCGACGACCCGCGGGTCCGCGAGGCCTTCTTCCTGATCGCCGACCGCAAGGAACTCCTCGACGGCGCCCTGTCCGGCGCGGGCGAGATCGGCAACGACCTGTTCGGCAAGGGCTACGAGTACTACGCCGACGGCCTCCCGCAGCGCACCCCCGACCTCGACCGGGCCAAGGCCCTGCTCAAGCGGGCCGGAGCCGAGGACCTCACCGTCACCCTCGACACCTCACCCGTGGCCGCCGGATTCACCGAGGCCGCCTCGATCTTCCGCGACCAGGCCGCCAAGGCCGGGGTCACCGTGAAGATCAGGACCGGCAGCAAGGACAGCTACTGGCAGGACATCCTCGACCACGGCACCCTCTGCTCGTACCGCTCCGGCGCCATGCCCATCGAGACACACATCTCGCAGCGCCTGCTCACCGGCTCCACCACCAACGCCACCCACTGGCGGCACAAGGACTTCGACGCCCTCTACCAGCAGGCCCAGTCCACCAAGGACCCGAAGGCCCGCGCCGCCGTCTACACCCGGATGCAGCGCCGCCTGCACGCCGAGGGCGGCTTCCTGGTGTGGGGCTTCGCCGACTGGATCATCGGCACCGCCCGCACCGTGCGCGGCGTCGAGACGGACGCGCCCGCCAACTGCCTCGACTGGGCCCGCTTCGACAAGGTGTGGCTCGCGTGAGCGGACCGCTGAGCGGAATGCGCTCGTGGCTCGCCCGGCGGCTGCTCCTCGGGATCGCGCAGACGGCGGCCGTCGTGCTGCTCGTCTTCGCCCTCACCGAGGCACTGCCGGGCGACGCCGCCGTCGCCCTCGCCGGGGACCAGCCCGACCCCGAACGCATCGCCGCGATACGGGAGTCGATGGGCCTGGACCGGCCCGTGCACCAACGCCTCCTCGACTGGACGGGCGGGCTCCTGCACGGCGACCTCGGCACCTCCCTCGCCTCCGGACGCCCCGTCGCCACGTACATCGCCGACGGTTTCGGCCCGACGCTGCTGCTCGCCACGCTCACCATGGTGCTGCTCGTGCCGCTCGGCACCGGCCTCGGTGTGCTCGCCGCCCGGCACGAGGGCAAGCCCGCCGACCGGCTCGTCAGCTCCGTGACCCTCGGCTTGTACGCCGTACCCGAGTTCGCCCTCGGCGTGCTCCTCATCACCGTGTTCGCCATCCGCCTCGGCTGGCTGCCCCCGACCGCCGTCGGCTACGGCACCGACCTGCTCGCCCACCCCGCCGCCCTCGTCCTGCCCGTCCTCGTACTGCTCTCCCGGCCGGTGTGCACCCTCGCCCGCCTGGTACGCGCCGGCATGATCGACGCGCTCGCCTCGCCGTACGTCGCCCAGGCGCGGCGGTACGGAGTGCCGGGCGCCCGGGTCCGCTACACCCACGCCCTGCCCAATGCCGTCACCCCCGCCACCCAGCAACTCGCCCGCACCCTCGACTGGTTGCTGAGCGGCGTCATTGTCGTGGAGGCACTCTTCGTGATCCCCGGACTCGGCACCGTCCTCATCAACGCCGTCGCCGAACGCGACCTGCCCGTCGTGCAGGGCCTCGCCGTCGTCTTCGGCGCGCTCACCGTCGTCCTCAACATCGGCGCCGACCTGGTCGCGCACCGCTTCGCACCCCGGACGGAGGTCGCCGCGTGACCCCGGCCGCCCTGGAACTCAAGTCCCGTACAGAGAAGGGTGGTTCAGGTCTCGTCCGGGCCGCGCTGATCGTCGGCGTGCCGTTGCTGCTCGCGCTGCTCGGTCCGCTGTTCGCGGGCGAACCCGGGCCGCGTACCGCGTCCTTCGGCCTCGGCGGCGGGCACTGGTTCGGCACCGACTTCGTGGGCCGGGACGTGGGGCGGCAGGTGCTGCTCGGCGGCCGCTCCGTGGTCCTGGTGGCGCTCGCCGCGACCGCCCTCGCCTACCTGGTCGCGCTGCCCGTCGGGCTGATCAGCGCCCTGACGCGCCGGACCTGGCTGGAGGAGCTGCTGATGCGGCCCCTCGACGTGCTGCTCGCGGTGCCGTCGCTCCTGATGATCCTGCTTGTCGCGGCCGTACTCACGCCCGGACCCGTGGGCCTCGCCTTCCTGGTGGCGCTCGTCAACATCCCGGACGCGGCCCGCATCGTCCGCGCCGCCGGAGCCGAGGCCGCCGCCCGCCCGGCCGTGGAGGCGCTGCGGCTGCAGGGCGAGACATGGTGGCGTACGGCCGTGGGCTACGTCGGCCGCTCCGCCACCCGCACCCTCGCCGCCGACGCGGGCGTCCGGCTCACCGGGGTGCTCTACCTCGTGGCCACCGCGGCGTTCCTCGGCGTCGGCGTCGAACCGGACGCCGCCGACTGGGCGGTGATGGTCGACCGCAACCGCACCGGCCTTTTCGTACAGCCGTGGGCCGTCGTCGTCCCCGCGCTGCTCATCGTCGCCCTGACCATGGGCGGCAACCTGCTCGTCGACTCCGCGCTCGCGCACAGGAAGAAGAGGCGGCACACATGAACACGGCAACGGAGACGGAGACGGACACGCACGCGGAGCTCGTCGCCGAGATCGAGGGCCTGCGCGTCGAGATCGACGGCCGTGCCGTCGTCGACGGAGTGCACCTGCGCGTCCGCGCGGGCACGGTCACCGCCCTGATCGGCTCGTCCGGCAGCGGCAAGACCACCACCGGGCTCGCCCTGCTCGGCGAGTACCCGGCCGGAGCCCGCGTCACCGGCCGGGTACGCGCCCCCGACGGACTCGTGGGATACGTGCCCCAGCACCCCGGCGCCGCCCTCAACCCGGCCCGCCGCATCGGAGCGCTGCTGCGGGACATCGCCCGCACCCAGGTACGGCACCTGCCCCGGCGCGAGCGCGCCCGAACCGCCCACGAACGTGTCCTGCGCTCCCTCGCCCTGGCCCAACTCCCCGATTCCGAAGCCCTGTTGAGGCGCTACCCGCACCAGCTCTCGGGCGGCCAGCAACAGCGCGTCGTCCTCGCCCAGGCCCTGCTGCTCGGCGCCCGCGTGATCGTCGCCGACGAGCCGACCACCGGACAGGACGCCCTCACCAAACAGCGCATCGTCGAACGGTTCACAGCCGTCGCCCGCGAAGGCATCGCCCTCGTCCTGCTCAGCCACGACCTGGACGTGGTCCACGCCCTGGCCGACGAGGTCCTGGTGCTGCGCGCCGGACGCGTGGTGGAGTCGGGCCCCGCCGCCCGCGTGGCATCGGCCCCGCGCCACCCCTGGACGGCCGAACTCCTGGCGGCCGACAGCGCGTTGGGGCGTACGGAGAGTCACACAATGCAAGCCGATGCGGAGCCGGAACCCCACCCGCACCGGCCGGCGCCTGTCCTCACCTCCGGCCCGCTCACCGCCCGCCACGGCCGCACGACAGTGCTGCGCGTCCCCGAACTCGCCCTGCGTACCGGCGAATCCCTCGCGGTCGTCGGCCGCTCCGGCAGCGGCAAGACCACCCTCGCCCGCTGCCTCGCGGGCCTGCACCGCGACCACGACGGGCTGCTGCTGCTCGACGGCACGCCGCTGCCGCGCAGCCTGCGCGACCGCGACCGGGACCAACTGGCCGCCGTGCAGTACGTGTTCCAGGACGCCCGCGCCGCCTTCGACGAACACCGGCCGGTCCTGGACCAGGTGGCCCGTACGGCCGTACGGCTGCGCGGGCTTGCGCCGGCCGAGGCCGCGGCCGAAGCCCTCGCCACGCTCACAGGGCTCGGCCTGACCGGCGACACCGTACGCCGACGGCCGGACCGGCTCTCCGGCGGCGAGCTGCAACGCGCCGCCCTGGCAAGGGCGTTGCTCGCCCGCCCCCGGGTGCTGATCTGCGACGAGAGCACCTCAGGACTCGACCCGGTCACCCGGCGCGGCATCCTCGACCGGCTCGCGGCGCTGCTCCGCGACCGGCACGACCTCTCCCTCGTCCTGATCACCCACGACCTGGACACCGCGGCCCTGGCCGACCGGATCGCCGTGCTCGACGCGGGTGAGCTGGTCGAGGAGGGGCCGACCCGTACGGTCCTCGAAACGCCCCGACACCCGTTCACCGCCGCCCTGTTGGGTCGTACGCGCAGGGCGCCGAGCGGGCGTACCGCCTGACCGTGCGCGGCGGTCAGGGCTCCAACTCGTCCGGGACAGCGCGCGGTTCGAGTGGCCGGGTGGCCGGGCCCTGCAGGACGGAGCCGTCGGTCGCGAACCGGGACCCGTGGCAGGGGCACTCCCAGGTCCGTTCGGCGGGGTTGAAGTGCACCAGACAGCCGAGGTGCGTGCAGCGCGCGGAGAGCGCGGTGGCCCGCCCGTCCTCGTCCCGGTAGACCGCGCAGCGTTTCCCTTCGAGGCGTACGACGGCGCCGCTGCCCGGCGGGATGTCGGTGACCGCGTCCACATGGCCGGTGTGCAGCCGGTCGCCGACGAAGTGCTGGGCGACGGCGGCCTGTTGGGCGGCGAACCGGCCCGCCGAGCGCACCGGTGGCAGTCGGCGCGGGTCGTACAGATCGGTCCAGGCGGGCCGCGCCGCACCCGTGATGTGGGCGGTGAGCAACCGGCCCGACATCACACCGTTGCTCATGCCCCAGCCGCCGAAGCCGGTCGCCACGAAGACGTGCTGGGTGCCCGGATGGGCGTGCCCGACGTACGGCAGCCGGTCGAGGGAGTCGTTGTCCTGCGCCGCCCAGCGGTAGCCGGTGTCCGCCCGCGCGAAGGCCGGGAAGTGCTCGCGCGCCCAGGCGTCGAGCCGCGCGAACCGCCCCGGCACGTCCCCGGCGCCCGGCTCGAACGACTCGCCCGTGACGATGAGGAGCCGCTGCCCGTCGGCGTACCGGGCGCTGCGCAGCGAACGGACCCGGTCCTCGGGGGTGAGGTACATGCCGGTGGGCACCGTGTCGGCGGGGACGGGCGCGGCGACGACCAGTTCGCGGCGGGGCGTCAGGAGCGTGAACAGCAGCGTCCGGTCGAAGATCGGGTAGTGCGTGGCCACCACCACGTCGCCCGCCCGTACGGTCACCCCGGTGTCGGTGGTGAGGCGGCAGCGCGCCCCCTCGTGCAGGCCGGTGACCCTGGCCCGTTCGTGGATCCGGCCGCCTGCGGCGGTGATGTGCCCGGCCAGGGCGAGCAGGAACTTCCTGGGGTGGAACTGGACTTGGTCGGCGATCCGGACCGCTCCGGCGATCTCGAAGGGGAGTTCCGTGTCGGTCACGAACGCCGCGTCGAGCCCGGCCCGGCGCGCCGCTTCGGCCTCCGCCCGCACCTCGTCGAGACGGTCGTGGTCGCGTACGTAGGTGTAGGCGGGGGCGCGTTCGATCTCCGCGTCGATGCCGAGGTCGGCGCAGAGGGCCGCCGCCCGGCTGACCGCGTCCTGCTGCGAGAGCGCGTAGAGCCGGGCGTCCTCGGGCCCGTGTTCGGCCTCGAGCCAGGCGTAGCGGAGGCCGTGCGCGGCGGTGAGTTTGGCGGTGGTGTTGCCGGTCACCCCGGCGGCGATCCGGTCGGCCTCAAGGACGACGACATCCAGACCGGCACGGACCAGCTCCCACGCGGTGCTCAGCCCGGCGATGCCGCCGCCGACGACCGCGACATCCACGCTGAGGTCCGTGTCGAGGGGCGGATAGGCCGTACCGGGCGTGGACGCCATCCAGTACGACTCGTCGATGGTGGGGCGTTGTGTGGGCATGTGTTCCCCTGGGGCGCGCAGCCTCGGCCCCCTCGGGGTCGAAGTGATCCGCCCGTCAGCTCAGTTCGTCGTCCCTGCCGTGGCGCCGCCGACCGCGCTCGTCGGCCGTCGCGTGTTCCTGTCGCCGGGTGCGCCCCGCGCGCTCGCCTTCGGGGGCTTCGGGGGCCTGACGGGACCGGTCGGCGGATCGCTGTCCCTTGCCCATGAGCTTCGCTCCTCGTACGGGCCTGGTGGGTCCCCTCATCGTGGCACCTGCGGATTCCCGCCGCACATCCAGGCACAGCCCTCTGTGACCGGAACCGGCCCGCTCCAGGTCACGGTGGCTTGCGGCTCGGTCTTCCCTCACCCCACGTGACCGAGCCCTGTGTCCAGGCCGAGCCCCGTCTCCACGCCGAGTCCGCTCTCCAGGCCGCCGGGCCCCGTCTCCACGCCGAGTACGGGTAGACGGTCGGTGTGGCGGCCGAGGGACAGCGGGCCGGGCAGGTCGGGCAGGCCGGGAATCCAACCCGCGTCGATGACCGTCGCGCCGGTGGTGACGGGCCGGAGCCGGGCCCGGTCCACGTCCCAGCTCTGGCCGGGGCTTGAGTCGTACAGCGGCTTCTCCGGAGGGTTCTTCCCCTCGGACAGCGGCCATACGACCCCACGGAACTCACCGGACTTCACATATCCGAGGAAGCCGTGGCCGGTGGCCTCGCCCTTCACCGCGGCCTTGCCGTCCGGTGTGATCACCAGCCAGTCGAGGCGGGTGGACACGAGCGTGCGCGGGCCGTCACCGGAAGGTGGGGAGAGGACCACGGCGCCCAGGGGGCGGCTGGAGTCGGCCGCCGGGTACTTGGCGGCCGTGGTGAAGCGGAGGCCGTCGTCGGTGCGCCCGGCGCCGGTGAGCAGCCCGGCCCGCGGGTCGTAGACGACGATCATCGTCTCGGCGCGGTCGCGACCGCCGTCGTCGTCGGCGACCTCCACCGAGATGGTGTTCATGCCGGCGTGCGGGTAGGCGTGCGAGACGTCGCAGCTGTCGCCCTTCGCGGGGAAGGACGACTTCTTGCCGTCGTCCCAGCGGACGGTGCACGTATGGGTGTCGTTGCTCCCGGGGTCCTCGAACGGTGCCTTCAGCGCGACCTTGTCCCCGACCCGGTGGACGTCCCACTCCTCGGGCCCGTCGAGGGTCACCTTCGGGGCCACGTTGTCGAGTCGCACCAGCGCGCTGTCGCTGACCGGCGCGTTCACCCCGTCGTCCGCGGTCAGGGTCACCTCGAACGTCCCGTCGTCCGTGCACACCAGGCGCGTACCGGGCCGGCCTGCGTTGCTGAACTCGCAGGTGGCGCCCTTGTCCACGCCCTCGCGCGGCCGGTAGGTCCACTTGACGTCGGGGGCGCCGTGGTCGTCCTCGGCGCTTCCGGCGAGCTTCACCGGCGCGCCTTCGTCGCCGGAAACATCGGGTCCCGCGTCCACCGTGGGCGGCTGGTCGACGGGGATGTCGTCACCGTCGCCGGGAGGGATGTCCGGGTCGGGTCCCGGGAGGTCGGGGCCCCAATTGCACCCGTGGTGGAGCACGTAGTGCGGTTGGGTGGCCATGTCCCACGCGATGTTCTTCCGGCCCACCTCCAGGTCCCAGGTGGGCCCGCCCCTGCCGAGCTTCGCGTACAGCACATGACAGGCCAACTGCTTGTAGAGCGACTGCCGTTGGTCCTTGTTGAGATCGGACGGCACCGGGGTGCGCTGCTGCAACTCGTGCCACACCACGAACGTGGTGAGATCGCTGCCGGGCCGGTCGGTGAGCTTCGAGGTGGGGACGAGCGACACCACCACCGTCCTCCCCAGTTGATCCACCTGGTCGCGATAGACGCTGGAGTGTACGAACAGCTCCGACTTCGGCTTGTACGAGTACGTGCCCATGGTGTCCGCCTCGACCGTGGAGCCGTACGTCCTGCCCTGAGCGTTCTCGGCCCGGACGTACCAGTGCATCGGCACCATGCTCTTGCGGGCGAAGCCGGTCTGCACGTCGTGGTTCCGGAAGTGCGGGAACAGCGTGCACTTGTCGGAGAGCGTCTTCGAGTACCTCGTGCCTTCGACGATCCACACCACGGTCGGGCTGAACCCGTCGTCGCACCGGTCGGTGACCTCGAACGCGTTGACGCCGGGGCCCGGTTCGCCGTTCGCGTGGTAGTAGCTCAGCCCCGAATGGAACTCACCCGAGGCGAGGAAGTCGCCCTTCGCGTCCTCCACCTCTCCCACGCCTGCGCGGGTCGCCGCCTGCGCCGGGTGACCGGCACTGCCCGGTGGCACCAGCAGCGCCGCCGCCAGACCGCACACCACAAGCAGCCGCAGCACGTTCCTGAGCTTCGGTCCGCGCACCGATCCCCCTCGGCCAACTGACCACTGGCACACGCCAGTTGACGGCGGAGCCTAGTGGCGGGCCGCTGGGTGACGGTGGCGCCACCGCGCTTTCTGCGGAGAACCTCGCCCGGCCCCTCACAAGTGAGGGGCCGGTCTTTCGCGGAGCAGGCGGGGGGTTCAGTGGCCCCGCGCGATCCACTCGTCGAGGTGCGGCGCCTCCGCCCCGATCGTCGTGGAGTCGCCGTGGCCGGTGCGTACGACGGTCTCGGCCGGGAGCGTCAGCAGCCGTTCGCGGATCGACTCGACGATGGTCGGGAAGTCGCTGAACGTACGGCCGGTGGCGCCGGGACCGCCCTGGAACAGGGTGTCCCCGGTGAAGACGGTGCCGAGCGCGGGGGCGTACAGGCTGACCGCCCCGTGGCAGTGGCCCGGCGTGTGCAGCACCGTCAACTCCACACCCGCGACGGAGAGTTGCTGTCCGTCGGCGAGTCCGGCGTCGGGGGCGCGGTCCGGGTGGGTGCGCTTCCACAGCTCCGTGTCGGCGGGGTGCAGCAGGATCGGCGCGCCGGTGCGGTCGGCGAGTGCGGGCGCCGCGTCGATGTGGTCGTCGTGCGCGTGGGTGCACACGATCGCGACGAGGCGCCGGTCACCGACGGCGGTGGCGATGCGTTCGGCGTCGTGGGCCGCGTCGACGACCAGGACCTCCTCGTCGTCGCCGATCAGCCAGACGTTGTTGTCGACCTCCCAGGTGCCCCCGTCGAGGGAGAACGTGCCGGAGGTCACCAGGTGTTCGATCCGTACGCCGGGGCTGCTCGCGGTCATCAGAAGACCACCACCGAGCGCAGCACGTCACCGTGGTGCATCCGCTCGAACGCCTTCTCCACGTCCTCCAGGGGGATCGTCTCCGACACGAACGCGTCGAGGTCGAGGCGGCCCTGCCGGTACAGGTCGATCAGCATCGGGAAGTCGCGGGACGGCAGGCAGTCGCCGTACCAGGACGACTTGAGCGAGCCGCCGCGCCCGAACACGTCGAGCAGCGGCAGATCGAGCCGCATCTCCGGTGTGGGTACCCCGACGAGGACGACGGTGCCCGCCAAGTCCCGTGCGTAGAAGGCCTGTTCATAGGTCTCGGGGCGGCCCACCGCGTCGATGACGAGGTCCGCGCCGAAGCCGCCGGTCAGTTCCCGCACCGCCTCGACCGGGTCGGTGGTGCGCGAGTTGACGGTGTGGGTGGCGCCGAGCGAGCGGGCCGTGGCCAGCTTCTTGTCGTCGATGTCGACGGCGATGATCCGTGCCGCACCGGCCAGTCGGGCGCCGACGACGGCGGCGTTGCCGACGCCGCCGCAGCCGATCACCGCGACCGAGTCGCCACGCCCCGCGCCGCCGGTGTTGAGGGCGGCGCCGAGCCCGGCCATCACACCGCAGCCGAGCAGCCCGGCCGCGGCGGGCGAGGCCTCCGGGTCGACCTTGGTGCACTGCCCGGCCGCGACGAGGGTCTTCTCGGCGAAGGCGCCGATGCCAAGGGCGGGCGACAGCTCCGTACCGTCGTCCAGGGTCATCTTCTGCCGCGCGTTGTGCGTGTCGAAGCAGTACTGCGGGCGCCCGCGCAGGCAGGCGCGGCACTGGCCGCACACGGCACGCCAGTTGAGGATCACGAAGTCGCCGGGCGCGACCTCCGTGACGCCCTCGCCGACCGACTCGACGACGCCCGCCGCCTCGTGGCCGAGCAGGAACGGGAACTCGTCGTTGATGCCGCCCTCGCGGTAGTGCAGATCGGTGTGACAGACCCCGCACGCCTGCACCTTCACCACGGCTTCGCCGGGTCCCGGATCGGGCACGGTGATCGTCTCGATGGTCACCGGCGCGCCCTTGGCCCGTGCGACGACCCCTCGTACTTGCTGGCCCATGGACGGTTCCTTCCTCTGGTACGGGTGGTCCCTGAATCCTCTGATACGGGTGGTTCCTGAAGCTAACGCGGTTCAGGGGCAGGGGACATGCGCGCCGGGAGAACGCCGGGTGGCCGACCGCGCCCCGACTGTGGCGTGAAAGGGGCTTGTGCTCACCCCGGGGGCCGTCTTTTCGATACGAGTGACCGGATCGTGCGGGGTGGAGTCCCAGCGGCAGCCGTCACCGTCCTTGGGGAAGTCCACTGTGTCGAACCAATTCACCCCACGAAAACGCGGATAGCCCGGCGCCTCACCGGACTTGACCCGCCGGAAGAACGCGGCAAACGCCTTGTCAAGACGGCGAAGCGTCGCCTGCTGCGAGCTGAAAGACCAACGCCCTTGCTGCTCGGGGTCGAACGCCCGGATCTCCTTGAGCTGCGCGGACTGCTGCCCGTACCTCACGCTCGTCCTGGAGACGTGCCGGTAAGCGTCACGGCGTTCCTGCAACGCCCCGTTGTGGAGCGAGCAGTGATCACGCAGCATCGCGCCCAGCGCGGCCTGCTGGCCCACAGTGGGGCGCATCAGGAACTTGTACGCACGCATCACCCGACCCACCCCCGCCCAAGGTCATTTCGGCGACCATATGACGTATTACGCCCCGTTGGGAACCAACCTCGATATCCGCACCGGCCGTCACGTCACCTACTCGGCGGTCTGGTCCTGCCCCTACTTCGCAGGCTCCTGCGGCGGCGCCCCGCTGACCGTGATCCGCCAGTACATCGAGGACCAGAAGCAGCCCGTGAGCTGAGGCCAACAGCGCGGACCCGCGCCAACAGCCCACGTCAAAGCAGACCTGAGATGCGTTTCCCTTCCCGGCTGAAGCCGGGGATACCCACGCAAGATCAAGGATGGCGCCGGTCGCCCTCGCCGGGCTCGTCGGGCTGGTCCTCGTCGCCCGCCGCGTCGACGCCCTCGCGCTCGGGGACGACGCCGCCCGCGGCGTCGGCGTCCCGGTCCGCGCCACCCGTATCACCGGAGTCGTGCTCGCGGCGCTGCTCTCCGCCGCCGCCGTCACCCTCGCCGGACCCATCGGCTTCGTCGGCCTCTGCGCACCCGCGCTCGTCCGGCCGCTCGCCCGCAGGATCCGGGCGTTCAACCGGGCCAGGACCCGGATACCCGTCGCCGGACTCGCCGGTGCCGCCCTCGTCCTCGGCTCCGACGTACTGCTGCGCGCCGTCGTGCCCGCCGACATCGCGGCCGCCGTACCCACCGGCGTCGCCACCAGCCTCGTCGGTGCCGTGTTCCTCGTCGTCATGGCCATGCGGGCCCGCGACACCGCGGGCGCCGCCGCCTCCGACCGCATCCGCATCCGCAGCCGGGCCGTCTTCCTCACCACCACCGCCGTCCTGGTGGCCGTCCTGGTCGGCGTGGCCATCGCCGGCGTACTCCTAGGCGACACCAAGCTTCTCCTCGGTGACGTCCTCAACTGGGCCCAGGGCAACGCGGGCCAGGCCGTGTCCTTCGTCCTCGACACCCGCGTGCCCCGCGTCCTCGCCGCCCTGTTCGCGGGCGGCGCCCTCGCACTCGCCGGTACGTTCACCCAGGCCGTGACCCGCAACCCGCTCGCCGACCCCGGCGTCCTCGGCGTCTCCGGCGGGGCCGCGCTCGGTGCCGTACTCCTCGTCACCACCGCGCCGCTCGCAGGTTCGTGGAGCGTGGCCGGAGCGGCCTTCGGCGGCGCGGCGCTCAGCGGCGCCCTCGTCTTCGGGCTCGCCGCCCGCGGCGGCTACCAGCAGAACCGGCTCGTCCTCGTCGGCTTCGGCGTAGCCACCCGCACCGCGGCCCTGGTCAGCCTGGTCATCGTGCTCACCGACCCGTTCAGCGCCACGAAGGCGCTCACCTGGCTGTCGGGCTCCACCTACGGGCGGTCCCTGCCCGACGTGACACCGCTCGCCGTCGTCCTCGCCGTGGGCGTACTCATCGCCGTGCTGCGCCGCACCGAACTCGACCTGGTCTCCCTCGACGAGGACACCCCGCGCCTCCTCGGCCTAGGGGACGTCTCCCGCGCCCGCCTCGGCTTCCTCGCCCTCGCGGTCCTGCTCACCGCCACCGCCGTCGCCGCCGCGGGCACCATCGGCTTCGTCGGCCTAGTCGCCCCGCACGCCGCCCGCGCGTTGGTGGGCCGCCGCCACCACCGCGTGGTCCCGGTCGCGGTGCTCCTGGGCGCGATCCTCGTCTGTACGGCCGACCTCCTCGGCCGCACGGTGATCGCCCCGGCCCAGCTCGGCGCGGGCCAGATGACCGCGATGATCGGCACGCCGTACTTCCTGCACCTACTGATGCGGGGCCGCCGCCAGGACAGCTGACCTCACTCCGGCGTCAACGGGTCGCGCCGGCCCAGGACTTGAGCCAACGGCACTCCGTCCCGCACAGCGACGTCCCGCCGGACCCGCACCTCGGCCCGCGTACGGGGACGGTACGAGGGTTCCCGCGAACACCCGCACGCCGACCACCCCTCGTACCGCAGCCCCGCCCCGAGCACCTCGGCCACCACGGACCACGCCCGCACGTCCCGCCGACGCGGCGCGGCGAAGTCCCGGCCGGCCAGGGCGAGCGCCCGCGCGCAGGTGGGGCAGGGGTGCGCGCGGCGGGGTTCTGTGGGCCAGGTCCGCTTGAAGGCGACCCGGCACGCGAGGCAGACGTAGTGCTGCTTGTGGTCGGTCACGGCGTAACGGCAC
>NZ_JAAAHS010000102.1 GCF_009908195.1 Streptomyces boluensis | reverse complement strand
ACCCATGCCCACGCCCACGCCCACGCACAAGCCCAGCAAGTGGTTCGACCAGAACCCCGGTCGAGCCAACAGCGATTCCCCCGCGATCAACGGGCCGTTGTCGTATCCCCTGATCCACACCCCGTAAGCCTGCCACCCGCCACTGACAATGCTCCCCTCAATCCGCGAGCGCCGGCACCGCGAGCCTCAACTCCCCTGCCCCCGCGTCCAGTTCCGCCGGTATCCCGAACGGCACCGTCAGCGCGCCCGCGCAGTGGCCGAAGCCGAAGTTCTCCACGATCGGTACGCCCAGCGGGCCGAGGCGGTCCGTGAGGACGGCGCGGGTCTCGGCGTACGGTCCGCACTCCTCCCAGGAGCCGAGGAGTATGCCCGCGACTCCGTCCAGCCAGCCCGAGCGGAGGAGTTGGGTGAGGATGCGGTCCAGGCGGTACGGCTCCTCACCTGTGTCCTCGATGCACAGCAGGCCGCCGTGCGCCGAAGGGCGGGCCGCGGGGGTGCCGAGGTCGGCGGCGAGCAGGCAGACGCAGCCGCCGAGGGTGACGCCGCTCGCGCGCCCCGGCACGAGCGGAGCCGTACCGGGCAGGCCCCTGATCGTGCGCACCGTCTCCGGCTCGAACAGCGTGGCCCTCAAGTGGCCCTGCGCCCGCGCGTTCTCGAGGAAGTCCATCGCCGCGACCATCGGACCGTGCAGCGTGGCGAGCCCCATGCGCACCGCGAACGCCTCGTGCAGCGTCGTGATGTCGCTGAACCCGACGAAGACCTTCGGCCCCGCCGCCCGCAGCGCCGCCCAGTCGAGCAGGTCGACCATGCGCTGCGCCCCGTACCCGCCGCGGGCGCACAGCACGGCCTTGATCGACGGGTCGCACCACGCCCGCTCCAGGTCCGCCGCCCGCTCCAGGTCGGATGCGGCGAGGTGGTCCAACTTCGGGTGCCCGGCCTGTACATGGGGCAGCACGACGGGGTCCAGGTCCCAGCCGCGCAGCACGTCCAGGCCCGCGCGCAGCCGCTCCTCGGGCACCGGGCCGCTCGGGGCGACGACCGCCACCCGGTCGCCGGGGCGGAGGCGGCGCGGCCGGGTCAGCTCGGGCACCGGCGCCCCGGCGGCCCCGGCGTGCCCGCTCGGCGGCCCGCCACGGCCGGTCACTTCGACAGCTCCAGCTTCGGCACTCCCGGCGGTTCGAGGCCGAACACCTGGGCGTACAGGGAGAGTTCGGACTCCAGGACGCGGATCACCGTGTCCGCGCGGCGGAACCCGTGCCCCTCGCCCTCGAACGCGATGTACGCGTACGGCACGTGGCGCCCCTCCATGCGTTCCAGGAACCGTTCGCACTGCGCGGGCGGACAGATCACGTCGTCCAGGCCCTGCAACAGCAGGAACGGGGCGGTGATCCGGTCGGCGTGCCGGACCGGTGAGCGTTCCCGGTAACGGCCCGGGACTTCGGCGAGCGGGCCGACCAGGGATTCGAGGTAGCGCGACTCGAAGTCGTGGGTCTCCCCGGTGGCCCACGCGGTGAGGTCGAGGATCGGGTAGATGACGGTGCCGCAGGCGTACACATCCGTCGACGTGAGCGACGCCGCCGCCGTCCAACCACCCGCGCTGCCACCGCGGATGGCGAGCCGCGCCGCGTCCGCCGTGCCCTCCTCGGCGAGGGCGCGGGCCACCGCCGCGCAGTCCTCCACATCCACGACACCCCACTGCTCACGCAGCCGGTCGCGGTACTCCCTTCCGTACCCGGACGAGCCGCCGTAGTTCACCTCGGCGACCCCGATACCTCGGGAGGTGAAGTAGGCGATCTCCAGGTCGAGTACGAGCGCGGCGTGGTCCGTGGGACCGCCGTGCGCCCACACCACGAACGGCGGCAGTTCGTCGTCCGGTGCGCGGTAGCGGGGGTTGTGCGGCGGGTAGATGTGCGCGTGGATCTCCCGCCCCGCCGGGCCACTGAAGGTGCGGATCTGCGGTTCCGGGTAGTACGAGGGGTCCACCGGGTCGTCGTGCGCGGCCCCGATGACACGGGCGCGGCCCAACGCGGTGTCCAGTACCACCACCTCGTGGGCGCTGCGCGGGCTCGCGGCGACGCCGACGACTCGGCTGCCGCACGCGTCCAGGGTCGGCGCCCACTCGGTCCAGGGCCCGGCCGCGTCGACGACTTCGCCGGTCTCCGGGTCGAGGATGCCGAGCGCGGTGGCGCCCTTGCCGTGCACGACGGCGATCAGGCCGTTCGCCAGCGGAGCGAACCAGCTCAGCCCGACCTTCCACAGCGGCCCGCCGAACTCCTCGTCCCTGCGGCAGAAGGCGGCCGCGGTGTCTCCAGTGACCGCCTCGCGCGTGCCGGCCTCCATCCCGTACAGGTTCCACCAGCCGCTGCGGTCCGAGGCGAACAGGAGCGTGCCGTCGTTCGCCCACTCGGCCTGGCAGATGGACTCGTCCGTGCCGCCCGCCACGGCCCGCGCCCCGTACGGCCTCCCCTCCGCGTCCAGCTCGGCGACGATCAACTCCGTGCCGTCCCAGGGCATCCGGGGGTGGTCCCAGCCGAGCCACGCCATCCGCCGCCCGTCGGGCGAGAGCCGCGCCCCGCTGATGAACCGGTGCCGCCCGTCGGTCAGTTCACGGACCCGCGTCCGGTCCTGTGCGGCCGAACCGTCCAGCGGCACGGCGGCCACCACGCGGCGCACGTCGCTCGGCCCGTCCCCGGTGAACTCCTCCAGGACACACCAGACTTCGCCCCGGTCGAGGTGCGGCCGCGGGTCGGCCCAGCGCAGTCCCCCGCCGGTGGCCGAGACCGGGGTGAGGGGGCGCGGCTCGGCGTCGGGTGCATCGGGCTCGTAGGCGTAGAGCCGCTGGTCGGCGAAGTTCACGAAGACGATGAGTGGTCCGTGGGGCCCGGTGGTGCCGGTCCAGGGGACGCCGCCGTACTCGACGACCCTGCTGCGGACGTTCCACGGTGCGGGCAGCACCGACTCCTCCGTGTCGCCCCGCTTGCGCATGAGGGCTCGTCGGCCGCCCTCCGTGGGCCGTGGCGCGGTCCACCACACCTCGTCGCCGACGAACGCCGCGTACTCGGGACGGCCGTCGTGCGACGCCGCGAGCGCGGCATCGATGGGTGACTCCCACTCCCCGTACGCCACCGTGCTGATCATGTCCCCCACGTCCCCCTCAAGCCGTTCGCAGAAATCGGTCGAGCACCCGGACCCCGAAGTGCAGCGCGTCGACCGGAACGCGCTCGTCCACCCCGTGAAAGAGCGCCTGGTAGTCGAAGCCGGGCGGCAGCTTCAGCGGCGAGAAGCCGTACCCGGTGATGCCGAGCCGGGAGAACTGCTTGGCGTCCGTGCCACCGGACATGCAGTACGGCACGGCGTGCCCCTCGGGTGCGAACTCCTCGACGGCGGCCCGCATCCGGGCGAACGTCGGGGAGTCGACCGGGGCCTGCAGCGCGACCTCGCGGTGGTGGAACTCCCACTCCACGTCGGGTCCGGTCAGCTCGTCGAGCGTGGCGCGGAACTCGTCCTCGCCGCCCGGCAGAAAGCGGCCGTCGACATACGCCACGGCCTCCCCCGGAATCACATTGATCTTGTATCCGGCCTGCAGCATCGTCGGGTTGGCGCTGCCCCGCACCGTCGGCTCGACCAGCTCGGCGGCCCGGCCGAGCTTGCCGAGGAGGACGTCCACGTCGAGGTCCGCGGCGTTCATGTCCACGGGGACGCCGTGCAGCCGCGCCAGCTCGGCGAGGGCGGCCCGCACCGTGGGCGTGAGGCGCAGCGGCCATTCGTGGCTGCCGATCCGGGCGATGGCCTCGGCGAGCCGGGTCACGGAGTTGGCCCGGTTGACCTTGGAGCCGTGGCCCGCGCGGCCCTTGGCGGTGAGCTTGAGCCAGCCCGTGCCGCGCTCCCCGGCGGCGATCGGGTACAGCTCCATGCCGGGTCCCGCGTGGAAGGTGAACGCGCCGGACTCGCTGATGCCTTCCGTGCAGCCCTCGAAGAGGCCGGGGTGCTCGTCGGCGAGGAACCCGGAGCCGTCGACGGCGCTGGCCTCCTCGTCTGCGGTGAAGGCGATCACGATGTCCCGCCTGGGCCGCACCCCCGCGCGTGCCCAGGCGCGGACCACCGCGAGGATCATCGCGTCCATGTTCTTCATGTCGACGGCCCCGCGGCCCCAGACCACCCCGTCGCGGATCTCGCCGGAGAACGGGTCGACCTGCCAGTCGGCGGCCTCCGCCGGCACCACGTCCAGGTGCCCGTGCACGAGCAGTGCGTCGGCGTCCGGGTCGGTGCCCGCCAGCCTGGCCACGACATTGGTCCGGCCCTCGGTGCGCTCCAGGAGCGTGGGTTCGAGGCCCGCGCCCGCCAGGCGCTCCGCGGCGTACTCCGCGGCGGGGCGCTCACGGCAGTCGCCGCCGCCGCGGTTGGTGGTGTCGATGCGGATCAGGTCGGAGGTGAAGCGGACGACCTCGCCGAGCGCCTGACCGTCCAACTCCGGCCCTGTGGCGGCCTGTTCGTCAGCCATACTGCTCCTCCACCGCTGCGGAGACGATGGTGGTCACGGCCTTGAAGGTGCGGATGCCTTCGTACATCGTCTCGCTCGTATAGGACACCTTGCGCTCCGCGTACCGTTCGACGCCCGGGACGACCGTGGCGGCCATGGCCAGGTGCTCCGCGTCGAACTCCAGCTGCACGGTGAACGGGCCGCCCCGCACCGGTTCGTGCCGCACCGCGAGCCCTGCCGCCTCCTTCGCGGCGGCCCTGATGTCAGCGGCGGTACGGGTCGGGGTGCGGCACACCGCCGCGTACCGCGAGACGTGGTCCTTCACGGCGACCTTCAACGCCCCCGGCGCGTACCCCAGCGCGTCCTCGCAGGTCAGGTCGTCGCCCGTGACGAGCACGACAGGGACGCCGAACTCCGCGACCACATGGGAGTTGAGCAGGCCCTCACTGGCCCGCTCGCCGTTGACCCACACCCCGGTGATGGAGTTGGCGAGGTACGTGTGCGCGAGGACACCCTCCGCGCCCGCGCCCGTGTGGTAGCCGATGAACGCGATGCCGTCGACGGCCTGATCGCCGCCGTGCTGCACGCCTTCGACCATGCTCAGGGACTTGTGGCGGCCGGTGAGCATCTCGGCCCGCTCGTCCAACTGCTCCAGGAGCAGATTGCGCATCGACCAGTGCGCTTCGTTGATGAGGACCTCGTCGGCGCCGCCGTCGAAGAAACCGAGGACTGCGGCGTTCACATCAGACGTGAACATCGCGCGGCAGCGTTCCCACTGCGGTGTCCCCGGCAGCACGTCGGCCGGCCAGGTCACGCCCGTGGCGCCCTCCATATCGGCACTGATCAGGATCTTCATGCCACGAAACCGTACGCGCTGCCGCAGACCTCGGCCAGGCCTGTGGATAACTCTCACCGGCCCAGACCACTGGCTCCGCCCGACCGGGTCCAACGGACCGTCAAACCGTCACACGGACGGCTCGCGCGCGACGGCGCCGCACGGATCCCGCACCCGGAATCCGCACGACACCGCCTCGCCCTCCCGCACCGATCAAGCACTCATATACGCACGCACAGCACGCAACGCACGCAGACGTACGCACGCGCTCACGCACCCGCCAGCAACACCTCCAGCGCCTCCGCCGTCTCGGGATGCCGCCCGAGCAGGGCCGCGCCGGACGGGCCCGCGTCGCCCGACTCCCAGGCTCCGTCGCAGCCGAGCAGGTCCGCCACCGCGTCGCACGTCTCCGGGTGGGCGAGGAGCAGCGCGGCGCGGGTGCTGCCCTTACGCCGCGACGACTTCAGGGCAGCCACGGCGGGCTCGGCGCGCCACGGCGGCACCCAGGTGTCGAGCGCAGCGAGACGGCCGGGGAAGATCCGCCCCGCCTCCCGGGTGAGCAGCGGAGCCAGGTCGCCGCCGTCCTTGCGGAGGGTGGTGATCAGGGTCGGCAGCCAGGGAAGCAGCACCGGGTCCGGCAGCCGCCCGAAGGCGTTCGACACCGCCTCGACCACGAAGTCCACCAGGCCCGGCACGGGTTCCAGGGCGTGCACGAACCCGCTCAGATAACGCGGATACGTGGGCACCACCAGCGGGTTGCCGAGCAGCGCGTCACAGCGCTCCCGCAGGTCGGCGCGGGCCAGGGTGCCGAGGTGGGTCTGCGCGGCCCAGAGCAGCGCCGTCTTCGACGGGTCCTCGGGGTGCGACTGGCCGACCGCCAGCTCCAGTTGGGTCCGGTCGCAGCCGAGGGACAGGGCCAGGCTCTCCATGCTGAACAGGAAGCCCAGCATCGCCGCCACCTGCCGCACCGTCGCGTCCTCGTCGGCGAACGCCATCGGCAACAGGGTGCAGTAGTGCGCGTACCCCGTCTTCACGAAGGACTCGATCCACGGCGGCAGCGTCGGCTCGCTGGTGCGGTAGTAGGCCAGGAGCCGTCGCACCCGGCGCAGCACCTCGGGCGCGCCGTCGACGCTGCGCTCCGCGGAGAGCACCTCGAGGGCGCGGGTGCCCAGCTCGTCGGCGAGCCGTCGGCTGCGCAGATAGAGCGCGGCGTCCTCCAGCGCCTCCAGGACCGTCGCCGTGGTCGCCGTCGGCGCGTACGCGGCACGCCGCAGCCGCTGCTCCAGGACCTGTTCGATGCTGACGCCCTCGTAGCCGAGCTCGATGAGCGCCCGCTGGTGCGTACCGAGCGCCAGGTCCCAGGACTCCTGGATGGGGCGCTCCCCGAGCTTCCGCTCGCCCATGATCGGCCGGGCCGCGCCGTGCGGCATCAGACAGCGCAGCATCCACAGCACATCGGAGCAGGGCTCGAGCTCCGGCCGGCCGGCTATGTCCATCAACGCCCGTTGTACGCCGCGTTTCTGGAGCTGAAGGCCGAGCGGTTCGAGCCGGTCGTGCACGTCGCGGGCCAGGGGCGGCAGCGAGTCGTACCCGACCTGGCCGACGCGGTCGCCGCCCATCATGATCTCGACGAGCCGCCGCACATCGCGCCGGCCCGGCACCGCGTCCTTCTCGATGCAGGTGACCGCCGCGTCCTGGAAGTCGTACGGCGTGGGCTTGGCGCGGTCGCGCATCCCGGCGAGCAGGATCGACGTCTCGAAGACCGCGATGGCATCGGCGGTGGAGGCGAGATAGCCGTTGCGCCGGGCGGCGCGCACGATGTCCACGGACCAGCCGAGCAGTTCGGCCTCGTCCAGGCCGTCCAGTACGGGCGGCTGTCGGAGGAAGCCGGTCAGCTTGTCGGCGGCCTCGATCGCGTTGTCGGCGGCAGCTGTCGTAGCGACCGGCCCTGCCGGGGCAGGTGCGGTCTTCTTGGCCTTCGACCTCTTCGTACCGGCCTGACCTTCCAGGCGGTACGGCCGCACGCGGGTGCGCTTCACGTTCTTCGCCCACACCGTCGCGGCGATCGACACCGAGCCCGCGGCGAGGCCGAACTGCGCCTCGATCGCCGCGTGGCTGGACGGGATCAGACCGTGCTGCCACTTGGTGGCGCTGCGCGGGCTGATCTCGAACGAGTCGGTGCCGTCGACCCCGAACTCCGCGACCCGGCTGGCCGCGTGGAACGCGCCGCACACATACAGGCAGTCGGCCGGATCGGTGCCGGTCGCGGCCTGGTGCTCGCGCATCCGCGTCCACATGTACCGCTCGCGGTCCTCGTCGACGCGCACCCGTCGCGTATCGCCCGGTGCTAGCCGCCGGAAGAGGCTACCGATCAGGAACATGACCTGGCGGTACGTGTCGTGGTCGCTGTCGCCGAGCGGGAGCTCCACGTACTGGTGCCACCACTCCGACCAGTGCCGCACCCGGCCGTGCCGCAGCAGATGCTCCTCCAGCTCGGCGAAGCGCGGGCGCAGGTCACCGATCTCCACGCCGACCGCGTCGCCGTGCAGCGCGGCCTCCTCCGCCACGGGCGCGGCGTCCGGATCGGCCGGTTCCGCCGGCAGTTCACCGCGTGCGTCCCACTGGAACACGTGGTCCGACGAGCGGTCCACGAGGACCAGTTCGACACCCGGGGTGTCCAGGGCGTACGCGATGGCCTGGTACTCGGCGGAGGCCTCGGTGATCGGGGCGACCACCGACAGCGGCGACCACTCGGCCGGGAAGCCGTCGATGTCGGTGGCGAACGACTGGAGCGCCACCGGCAGCTTGCAGTTGCGCAGTTCGGTGAGGAGGGGCGCCATGTCCTCGCACAGCTCCAGGTACACGACCTTCGGCTGCTTCTCCCGCAGCCTGCGCGCCATCGCGAGGGCCGAGGCCGGCGAGTGGTGACAGACGGGGAAGATCTCCAGGGGTTCGCGCACCGCGCGGTCCACGTCGTCGACCAGGCCGAGCAGGATGCCCTCCAGCGCGTCCTGCCCGCCCGCGAACGTGGCGGCGGCTTCCTGGAGTTGACCACGCAGCGCTTCGAAGGTCTCGTCGGCCTGCTCGCGGGTGCCGCTCACGAGAGGGTCGCGATCGTTTCGCGGCCGCCCTCGAGGAACTCCGGCCAGGAGCCGCCCTCTTCGGTGCTGCGCGGCTCGACGACGCCGTGCAGGTACTTGTTGAGGATCGCCAGGTCCTCGGGCGCACGCCGGGCCAGCGAGCCGACGAGGGAGGACGCCAACGTACGTGCGGTGAGGGCGCGTTCGCCGAAGAAGTTGCTGTGCAGGATCGCGTCCTCCAGGACACCGATCTGCTCGGCGGTGGACAGCGCGGACTCCAGCTTCTCGTCGTCGCTGCCGGCCGCGGCGGCCGTGGCCCGCAGGTCGGCGAAGCTCTGCAGCAGCACGTCGAGCAGCGTGGGCGGCACGTCGAGCTCGATCTGGTGCCTGCGCAGCAGTTCCTCGGTACGGAAGCGGACGATCTCCGCTTCGCTCTTCTTGCTGGTCACGACCGGGATACGGACGAAGTTGAAGCGGCGCTTCAGCGCGGAGGACAGGTCGTTGACGCCTCGGTCGCGGCTGTTGGCGGTGGCGATGACGGAGAAGCCGGGCTGCGCGAAGACGATGTTGTCGCTGTCCTGGTCGCTGCCAAGCTCCGGCACCGAGATGTACTTCTCGGAGAGGATCGAGATGAGCGCGTCCTGAACGTCGCTGGTGGAACGGGTCAGTTCCTCGAAGCGGCCGATGGTGCCCGTCTCCATCGCGGTCATGATCGGCGAGGGGATCATCGACTCCCGCGACTGGCCCTTGGCGATGACCATGGACACGTTCCACGAGTACTTGATGTGGTCCTCGGTGGTACCGGCCGTGCCCTGCACCACCTGGGTGGAGTTGCGGGAGATCGCCGCGGAGAGCAGCTCGGCGAGCCAGCTCTTGCCCGTACCGGGGTCGCCGATGAGGAGCAGACCGCGGTCGGAGGCCAGGGTGACGATGGAACGCTCCACGAAGCTGCGGTCGCCGAACCACTTCGGCGCGATCTCCCGGTCCAGGCCGTCGGCGCGCTCGGAGCCCAGGATGAACAGGCGGACCATCTTCGGCGAGAGCCGCCAGGAGAACGGCTTGGGGCTGTCGTCGACCGACTCCAGCCAGTCGAGCTCCTCGGCGTACTTGATCTCGGCGGGGGCACGGAGCAGTTCGGACATGGCGAGGCCTTTCTCAGTGTCTGACGGTCGCGAAGACCGGAAAAGTCGTTGTGGGGACGTGCGTCGTTCTGAAAAGTCGGCGTGGCTCCCGGCGTTCAGGCCAGGAACGACTTCAGCTCGTGGACGAGCTTCTTTATGTGACCGGACAGCACGGGCGCCCCGAGGTCCTTGAAGCGCTCCCGGAACCATGGGTTGACGCTGCCGCGCCCTGAGCTGGTCACCGAGCCGACCGGGATGAACTTGGCTCCCGAGCGGTGGATGGCCGCCATGGACTCGAAAAGCTCCTCGCCACGCCATTCGTAGAAGTCGGAGATCCAGACGACCACCGTGTTGCGCGGCTCCGCGATCTTGGGCTGGGCCAGCGCCATGGCGACCGTGCCGTCGGTGCCGCCGCCGAGCTTGGTACGCAGCAGCGTCTCGAACGGGTCATGCACCCACGGCGTCAGATCGAGCGCCTGTGTGTCGTACGCGATGAGGTGGACGTCCACCTTCGGCAGCCCGGCGAAAATGGACGCCAGGATCGTGCAGTTCACCATCGAGTCGACCATCGAACCGGACTGGTCCACCACGACGATCAGCCGCTGCGGCGTCGTCTTGCGGGCGGTGTGCCGGTAGTAGAGCCGGTCTACGTAGAGCCGCTCCTCCTCCGGGCTCCAGTTGGTGAGGTTCTTCCAGATCGTGCGGTCGAGGTCGAGGTTGCGGAACACCCGCTTCGGCGGCACGGACCGGTCCACGGCTCCGACGGTGGCCTTCTCCACCTGCGTACGGAGCACTTCGGCGACCTCGTCGACGAAGCGGCGGATGAGGTCCTTGGCGTTCTTCAGGGCCAGGCCCGACAGGTTGTCCTTGTCCGCGAGGAGCTGCTCGATCAGCGACATGCTCGGGGTGAGCTGACCGGCGAGCTGCGGGTCGGCCAGGACTTCGCGCAGCCGCATCCGCTTGACCAACTCGGCCTCGATAGCGCCGAGTTCAGGGCCGATCGCGGGGATCAGCCTGCTGAGGTCGGGCGTGGTGCCGCCGCCGGTACCGGCCGGGCTGACCCCGCCGGCCGCGCCGCCAGGGGCCCGGCCGCCGCGCAGGTCGCCCGGCTTGCAGCCGAGCGCACGCTCCAGCCAGCCCGCGTCGGACTGCCAGCGGGACAACTGCCCGGCGGAGACGGGGCCGGAGCCGGTGTCGAAGGTGTTGAGCAGCACCTTGGAGACGAGGGCGGCGCGCCGCACTTCGGCTGCCCGGTCACGCTCCCCCGCGCCCGCGTCCTCCGGTTCGGCTGCCATCAGGCCGTCCCACTCGTCGGCCAGCTCCGGGTGGCGCTGCACGATCGAGTCGACGGAGGCCTGCGGGTCGAGGAGCGCGGACGGCAGCCCGATGTCCTCGACGACGGCGAGGCTCGCCGATTCGAGTGCGGCCTGCTCCTCGGGGTCGAAGAGTCGGGCGAGCAGCCGCCAGTACAGGACCTGGCGCCGGTTGTCCTGCGGGTCGGCCTCGGGCGTCCGGGGGCTCACGAGCGCGTCGAGGGCGCCCGCCGTGGACTTGGCGTCAGTGCCCGGCACCGTGAGCTCGGCGTCAGTACGCGGCACCGTGGCCTCGCCGTCAGTGCCCGACGCCACGGATGGGGCATCGGTGCGCGATGTCGTGGACTCGGTCATTTCCGCAGCAGCTTTCCGGCGCGCTCACGCAGCACCTTCACCGCGTCCGTCGCGGCCTTCTCGGCCTTGACGCCCGCCTTGTCGGTGGTGCCTCCGGCCCAGGCACCGGCGTGCAGCGCGACCGCCTTCTTGCGCACCGTCGACTCGACGGCCAGCGCCTGAAGGACGAACCGGCCCGCGTCCCAGCGCAACAGCCCGATGCACGCACCCGACTTGGCGACCGCCTCAGGGGTGAGCGGCGAGGCCGACGGAATCCGGTCGGCGTCGACGGCCAACGCGCTCCCGGCGAGGTCGAAGTACAGGCTCTCGTCGTCGTCCTGCCGCGCGGCGTACCCCTCGAGGAACACCGGGACCGCGATCCGGGACGGGTGCCGGTCCAGGGGCGCTGTCGGCCCGTCCGTGGCGGTCGGCAGGGCGACCCGCGCGGTGACGAAGGCGTCGGCGCTCTCGCCCGCCCTGGCCCGCTCGTTGTCCCACAACAGGTCGCCCTCGGCGGTGACCGGCATGTCGGTCAGCTCCATCGAGCGGCCCTCGCCGACGGCTTCGAGCAGCGACAGGTGCGGGCGGAGCAACTGCCACAGGCCCGCGCCGACGACCGTGTCGGGCTTGGGCACCGACACCCCCGCGCGTACCAGGCGGGCGGCCGAGCCGTCGGCGGGCTCGAACACCGCGTGCACCTGGGCCTGTACGGCGGTGGCGTGCTCCTGCACGTCGACGCCGAGGGGCAGCAGCCTGCCGGTGAGAGTGCCCGTCTCCGGCAGTTCGGCCGCACCCGGCACCGTGAGCAGTACGGCACGCGCCCACAGGTCGGCCCAGCGGCGCTCCGGCACCCGCTCGAGGGACGCGCCGGGGCAGGACGCGGCGAGCTCGGCGGCGAAACCGTCGAGAAGCGTGGCCAGTCGGCGCAGCTCCGGGTCGGGCAGCATCGCGGAGACGACCTGGGCGGCCCCGGAGACCACCTCGTGGTCCATGCCCTGCCAGCCGCAACGGGCCAGGTCGGAGAGCCAGGAGCGGGCGGCGGCAAGGAGGTTGACCGCCTCCCGCGCGGTCGGTGCCGGGACATCGGCGGCCGCTCGGCCGCGTCCGGTCGCTTCCCCGACGCGGTGGGCGAGGGCGTCGTGGACGGAGCCGAGCAGCGCGGTGCGGGCGGCCGCGAGGGCCACGAAGTGGTCCTCGCCTGCGGCTCCCGCGGCCGCCTTCTCGGCGGCTTCGGCGACCCGGTCGGCGAGCGGTGTGCCCGCGACCGCGTCGGCGAGTTCGGTCAGTCCCGCGGCCTGCGCGGGCTGCGGCCGCAGCAGGCCCGCGGCGAGCGCCCCGTCGAATGCGTCGACGGCGGCGAGGGCTTCGTCGAGCCCGTCGACGGACTCGGTCAGCAGATCCGTACGCATCAGGCCACCGCCCGGGTCGGCGGGAACCACTGCATCTCGGGCAGCGGGGCCGTGGTCGGAGCCAGCTCCAAGTAGGCCAGGTGGCGCAGGAATCGGCTGAAGACAGTCGCGGCGGCGCCACTGTGGTCCGCGCCGGGGCGTGTGGCGAACATGGCGTCGATGAGGCTGTCGCCGCTCGGCTCCGCGTCCGCGAGGTCGACCTTCAGATAGCGGGCGACGCGCTCGGCGCCGTACTGGAGCACGGCCTCACCGATCAGTGCCCTGATGTGGTTGCAGTACCACCCCCGGGCGCCTCCGCACGGCCGGTTGTTGTTGGTGCTGCACCCGTACGCATACGTGCTCGCCGCGATCGACGAGACGTAGACACGGCCGATGTCCGAACCGCTGGAGACGACCCCCTGCATCCGTCCGTCGGCCAGCTCGACGAACGGAACCTTGGCGAGCTTCCGCGGCCGTGCGGGCGCAATCACCCGTGCCGTGCTCGACCTCTCCCACGCTGACAACGCACCATCTCCAATGCACCAAGGGACGTCCCTCACCGGTTCGGCGGGGACACCAAGGAACATACTTGCGACCACTGACAACGCGGCCGACGAAGGGCGTCAGGACCGCCGACACCCGCCCGTGGCCTGGGAGTTCAGGGCTGACGGGCCAATGCCGGCCGGGTAGCGGAACCAGACGTTCACACCAAGCGGCGCCGCGTACCCCGACGTTCAGCCCGCCCGGCCGATCACGAACCAGTTCGACGGCAGCTCGATGCGCGTGCCGTCGGCCGTGAAGTCGGTGGTGGTGAGCGGCATGTGACCGCTCGCGTGGACCGTGAGACCGGCCGCGGCCACGAACTCGGGGACCTCCTCGTCCGCGACGACCCCGGGAGCGATGCCGTGCCGCAGTACCGGCTGGAGTTTCGGCGGCGGACCGGCCGGTCCCTGCGCGATGTCCCGCAGCACCGCCCCGGCGGACTGCGCGGGTTCGACGACCATCGCGCGCCCGCGCGTGCCCAGGAGGGTCGCGATGTTGTCGACGAGGGGCTGCCGGTCGGCCTGCTCGCACTGGTGCAGGACGCCCCGCATATAGACGTTGGCGTCGCCGAGTTCGGCGTGCAGTTGCTCGGTCTCGCCCTTGTCCGCGGCATCGAGCTGCCGGTACTCGGCCTGTTCGGCGGGGTCGGAGAGGCGCGCGTGCGCGACGGCCGCGCCGGACAGGTCGGTGCCGAGGACCTTGCCGAAGCGGTCGGCGAGGAACCGCGTCTGGGTGCCGTTTCCGCAGCCGAGGTCCACGAAGGGGAGCCCCGCCGCGGTCAAGTGCGGCTCGAACAGGGCGAGATGGAGGGCAACGGTCACCGCGGGCTCGGCGTCCCAGAAGACGGCGCCCTGCTCCTGCGGCGCCTCGCCCCAGAAGCCCTCCCAGGCCTGCTTGTACGTGCTCGAAACGCTCATGGCCGCTCCCCAGGTGCCGGGCGCTCACCGCCCGCGACTCGTCATGATCGGTCTACCGGCATGACGGGAACCGGACAAGGCCTGCGGGCGATCCTTCACGGATCGTTCGAGCCTCGAACGTCACGCGGGCGCTGCGGCGCACACACGTGAACCACCCCTACGCGCACACGCGTGAACCAGCTCTACGCGCGTGCACCAGGAACCACCTCTACGCGCGAACTCCGCGCGCACACACGCGTGTTCACCGACGCCGTCCCCTAGGCAGCGACAGCTCGAACCACACCGACTTGCCCTGATTGGTGCGGGCCGCGCCCCACTCCCTGGCGACGGCGTTCACCACGGCGAGGCCGCGCCCGAACTCGTCGTCGGACCCGGCACTGAGCAGCGTGGGCAGGGTGTGCTCACCGTCCTCGACCTCGCACTGGACCACATCGGTGCGGACCAGGCGGAGCGCGAGCCGGTCGCCGTGCGCATGCCGTACCGCGTTGGTGACGACCTCGCTGACCAGCAACTCGGCGGATTCCACGAGCTGTTCGAGGCCCCAGCGACGCAACTGGGCGCGGACCAGGCGGCGGGCCCGGCCGACTTCACGGGGGTCGACGTCCAGCTGCCAGTGCGCCACGTCCTCCGCGACGATGCCGTTGAGCCGGGCCATCAGGAGCGCCACGTCGTCCTTGCGGCCACCGCGTGTGTTGAGGGCGCGGATGATGGTGTCGCAGGCGTCGTCCATGGACGCGGCGGGGTGGGCGGCCGATTCGCAGAGGGTGGCGAGGCCGACGCCGATGTCCTCGCCGCGCACCTCGACGAGGCCGTCGGTGCACATGACGAGACGGTCGCCGGGTGCGACGGGCACGCGTACCGTCTCGAAGGGGACGCCGCCGACGCCGATGGGCGCCCCCGTGGGGAGTTCCAGGAGCTCGCTGCGGCCGTCGTCGGCGCGGACGATCACGGGCGGGATGTGCCCGGCGTTGGCGAGGTGCAGCTCGCCCTCGATGGGGTCGTACACCGCGTACAGGCAGGTGGCCAGATACTGCTCGCCGAGGCGCTGGGCGAGGTCGTCGAGGTTGCGCAGGAGCTGTGCGGGCGGCAGGTCGAGGGCGGCCATGGTCTGCACGGCGGTGCGCAACTGGCCCATCATCGCGGCCGAGTTGAGGCCGTGCCCCATCACGTCGCCGACGACGAGGGCGGTGCGGGAGCCGGGCAGCTTCACGGAGTCGAACCAGTCGCCGCCGACCCGCCCCAGGAGGGTGCCGGGCAGATAGCGGGTGGCGATGTCGCAGCCGGCCATGCGGGGCGCGATATGCGGCAGCATGCTGTCCTGGAGCGTCTCCGCGACGTTCTCCTGGTACGTGTACATGCGCGCGTTGTCGAGAACGAGCCCCGCGCGTGCGGCGAGTTCGGCGCCGGTGACGCGGTCCATGTCGTTGAACTCGATGCGCTCCGGGTGGCGCAGCAGAATCATGAACCCAAGGACGACGTTCCGCGCCTTGAGGGGGACGACCAGCATCGAGCGGTTGTTGATCAGTGGCCGGATGTCGCGCTTCTCGAACTGCGCGGCGATCTTGGTGCCCATCTCCTCGCTGATCCGCGGGACCAGCACCGGCTGGCCGCTGGTCATGCACTGGAAGAACGGGGTGTGGGCGGGGAACGGCATGGACTCGCCGACCGGCACCACATCGTCCCAGCGGCCCGGCTCGTCGGTGTGCTCGAGGGCGACCCGGTGCCACAACGTGGTCTCGTCGGGCGGGCCTTCGGAGAACCCCTCACCGGCCACGACCTGTTCGCGCAGGTATGTGCCCGCGACGTCGGTGAAGCGGGGTACGACGGCGCGGCTGACCTCGAGGATGGTCTGTGACAGGTCGAGCGAGGAACCGATCGCTCCGCTGACCTCGTTGAGGAACTCCAGGCGCTCGCGCACCGCCGCGTACTCGAGGTCCTCGACGTCGTCCGGCGTCCCGGTCTCGGCGACGGGCAGGCCCGCGGCCTGGGCGCGCTGTGCGCGGAGCCTGCGGGCCTGGCGCTCGGCGCGCCGGGGCACACCCCAGTCGGGGGTGACGGGCACGCGGTCGTGCTGGCTGAACTCCAGGACGGGATAGCCCAGTTCGAGCACCTGGGAGACGATGCGGGAGCTCTCGCCCACGCTCATGCTGGGCAGGATCTCGGGCAGCCTGCGGGCCAGTTCGTCGGAGCCGGGGAACTCGGTGTGCAGCGCGAACCCTGGCGCGATGCGCTCGGTGCCGCCCCGTCCGGGGCCGTCGGAGCTCTCCTCGCTCATCCGGCCGGCGTCCGCGGCGAGCACGAGCAGCCGCTCCGCTCCGGGGCCGACGAGTGGGTACGCCCACCAGAGCACGTCGATACGGTCCTGACCTGGCTCGGAGAGCCGGGCGCGGCCCGCAGCGGGGTAGGAGGTGCGGCCGCCGAGCGAGCTCTCCAGGTCGGGCCCCAACTCGTCGTACGCGGAGACCACTTCGGGGCGCTCGTCCGGCAGGGCTCCGGAGACCGGCAGCAGGTCGACGGCTGGGCGGCCCACGGCCTCGTCCTTGGCGGGCCCGAACAGGCGGCGGGCGCCGCTGCTCCAGTGCGAGACGAGGCCCGCTGCGTCCACGACGACCACGGCCAGCGGAACGCGGCCGGTGACGACGGTCTGCGTCACCGGACCGTCCGGAGTGCCACGCTCCATGGTCTGGGCTCCTTCCCGTGGCGCCCTGAAGATCTGGCGCCACCCCCACGGTACGGCGGGCGCGGCCCGCCGTGTGCGGCATCTTCGGAAATTCGACCGGACCGGTGCGCGGTCGCACGCCCCGTCCGTCCCGCCGACCGCGGGAAGGCCGCGTCCATCCCTCGCGGGCAGGTCGTACAGGGGCGTGCGGGTCCGTACGGGGGCGTTCGGGGTCGCACGGGGTCCTACGAGGGCGTACGGGGGCGTACGGGGTGCTGAACCGTCAGTCCTCGTGGCCGAGTTGGAGGTCGCGCTCGGTGCGGCCGCCGCCCGCGACCTGCAGCACGGTCGCGACCGGCGGGTATCCGGCGGCGATCACGGTGTACTCGCCGGAGGACAGGTCGACGAAGCGGAACGTGCCGTCAGGACCGGTGGTGAGGGTGTCGACGACATTGCCTGCGGCGTCGAGCAGGGTGACGCGGGCGTCCTCCACGGCCCGTCCGCCGGTGGCCCGTACGGTGCCGCGCAGCACGGCGCCGCCCGCGAGTTCGATGTCCTGCCGGGTCTCGCGGGAGGCCTGCACGCTCACCGGCACGGCGGCCGGGCGGAACGCGGGCGCGCTGGCGGCGAGCGTGTACTCGCCGGCCACCAACTCGCTGAGCACATAGCCGCCTTCACGCCCGCTGCGCGCAGTGCCGACGACTTCGCCGCGTACGTCGGTGAGGGTCACGGCGGCGTCCCTGACCGGGGTGCCGTCGGCGGTGACGACGAGTCCGGCGAGCCGCCCGGCGCCGCCGAGGACCACGTCGAGTTCGACGGGCCGCTCGCCGACGGTGACGGACACGGCCTGCGGCTGGTGTCCGCCCGCGGCGGCGATCAGTACGTAGCTTCCGGCGCCCGGCGTGGACAGCGCGTACCGCCCGTCGTCGCCACTGGCACCCCGTCCGATCTGCTGTCCGCAGATATCGATCAGGGTGAGCGCGGCCCGTGGCACGCTGGATCCATCGGAGTGCTGCACGGTTCCGCACACGGGAACGCCCGCGGTGTGAGCGGGACTTGTGCGGGCGGCGGGGACAGTGACGGTGTGGTCCGCGAGCGGATCGGGGTGCGAGGGGGCGTTATGGGGTGCGGCGCTGGCCGGGTTGGCGGACAACAGGGGGGTCTCCTTGAGGAACAGAGCGATGAGGAAGCCGAGTACGAGAACCGGCACGAGGTAGAGGAAGATCCGCGGCATGGCGTCCGCGTAGGCCTGGATGTAGCCCTCGCGCAGCTCCTCGGGGAGCCGGTGGACGAGCTGCGGGGTGATCGACTCGGCGTCGGGCAGGCCCGCTGCGGCGGGGATCCGGTCGGTGAGGGCGTCGGCGAGCCGGTCGGCGAAGAGGGTGCCGAAGACGGCGGCGCCGACGGAGCCGCCGATCTGCCGGAAGTAGTTGTTGGCGCTGGTGGCGGTGCCGAGGTCGGCGGGCGGCACGGCGTTCTGCACGGCGAGGATGAGCACTGGCATGATCAGGCCGATTCCGATGCCGAGTACGCCCATCCAGATGCTGTAGTCGAGGCGTGCGGTGTCGGCTTCGAGTCGGGAGAGGAGCCACATGCCGACGGCCGAGACGGCGCCGCCGACGATCGGGTAGACGCGGTAGTGCCCGGTGTGGGTGATGAGTTGGCCGGAGACGATGGAGGCGGCGACGATGCCGAACATCATCGGCAGCATCAGGAGCCCGGACTCGGTGGCGCTGGCCCCGTCGACCATCTGCAGGAAGGTCGGCAGATAGCTGGCCGCGCCGAACATGCCGACGCCGACGATCGCGCCGACAAGCCCGGTGATGTTGAACGTCGGGTCGCGGAACAGCCGCAGCGGGATGAGGGGTTCGGCGGCGAAGTGCTCGACCACGAGGAACAGCACTGTGGACAGCACCGCGCCGACGCCGAGCCCGATGATGACCCGGTCGCCCCACTCGTACTTTGTGCCGCCCCAACTGGTCAGCAGCACCAGGCACGTTGAGGCGGAGGCCAGAAGGAGGGCGCCGAGCACGTCGAAGCGGGGCTTCGCGGTGGGCTTGGGCAGCTTGAGGACGACGGCGATGACAGCGAGGGTGAGGAGGCCGAACGGCACGTTGATGTAGAAGCACCAGCGCCAGCTCGCGTGGTCGGTGAAGAAGCCGCCGAGCAGCGGTCCGGCGACGGAGGCGAGTCCATACGCGGCGCCGATGACACCCATGTAGCGGCCGCGTTCACGGGGCGGGACGATGTCCGCGATGATCGCCTGGACGCCGATCATGAGCCCGCCTGCGCCGACGCCCTGAAGGGCGCGGAAGGCGATGAGCTGATCCATGGTGCGGGACCAACCGGCAAGTGCCGAGCCGATGATGAAGACCACGATCGCGAACTGGAAGACGCTCTTGCGTCCGAGGAGGTCACCGAGTTTGCCGTAGATCGGCAGTCCGATGGTGGCCGTGAGCAGATAGGCGGTGATGGCCCAGGACATCTTGTCGAGGCCGTGCAGCTCGCCGACGATCTTCGGCAGCGCGGTGGCGACGATCATCTGCTCCAGGGCGGCGAGGAGCAGGGCGAGCATCAGGCCCGCGAAGACCATCCGGGTGCGGCGCGGGCTGAGTTCACCGGCCGGGCCCGGTGCGGGGTCCGTGGGCGGTGGGGACTCCTCTTCTGCCGGTGCGGCCTCGAGGGCCTGCGCTTCCTGCACCAGAGTCGTCCCACCCACGTACCCGCTCCCCTCATTCGCGCCCGTTCGCGCCCTTTACCGCGCGTGACGTCACGCCGATGACGCGTACGCGCCGCCCATTTCTCGCATTACGCGACAACTGGGGGCAACTGACCGGATCACTCGTACGGGGCGCACAACCGCTCTCCGTAAGGGTGTTGGGGCGTGCGGGCACCTCGCGGACCTCGGGTTTTGGTCCTCGGTGCGCTCCGGCGTGAATGCGCGGGGCGTACGCCGGAAACCACCCGAACCAGCGACATGCGGGACGGGGCGAGAGCGGGGGAATTACGCGGGATCACGGACGGAGGGTGACGAGCGGCGGTGGGCCGGGAGGGGGTTCCCAGGGCCGGCCCACCGCGGGGCTCACTTCTCGACGGCGGGGCTCACTTCTCCGCTGTCGTCTCCGCTGGGACTACTTCTCCACTTCGGTGGCGAGCTTGGCGAGGAGGGCGTCGTAGATCCGACCGAGGCCCTTGGGGGCGAAGGTCTTCTCGAAGAAGCCGCCGATGCCGCCCGCGCCGTTCCACACGGTCGTGACGACGACCTTGGAGCGGCCCTCACCCGCGGGGGTGACGGTCCAGGTGGTGACCATCGTGGAGTTGCGGTCCTTCTCGACGAGCTGGCCTTCGGTGGGCTCGCTGACCTCAAGGAGGCAGTCGCGGACCCGCTTGCTCGTGGCCTGGAGCTTCCAGTGCACGAGGGTGCCCTCGCCGTCGCCGCCCTCGCGGACCTCGTACTCGCTGAAGTGCTCGGGCAGCACCTTCGGACGCGTGCCCTTGTAGTCGGCGAGTGCGTCGAAGACATCGTCCGGGTCCGCCGTGATGATCCGCTCGGTCACGGCTTCGACCTGTGCCATGGCACTTCCTCCACTGCTTGCTGTCGGGGGATTCGGGGTGCTGCGTGCTCCATTGTGACGGGTTACCGCGGACCCCGGGGAACCGGGATGGGGGCGCGGCCCGGCGGGCGGACGGTTGCGCGGCCTTCGGCTCGCGCGCCGGGCGCGCGGGGTCACTTTCCGGTGCGCGCCCGCTTCTTCACGCGTCGCTTCACGCGTCGCTTTACGCGTCGCTTTACGCGTTACTCGGAGACGCTCACCGACCCCGCACGCCCCTCGCCCGATCGCCCCACCCGCTCAACCGGCCGCGGCGAACGCCCCCTCCGCGCCGAAGGCCAGCGCGGCGAACCGCTCCGCGATGCGTACGTGGCCCTCCGCGCTCGGGTGGACCGCGTCGGGGAGCGGGAACTCGGCGTGGTCGGCCTCTCCGTACAGGGCGCGGCCGTCGAGGTGGTGCAGGTGCGGGTCGTCGGCGGCGCGCTGTTCCACGAGGCGGGCCAGTTCGTCCCGGATCACGTTCAGGGTGAGGCGGCCCGTGGCGACCTCGGCCGGGTCGCCGGTGGCCTTGAAACGCACCGCGCCGCCGTCGAAGTCCGGGGCCAGCGGGCCCGGAGTGTCCTCGTGCACGGGGCAGAGCACAGGCGAGACGACGAGCAGCGGCGTCGTGGGGTGCCCCTCGCGGATGGTGTCGAGGAAACCGTGCACGGCAGGACCGAAGGCGCGCAGCCGCATCAGGTCGGCGTTCACGATGTTGATCCCGAGCTTGACGCTGATCAGGTCGGCGGGGGTGTCACGGAGCGCACGCGCGGTGAACGGGTCGAGCAGCGCGCCGCCGCCGAAGCCCAGGTTGATCAGCTCCACGCCCGCGCGCGTGGCGGCGAGCGCAGGCCAAGTGCCGGTCGGGTGCGTGGCGTTGGAACCGTGGCTGATCGAACTGCCGTGGTGCAGCCACACCTTGCGGCCGCTGTCCGCCACCGGTTCGACGGGGGCGTCGGTGCGCAGGGCGACGAGTTCGGTCTGTTCGGTGTGCGGCAGCCAGATCTCGACGGCCTTGTCGCCCTCGGGCAGGTCCGTGAAGCGGGCGGTGCCGGGCTCGCCCTCGCTGAACTCGTAGGACTGGGTGGCCATGTCGATGGTCAGCAGGTTGCCGCCGGGCACCGTGGCCTGTGCGGCCAGGCGGCCGTCGACGAGCAGGTCGTACACGCCGTCCGCCGGGGCCGCTCCCAGGGCGCCGAGGTAGGCCCGCTTGGTGGGCACGGTGTCGAGCGCGACGGTGGTGGCGCGGGTGCGGAAGGCGAGCCGTACGCCGGAGGGCTGGGCCTCGGCCATGGCCAGCTGGCCGTCGGGGATCTGCTTCCGGGCGCGTGCGGGCAGCCGGTGCGGCAGCACTCCGCGCGTGGTGGGTTCCAGGTCGAGAGCGCCGCGTACGAGCTCGGCGGTGACCGGGGTGGTGA
>NZ_JAAAHS010000101.1 GCF_009908195.1 Streptomyces boluensis | reverse complement strand
GGCCGGGACTGCGCAGGCCACGTACTCTTTTCTGTTGTGCCGAACGCCAATGAAGACAACCCCAGTGCCCTGAGCCAGGTGCAGCGCCGAGCGGTGAGTGAGCTGCTGCGCGTGTCCCCCGTCGCCGATGAACTCGCCCGCCGCTTCCGGGCCGCCGGGTTCTCGCTCGCCCTGGTCGGCGGCTCGGTCAGGGACGCGCTGCTCGGCCGGCTCGGTAATGACCTGGACTTCACGACCGACGCCCGCCCCGAGGACGTACTGAAGATCGTCCGGCCCTGGGCCGACTCGGTCTGGGAGGTCGGGATCGCCTTCGGCACGGTGGGCTGCCAGAAGCACGCCCGCGTCGACGACTCCGATCAGCACTTCCAGATCGAGGTCACCACGTACCGCTCCGAGGCGTACGACCGGACCTCGCGCAAGCCCGAGGTGTCGTACGGCGACTCCATCGAGCAGGACCTCGTGCGCCGCGACTTCACCGTGAACGCGATGGCCGTGGCGCTCCCCGAGAAGGAGTTCATCGACCCGCACGGCGGCCTCGAGGACCTCGCGGCGCGGGTGCTGCGCACTCCCAACACCCCCGAGGAGTCCTTCTCGGACGACCCGCTGCGCATGATGCGTGCCGCCAGGTTCGCCGCGCAGCTCGACTTCGAGGTGGCGCCCGATGTGGTCGCGGCGATGACCGCGATGTCGGAGCGGATCGAGATCGTCTCGGCCGAGCGGGTCAGGGACGAGCTCAACAAGCTGCTGCTGTCCGCCTACCCGCGCAAGGGCCTCGCGCTGCTCGTCGACACCGGCCTTGCCGACCATGTCCTGCCCGAGCTGCCGGCCCTGCGCCTGGAGAGTGACGAGCACCACCGGCACAAGGACGTCTACGAGCACTCGTTGATCGTTCTGGAGCAGGCGATCGAGCTGGAGGAGAACGGTCCCGACCTCACGCTGCGGCTCGCGGCGCTGCTGCACGACATCGGCAAGCCGAAGACGCGGCGCTTCGAGTCGGACGGGCGGGTCTCCTTCCACCACCACGAGGTGGTCGGCGCCAAGATGACGAAGAAGCGGATGACCGCGCTCAAGTACTCCAACGAGCTGGTGAAGGACGTCTCGCGCCTGGTCGAGCTGCACCTGCGGTTCCACGGGTACGGCACGGGCGAGTGGACGGACTCCGCGGTGCGGCGCTACGTGCGTGACGGTGGCCCGCTGCTCTCCCGGCTGCACAAGCTCACCCGCTCCGACTGCACGACGCGCAACAAGCGGAAGGCGAACGCGCTGTCCCGGGCCTACGACGGCCTGGAGGAGCGGATCGAGCGGCTGCAGGAGCAGGAGGAGCTGGACGCGATCCGCCCCGCCCTCGACGGCAACGAGATCATGGAGATCCTGAGCGTGGGCCCCGGCCCGGTGATCGGCCAGGCGTACAAGTTCCTGCTCGAACTCCGGCTGGAGAACGGGCCGATGGAGCGGGACGCGGCGGTCGCCGAGCTCAAGGAGTGGTGGGCCGCGCAGGTCTGAGAGGCCCGTACGGGAGGGATGAGCACCCTCGTGTACGGCAGGGCTGAGTGCCCGGACATACGAGAGCGGGGGCCGTGTTTCACGTGAAACACGGCCCCCGCTGCGTGCAAGCCCTCGGCGCGCTGTTTCACGTGAAACAGCGCCTGCCGAGCAAGTCGGCCGAGTCGCCTACTTCTTGTAGTCCTCCAGGCAGAGGGTGAAGGAGTCACCGTCGCCGCTCTGCGTGTACTCGGAGTACTTGGTGCGGTCGCAGCCGCCGGTGGCGCCGTCCTTCTTCTCGGCGACCTTGTACTTCGCCTTGGAGTCGCCACAGTCCACCACCTCGAGGTCCGGGTCGGTGGAGCTGCTCGCGTCACCGAGGCTCATGCAGCTGCCGACCTCGGCGGCCTGGGCGTCGTCGCGGCTGGCTATCCAGCCGCCGCCGATGACGATCAGGCCGACGACGATGAGGGCCACGTTCTTGATGGTCTTGGTCACTTGGGGGTCCCCCTGGAACTCAGGTGCGTTGGCGCGTAGTTGACGCATGAAAGCTATAGGGCCCCACTGACATCACAGAAGTTCAGGGAGCCGTTGTGTCATTGATGTGACACTTACTGAGGGGCACTTCGGTGCATAGCGATAGCAATCGCCGCGTAGAGCAAGGCAATTGAGAGCACCAGAAGGACCGATCGACCGTCCGGCGGCAGCATCAGGGCGGCTACCGCGGCGGCGCCCACGAAGGCGACGTTGAACAGCACGTCGTAAACGGAGAAGATCCGGCCACGGAAGGCGTCGTCCACCGTGGACTGGATCGCCGTGTCCGTGGCGATCTTCGCGCCCTGGGTGACCAGGCCCAGGACGAACGCGGCGATCAGGGTCGGGACCGGCGCGAACGGCAGCCCGAGAGCCGGCACGAGAACCGCCGCCGTGCCCGCGCACACCGCGATCCAGCCGCCGGAACCGAACCGCTCGGCGGCCTTGGGGGTCAGCACGGCGGCGGCGAAGAAGCCCGCGCCGGAGAACCCGACGGCCAGCGCGAGCAGCGCGAGCCCGTCCGTCTCGCGTGACGACCAGGCGTACCGGCAGAGCATCAGCACCATCACGAGCTGCGCGCCGTAGCAGAAGCGCATCAGGGTCATCGCGCCGAGCGCCCTTGCGGCGGGGCGGCGTTCAGGCGCGGCGAGGTGGCGGATGCCGTCCACCAGGCCTCGGGCCGTGGAGGTGAGCGCCGCGCCGAGCTGGGGCTGCAGGGCGTCAGGCCGTGGGCCGAGCAGGTCGCGCGGGAAGCGCAGGGTGACGAGCGCCGAGCAGAGGTAGAGGGCGGCGCCGACCAGGACGACCAGGGCGTCGGAGTCCGGGCCCGCCAGCCGGACGACGAAGGCGAGCCCGCCGCCCGCGGTCGCGGCGAGCGTTCCGGCCGTGGGGGAAAGGGAGTTGGCGACGACCAGGCGTTCGCTGTCCACGACCCGGGGCAGGGCGGCGGAGAGCCCGGCGAGGACGAAGCGGTTGACGGCCGTGACGCAGAGGGCCGAGGCGTAGAAGAGCGCGTCCGTCACCTCGCCCAGGATCAGCAGCGCGGTGGCGCAGGCCAGCGTCGCGCGCAGCAGATTGCCGTACAGAAAAACCTGCCGTCGGGGCCAGCGGTCGAGGAGGACGCCCGCGAACGGGCCGACGAGGGAGTACGGAAGGAGCAGGACCGCCATGGCGGAGGCGATGGCGGCGGGCGAGGTCTGCTTCTCCGGGGAGAAGACGACGTGGGTGGCGAGCGCCACCTGGTAGACCCCGTCGGCGGCCTGGGAGAGCAGGCGCACCGCGAGCAGGCGCCGGAAGTCCCGGAAGCGCAGGAGTACGCGCAGATCACGTACGACGGCCATGGCACCAAGAGTCACACAGCACGCAGGCCCCCGGGGGGATTTCCCGGGGGCCTGCGATCAAGGAACCTGTGCGCCTTGGGGGTGAGCCCGGGACGCGTAAGGCAGCGGAGGGACCGGCGCTCAGCGCTCGACCTCGCCGTTGATGAACTTCTCGACGTTCACGCGGGCCTCGTCGTCGAAGTACTGAACCGGCGGGGACTTCATGAAGTACGAGGACGCCGACAGGATCGGGCCGCCGATGCCGCGGTCCTTGGCGATCTTGGCGGCGCGCAGGGCGTCGATGATGACGCCGGCCGAGTTCGGGGAGTCCCAGACCTCGAGCTTGTACTCCAGGTTCAGCGGGACGTCGCCGAAGGCGCGGCCTTCGAGGCGGACGTACGCCCACTTGCGGTCGTCGAGCCAGGCGACGTAGTCGGACGGGCCGATGTGGACGTTGTCCTCGCCGAGCTCGCGGTCGCGGATCTGCGAGGTGACGGCCTGCGTCTTGGAGATCTTCTTGGACTCCAGGCGCTCACGCTCGAGCATGTTCTTGAAGTCCATGTTGCCGCCGACGTTCAGCTGCATCGTGCGGTCCAGGATGACGCCCCGGTCCTCGAACAGCTTCGCCATGACGCGGTGCGTGATGGTGGCGCCGACCTGCGACTTGATGTCGTCACCGACGATCGGGACGCCGGCCGCGGTGAACTTGTCCGCCCACTCCTTGGTGCCGGCGATGAAGACCGGGAGCGCGTTGACGAAGCCGACCTTGGCGTCGATGGCGCACTGCGCGTAGTACTTCGCCGCGTCCTCGGAGCCCACGGGCAGGTAGCAGACGAGTACGTCGACCTGCTTGTCCTTGAGCGTCTGGACGATGTCGACGGGCGCCTCGGCGGACTCCTCGATGGTCTGGCGGTAGTACTTGCCCAGACCGTCGTAGGTGTGACCGCGCTGGACCTGGACGCCGGCGTTCGGCACGTCGCAGATCTTGATGGTGTTGTTCTCGCTGGCGCCGATGGCGTCCGAGAGGTCGAGGCCGACCTTCTTCGCGTCGACGTCGAACGCGGCGACGAACTCGATGTCGCGCACGTGGTAGTCGCCGAACTGGACGTGCATCAGACCCGGGACCCGGGACGCCGGGTCGGCGTCCTTGTAGTACTCGACGCCCTGCACCAGCGAGGCGGCGCAGTTGCCTACGCCGACGATGGCTACGCGAACCGAACCCATTCCGGTTGCTCCCTGTTTGTTCTCGATGAGGCCCCGCAGAACGCGGGACCTCACTTGTCGGTGTCGTCGGACGGATCCGGCCGGGTGCTGTCCCGGTTCCGGGGCAGGCCGCCCGTCATTCCAGATGTGTCCTGCTGAGCCGAGCCGTCCGGGGTCGACCGCTGCTGGTCGCGCCCCGCCCGCTCGCTCTCGATGAGCTCGTTCAGCCAGCGCACTTCGCGCTCCACGGACTCCATGCCGTGCCGCTGGAGCTCAAGGGTGTAGTCGTCAAGACGCTCACGCGTCCTGGCGAAGGAGGCCCGCATCTTCTCGAGGCGCTCCTCGAGTCGACTCCTGCGGCCTTCGAGCACCCGCATACGTACGTCCCGCGAGGTCTGTCCGAAGAAGGCGAAGCGGGCGGCGAAGTGCTCGTCCTCGTAGGCGTCCGGGCCGGTCTGGGCGAGGAGCTCCTCGAAGTGTTCCTTTCCTTCCGCCGTCAACCTGTAGACGATCTTGGCGCGGCGGCCGGACAGGGGCGCGGCGAGGGGGTCCTCCGGTGTGTTGCCCGGCTCCTCGATCAGCCAGCCGCAGGCGACCAGTGTCTTGAGGCAGGGGTACAGCGACCCGTAGCTGAAGGCGCGGAAGACGCCGAGCGAGGTGTTGAGCCGCTTGCGCAGCTCGTAACCGTGCATCGGGGACTCACGCAGCAGGCCCAGGACGGCGAACTCGAGGATGCCGGAGCGTCTGCTCACCGTTCGCCCTCCTCTCGCCGGCTCTTTATGTCGAGCTGATGTATCGAGTCGATACATCACGACGATAGAACGGCCCTTCAACATCGACAAGTGGGGGCACGGTGAACGGCGTCACATCACTGATTCGTAGGAAGCAAGTTGCCTGATTTGGGGTGAACTTCAGCTCTAGGTGGGTTTTGACGGTGCGTAGTGTGTGCGGCATGCAGACCACCGGGAACCACGAGGCGCTCATGCGCGTCCCCGTCCTCGGTGCAGTGCGGTCGGGCCTTGCCATGGGCGCGTCCGCACTTCGGGGGGACCGGAAATCACCTGCCGCTTCCAGGCGCGCTACGCGCCTGCCCGAGGAGTAGTCGTTCGATGAGCGAGCACCGTCGCAAACCGCCCCAGTCGCAGGGCGGCGGACGTGCCGCGGTCAGGCGCGGCGTCACCGGGTCCTCCGGTCGGCGCGCAGCACCGCGCGATGCCACAGGTTCCGCTTCCGGTTCGTACGAGTCGCCCGACTCGTTCGCTGCCGGTGGGGAACCGCCGTACGAGGGTCGCGCCGCGGCCCGGCGCGCAGCACAACGCAGCGCCTCCGGGGGCGGCCGTCGTCGCGCCGCCGAGGGGGCCGGTCGTGGTGGTGCCGCGGGCGCCGCTGGCGGTGGACGCCGCGGTGGCGGCGGTCCCGGCGGTCCCGGCCCTGGTGGTCCGGGCCGTGGCCGGGGGCGTGGCGCCGAGCCGCCGGGCAGGCCCGGCAAGAGGAGGCTGATCGACTACCCGCGGTCCGGCAAGGCCGGCTGGCGCAAGTTCGTGCCGTCCTGGAAGCAGGTCACGGGTACGTTCATCGGCTTCTGCGGGCTTCTGATGGCGGCGGCGGGTATCGCGTACGCCATGGTGGGCATGCCGAAGGCGCAGGATGTCGCCTCGGCGCAGACCAACGTCTTCTACTGGTCCGACGGCACGCAGATGGCGGCCACGGGCGGCGAGAAGAACCGCCAGGTGGTCGGTATCGACCGCATTCCGCCGGATATGCGCTGGTCGGTGGTGTCCGCGGAGAACGCCACGTTCTATAACGACAAAGGCGTCGACCCGATGGGTATCGCCCGTGCCGTCGTGAACATGGCGAAGGGCGGGGAGACGCAGGGTGGTTCGACGATCACCCAGCAGTTCGTGAAGAACACCTACCTGGACCAGAGCCAGACCCTCACGCGTAAGGCACGCGAACTCTTCATCTCCATAAAGGTCGGCGCGGAGATGGAGAAGGACGACGTCCTCGCCGGCTATCTGAACTCCGCGTACTACGGCCGCAACGCGTACGGCATCCAGGCGGCGTCCCAGGCCTACTTCGGCAAGGACTCGGAGAAGCTCTCCATGGAGGAGAGCGCCTTCCTCGCCGGTGTCCTCAAGGGCCCGAACCTCTACAGCCCCGACGGCGGTGTCGGCGCCAACGCCACGGCCAAGGCCAACACCAAGCGCCTGAAGGCCCGTTGGGAGTGGATCCTCGACCGCAGGGTGGAGACCGGGAACCTGACGCAGGCCAAGCGTGACAAGGCCGGCCCGTTCCCCAAGCCCATCAAGCAGAAGTCGACGCTGGCCGGCCAGACCGGCTACCTCGTCGACACGGCCAAGGACTACGTGGCCACCAAGCTGAAGATCCCCGCCGAGGAGCTGGAGAAGGGCGGCTACCGGATCTACACGACCTTCGACAAGAACAAGGTCAAGGAGATGGAGAAGGCCGTCCAGCGGACCAAGAAGGCCTTCCTCGACGACAAGAAGCGGCCGAAGACGGACAAGAACGTCCAGTTCGGTGGCGCGTCCGTCGACCCGAAGAGCGGGGCCATCGTCGCGCTGTACGGCGGCAACGGCTTCGACGAGGGGCACTACACCAACAACGCCAACACCCGTGGTGTGCCCGTCGGTTCGACCTGGAAGCCGTACGTCCTCGCTGCCGCCATGCAGGACGGCACCGTGAAGAACGACGGCCAGGCCATCTCGCCGGAGAGCCTCTACAACGGCAACGACCAACTGATCATCAACGACCAGAACGGCGACCCGATCAAGGACGCCCAGGGTCAGCCGTTCCGGCAGAAGAACGAGAGCGACCGGATGTGGGGCAAGGTCACGCTCCGCAAGGCGATGGAGCAGTCCATCAACACCCCGTTCGTGCAGCTCGGCATCGACGTCGGCCTCTCCAAGACCCGGGACCTCGCCGCGAACACCGGCATCCTGGAGGAGAGCTTCGACAAGGGGAACCTGGGCAACGCCTCGTTCTCCCTCGGTACGTCGACGCCCAGCGCGATCCGCATGGCCGACTCGTACGGCACCTTCGCCAATGAGGGTGCGCACTTCGAGCCGTACTCCGTGACCAAGGTCGTCAAGAGCGAGAACGACCAGCAGGAAGTCCTCCCCGGCTTCGAGAAGCCCAAGCGCAAGTCGGCGATGGACGCGAACGTCGCCAACAACATCACCGACGTGCTGCAGAACGTGGTGAAGAACGGCACGGGCAAGAAGGTCGCGGACATCGGCTTCCCCGTGGCGGGCAAGACCGGCACCACCGACAAGAACAAGTCGGCCTGGTTCGTCGGCTACACCCGGGAGCTGTCGACCGCGGTCACCCTGTTCCGTACGGACCCCAAGGAGGGCGAGCTGCTCTCCATGAACGGGACCGGTGGCGTGCCGTCCATCCACGGTGGCGACATCCCGGCGCAGATCTGGAAGGACTACATGGAGGGCGCCATGAAGGGCGTCACTCCGGAAGCCTTCCCGGCGGCCGAGGAGATCGGCGACATCGTCGGCGAGGCCCCGAGCCCGTCGCCCTCGCCGACCGAGACCGCGGACCCGGAGGACAGCGCGACCCCGACGCCCACGGGCCCGAACCCCTCGGGCTCGCCCAGCGGTGAACCGAGTCCCGGCGAGACCTGCGACCCGTTCGACTTGAAGTGCAAGGAGAACGGCGGGACCACCGACGGCGGTACGGACACCGGCGGAGCCGACGGCGGCACCACCGGCGGCGAGACCACCACCCCGGAGCCACCCTCAGGGGGCAATGGCAACGGAGGCGGCGGAGGCGGATGGTTCGGCGGGCCGACGGGCTAGCCGCCCCCCCGTCGCGTTCCACGCCACCGTGGTCGCGTGTTTCACGTGAAACGAGGGCCGTCGCACCCACCGGGTGCGGCGGCCCTCGTCGTGCGCTCAGACTCGTACGGCAGGATGAGTCCATGACGAGCAGCACGAGCCCGGACCCGAGCGCGCAGCACTCGCAGCCCACGGAACTGTCGAAGCAGGCGGAGCTCTCGAAGCAGACGGAGCCCGCCGAGCCGGTGCTGCCGACCAGACAGGACGAAGTGGCCAGGAACGGCAGCGAGTTGATCGGTGGCCCGCTCGGCCGCCGGGCGCTGCTCGGCACGGGCTGGTGGACCCCCGTACGCGTCATCGCGCTGGTCGCCATCGGGATGTTCGCGCTCGGCATGGTGCAGAAGCTGCCCTGCTACAACGGCGCCTGGTTCTTCGGGGCCAGCTCCCAGTACACGCACGCCTGCTACTCGGACATCCCCCACCTCTTCGCCGGACGGGGCTTCTCCGACGGTCTGGTGCCGTACTTCGACAAGCTCAGCGGCGATATGGAGTACCTCGAATACCCGGTCCTGACCGGGGTGTTCATGGAGGTCGCCTCCTGGGTCGTGCCCGACGGCGGCACCATCCAGGACCGCGAGCAGATCTACTGGCTCGTCAACGCCGGAATGCTGATGGTCTGCGCCGCCGTCATCGCGGTCTGTGTCGCGCGCACCCACCGGCGCCGCCCCTGGGACGGCCTCTTCGTCGCGCTCGCGCCCGCCTTCGCGCTCACCGCGACGATCAACTGGGACCTGCTCGCGATCGCCCTCACGGCCGCCGCCATGCTGATGTGGTCGCGCGGGCGGGCGGTCGCCTTCGGTGTGCTGCTCGGCCTGGCCACCGCCGCCAAGCTGTACCCCGTCCTGCTGCTCGGACCACTACTCGTGCTGTGCTGGCGGGCAGGGAAATGGCGGGAGTTCGCGGCCGCGACGGCGAGCACGGCGGGCTCGTGGCTCATGGTCAATCTGCCAGTGATGCTGCTTGCGCCCGAGGGGTGGAAGAAGTTCTACACCTTCAGCCAGGAGCGCGGCGTCGACTTCGGCTCCTTCTGGCTGGTCCTCCAGCAGCGCTACGGGGCGCTCGACACCGACACGGTCAACACCCTCGCGACCGCGCTGATGGCCCTCGCCTGTCTCGGTGTCGCGGCGCTCGCGCTCACGGCCCCGCGCAGGCCGCGCTTCGCCCAGCTCGCGCTGCTCGTAGTCGCCGCGTTCATCCTCACGAACAAGGTCTACTCACCGCAGTACGTGCTCTGGCTGATCCCGCTCGCGGCGCTCGCCCGGCCGCGCTGGCGGGACTTCCTGATCTGGCAGGCCTGCGAGGTCATGTACTTCCTCGGGATCTGGCTGTACCTCGCGTACACGACCAGCGGCGACAAGCACCAGGGCCTGCCGCAGGAGGGCTACCAACTCGCCGTCGTGATCCACCTGATGGGCACGCTCTACCTGTGCGCGGTGGTCGTCCGGGACATCCTCATGCCCGAGCGGGACGTGGTGCGCCGGGACGGCTCCGACGACCCCTCGGGCGGCGTCCTCGACCGCGCGCCCGACGTCCACGTCCTGGGCCAGGCCGCCCACCCACCACGGCACGCCGCTACGCCACCGACCGGCACCGGCACGTACGTCGCCTGGGGCACGGAAGGGACCGCGGTGGGCGGGACCGCACGCACGGTGGGCGCGAGGGGTGCGGCGAGCGGCGTCTCGCCCTGAGCGAGGCGCGATTGAGGAAGCACGAGGGGCACAACGGAAAGGGCCGGCCGCGGAGTTCGCGGCCGGCCCTGTTCCTTGTTGGATGCGTCAGTGATCGACCAGGCGGTCGAACTGGGTCGTGGTGTGCCGCAGATGGGCCACCAGCTCCTCGCCGACCTTCGGCTCCGGGGAGTCCGACGGGACGAACAGGATCGACACCTGCATGTGCGGCGGCTCCGCGAACCACCGCTGCTTGCCCGCCCAGACGAACGGCGCCAGGTTCCGGTTCACCGACGCGAGGCCCGCGCGGGCCACGCCCTTGGCGCGCGGCATGACGCCGTGCAGCGCCTTCGGCGCCTCCAGGCCCACGCCGTGCGACGTACCGCCCGCCACGACGACCAGATAGCCGTCGGAGGCTGCCTTCTGCTGCCGGTAACCAAAACGGTCGCCCTTGGCCACGCGCGTCACGTCGAGGACGGAGCCGCGGTACTCGGTCGCGTCGTGGTCGCCCAGCCAGAGCCGCGTACCGATCCGGACGCGGAAGCGGGTCTGCGGGAACTGCTGCTGCAGCCGGGCCAGTTCCTGCCCGGAGAGGTGGCTCACGAACATGGTGTGCAGCGGAAGCCGGGCCGCGCGCAGCCGGTCCATCCAGCCGATGACCTCCTCGACGGCGTCCGAGCCGTCGGTGCGGTCGAGCGGCAGGTGGATGCCGAAGCCCTCCAGGCGGACATCCTCTATGGCGGCGTGCAGGTAGGCGAGTTCCTGCTCGGTGACGCCGTGCCGCTTCATCGAGCTCATGACCTCGATGACGACCCGGGCGCCCACAAGACCGTGCACACCCTCCACGGAGGAGACCGAACGGATCACCCGGTCGGGCAGCGGAACGGGCTCCTCCCCCCGGCGGAACGGCGTGAGCACCAGCAGGTCGCCGCTGAACCAGTCCTTGATACGGGCCGCTTCGTAGGTCGTCCCGACGGCCAGCATGTCGGAGCCGAAGCGGGTCGCCTCGTCGGCGAGCCGCTCGTGACCGAAGCCGTAACCGTTGCCCTTACAGACAGGCACGATTCCCGGGAACTGTTCGAGCACCTGCTTGTGATGTGCCCGCCAGCGCGCGGTGTCGACGTAGAGCGTGAGCGCCATGGACGGTCCCGGAACCCTTCTTGTGTCTGCCGTCTGTCTTGGGGTGTGGAGGTGATTGTGCTCGGTCAGCGCTTCGACATGTAGATCTCGAGCGCCTTGTGCAGCACCTTGTTCAGCGGGAAGTCCCACTCGCCGATGTACTCGACGGCCTCGCCGCCGGTGCCCACCTTGAACTGGATCAGACCGAAGAGGTGGTCCGACTCGTCCAGGGTGTCGGAGATACCGCGCAGGTCGTAGACGCTCGCACCGAGCGCGTACGCGTCGCGGAGCATCCGCCACTGCATGGCGTTGGACGGCCGGACCTCGCGCTTGTGGTTCACGGAGGCGCCGTACGAGTACCAGACGTGGCTGCCGACGGTCAGCATCGTGGCCGCGGCCAGGGGCTCGCCCTCGTGCTTGGCGATGTACAGCCGCATGCGGTTGGGGTCCTCGGCATTGAGGGCCTTCCACTGCCGCTGGAAGTAACTGAGCGGACGCGGACGGAACCGGTCGCGCTCGGCGGTGACCTCGTACAGCTCCTGCCAGGCGGGCAGGTCGTCGTAGCCGCCCTGGACGACCTCGACGCCGGCCTTGTCGGCCTTCTTGATGTTGCGCCGCCAGAGCTGGTTGAAACTCTTCTGCACATCGTCGAGGGAACGGTTGGCCAGCGGCACCTGGAACACGTACCGCGGCTGTACGTCACCGAAGCCGGCGCCGCCGTCCTCGCCCTGCTGCCAACCGAGCTTGCGCAGCCGGTCGGAGACCTCGAAGGCGCGCGGCTCGATGACATCGGCCTCGATGTCCCGCAGGCGCTTGACGTCCGGGTCCTGGATGCCCTTCTTGATGGTCGGCGCCTCCCAGCGCCGGATCACCACGGGCGGGCCCATCTTCACGGAGAACGCGCCCTGCTGCTTCAGATGCGCCAGCATCGGGTTCAGCCAGTCCTCGAGGTTCGGCGCATGCCAGTTGATGACCGGGCCCTCGGGCAGGTACGCCAAGTACCGCTTGATCTTGGGCAGTTGGCGGTAGAGCACCAGGCCGACGCCGACCAACTCGTCGCTCTTGTCGAACCAGCCCAGGCACTCGGAGCGCCATTCGTTCTTCACATCAGCCCACGCCGGGACCTGGCAGTGGCTAGCCGAGGGCAGGCTCTGGATATATGCCAGATGCTGCTCACGGCTGATGGTCCGCAGGGTCAGGCTCATGCTGGGGCGCTCCTCGGCTGGTGTGTCCCCATGGGGCAGGGGCTTCCGGCTCACGCGCCGAAGCCTACTGCGCCCGGGGAGCGCCCTGACTGGCCGTATGCGGGGAGGAGCTGTCCGGGGCTCTTTCTCCCGGACAGCCACGAGGTTCGCGGGCGGCTACAGGGGTCAGCCGAGCAGTCCCCCGAAGAGGCCGCCATGGGCCATTCCCAGGAAGAAGCCGACCGCCGAGGCCCCCAGGCCCACGATCAGCAAGAACCGCTCCCTGGTGGTCTCGGACACGAACTGTCCGTACGCGCCCGTGATGATCCCCACGAGTCCCGCCCAGGAACTGAGCAGGTGCAGGTTATGGAACATCGCCGTGACGAACGCCGTGAAGCCGAGTACGAGGGTCACCGTGAGAAGCGTGTCCTGGAGGGGATGCGGCTTTCCGTCCGTGGCGAACAGCGACGTCCCCGTGTTGGGTCGCATTGCCTGTGCCATGGGGCACCTCCTGGCAAGAGCGGCGCATCGTAGCGCCTTAGACACCCGATGTGTACAGAGTGCGGCCCCTGACCGCCGGATTTCAACCGGAAGCCGACGTGCGGGTACTCTTTACCGTCTGCACCGGTGTCTGCCCACCACAGCCTCAGCCCCGCTCGCGGGAGCCGATTGTCAGTGGCGGCCGATACCGTTGCGTACGCATCACGACCCTCCTGCCACGGAACGACCGTGGCCGCTGAGTCCAAAGGAGGTGGGTTCCACATGCGTCACTACGAAGTGATGGTCATCCTCGACCCCGATCTCGAGGAGCGCGCTGTCTCCCCGCTGATCGAGAACTTCCTTTCTGTTGTCCGTGAGGCCAACGGAAAGGTCGAGAAGGTCGACACCTGGGGCCGTCGTCGTCTCTCGTACGAGATCAAGAAGAAGCCCGAGGGCATCTACTCGGTCATCGACCTGCAGGCCGAGCCTGCGGTCGTCAAGGAGCTCGACCGCCAGATGAACCTGAACGAGTCGGTCCTCCGGACCAAGGTCCTCCGTCCCGAGATGCACTGAGCTTTCAGCTCAGAGCGCTCGGGAATCGAGTAGCAGCAAGCAGCCAGCAGCAACCCGCCGAGAGGTACCCCCATGGCAGGCGAGACCGTCATCACGGTCGTCGGCAATCTTGTCGACGACCCCGAGCTGCGCTTCACCCCCTCCGGTGCGGCGGTCGCGAAGTTCCGTGTCGCGTCCACTCCCCGCACCTTCGACCGTCAGACCAATGAGTGGAAGGACGGCGAAAGCCTGTTCCTGACCTGCTCGGTCTGGCGTCAGGCGGCGGAGAACGTCGCGGAGTCGCTTCAGCGAGGCATGCGCGTCGTCGTGCAGGGTCGCCTGAAGCAGCGGTCCTACGAGGACCGTGAGGGCATCAAGCGCACGGTCTACGAGCTCGACGTCGAGGAAGTCGGCGCCAGCTTGAAGAACGCCACGGCCAAGGTCACCAAGACCAGTGGTCGCGGTGGCCAGGGTGGTTACGGCGGCGGCGGTGGCGGCGGCCAGCAGGGCGGCGGCGGCAACTGGGGCGGTAGCTCCGGTGGCGGTCAGCAGCAGGGCGGCGGCGGTGCTCCCGCCGACGACCCCTGGGCGACCGGTGCGCCGGCCGGTGGCGGCCAGCAGGGTGGCGGCGGTGGCGGCTGGGGCGGAAGCTCCGGCGGCTCCGGCGGCGGCTACTCGGACGAGCCCCCCTTCTAGGGCGGGTTTCGTACCCACACTTCTTGATCACACAGGAGAAACACCATGGCGAAGCCGCCTGTGCGCAAGCCTAAGAAGAAGGTCTGCGCATTCTGCAAGGACAAGGTCACGTACGTGGACTACAAGGACACGAACATGCTGCGGAAGTTCATTTCCGACCGCGGCAAGATCCGTGCCCGCCGCGTGACCGGCAACTGCACGCAGCACCAGCGTGACGTCGCCACGGCCGTCAAGAACAGCCGTGAGATGGCGCTGCTGCCCTACACGTCCACCGCGCGATAAGGGAAGGGTGACCGAATCATGAAGATCATCCTCACCCACGAGGTCTCTGGCCTCGGTGCCGCTGGCGACGTCGTTGACGTCAAGGACGGCTACGCTCGCAACTACCTGATCCCGCGTCGCTTTGCGATCCGCTGGACCAAGGGTGGCGAGCAGGACGTGGCGCAGATCCGCCGCGCTCGCAAGATCCACGAGATCCAGACCATCGAGCAGGCCACCCAGATCAAGGGTCAGCTCGAGGCCGTCAAGGTTCGCCTTGCCGTCCGCTCCGGCGAAGCCGGTCGTCTCTTCGGTTCCGTGACCCCGGCTGACGTCGCTTCGGCGATCGAGGCTGCCGGTGGCCCGAAGATCGACAAGCGTCGCGTCGAGCTGGGCTCGCCGATCAAGACGCTGGGCGCCCACGAGACGTCCGTGCGCCTGCACCCCGAGGTGGCCGCCAAGGTCAACGTCGAGGTCGTCTCCGCGTAAGCGTCGTACTCGGCACTGCTGAGTCTGAGTGTTGGGCCCGCTCCCTTCGGGGGGCGGGCCCAGTGCTTTGTCCGGGGGTTGCCGTGGTGGTCGACTGGCTTGCCGGGGTGGGGTGTTGGTGTGCGGCGCGGTCATGTTTCACGTGAAGCGGTCGTGTTTCACGTGAAACAGGGTCGGCGGTGGGGGCGTCAGCGTGTGGCGCCGGTGACGATCCAGCGGCCCGAGCGGGCCCGCAGCCACAGGGTGATCATGCGCACCGACATCATCAGTGCCATCGCTCCCCACAGCGCGGTCAGGCCGCCACCGAAGGTGGGTACGAGGAGGGCGACCGGAGTGAACACCGCGAGTGTGGCGAGCATCGCCCAGGCGAGATACGGGCCGTCGCCCGCTCCCATCAGGACGCCGTCCAGGACGAAGACGATCCCGGAGACCGGCTGCGATACGGCCACCACGAGCAGCGCGGCGAACGCCGCGTCCTGCACGTTGGCGTCGCTGGTGAACAGCGGGAGGAACACCGGTCGGGCGGCCACCACCAGGAGCCCGAGCGCGAAGCCCGATGCGATGCCCCACTGCACCATGCGACGGCAGGCTTCGCGGGCGCCCTGGGTGTCACCCGCTCCCAGATAGCGGCCGATGATGGCCTGACCGGCGATGGCGATGGCGTCCAGGGCGAAGGCCAGCAGGCTCCACAGGGTCAGGATGATCTGGTGGGCGGCGATATCGGCGTCACCGAGCCGGGCGGCGACCGCGGTGGCGATCATCAGGATCGCCCGCAGCGAGAGCGTACGGACGAGGAGTGGAGCTCCGGCCTGGGCGCAGGCGCGGATGCCGGCGGCGTCGGGGCGCAGCGAGGCGCCGTGCCGTCGGGCGCCGCGGACCACGACGACGAGGTAGGCGACCGCCATGCCGATCTGGGCGATGGCCGTGCCCCAGGCGGATCCGGCGATGCCGAGCCCGGCGCCGTAGACGAGGCCGAGGTTGAGCAGGGCGTTGGCGACGAAGCCCGCGATGGCGACGTAGAGCGGGGTCTTGGTGTCCTGCAGGCCGCGGAGCACTCCGGTGGCAGCGAGGACGATGAGCATGGCCGGGATGCCCAGGGCGGAGATCCGCAGATAGGTGATCGCGTGCGGGGCGGCGGTGGCGGAGGCGCCGAAGAGGTCGACGACGGCGGGGGCGGTGGGCACGATGACCGCGACGACGGCGACGCCGATCAGGAGGGCGAGCCAGATGCCGTCCATGCCCTGGCGGATCGCGGACGGCATGTCACCGGCGCCGACCCTGCGGGCGACGGCCGCGGTGGTGGCGTACGCGAGGAAGACGAAGATGCTGACGCCGGTCATCAGGAGGGCGGAGGCCACGCCGAGTCCGGCCAGTTGGGCGGTGCCGAGGTGGCCGACGATGGCGGTGTCGGCCATCACGAAGAGCGGCTCGGCGACCAGCGCTCCGAAGGCCGGAACGGCGAGCGCGATGATCTCGCGGTCGTGCCGTCTGCGTACGGCCTTGGGGGTGGAGGGCGCCTGGGTCATGGGCACCAATGTAATCTTCCACAGGTAAGAGACGCAATGGTCTAGCGACCCTTACTTGTGTGTTGGCTCAGGCTGTCTCGTGGCGCTGTTCGACAGGAACTTGCCCCCGTTTCAAAACTTTTTTCTATGCACAGCCGGGGGGCGATGAACGCGCAGGTCAGGGTGGGTATGGCGGAGGGGCTGAGGGCTTGTTCACAGCGCTGTCCACCGGACCGTGCACAGGTTTCGGCGAGTTCTCCACAGCAATGGGTCCGTCATCCACAGCGCCTGTGGATAACCAGATTGGCTGACGGTGCCCGCGGCCCTACCGTGGTCCGGCGCCCGCCTCGTTTTCCGCTCACGGAAACCCCCGCATAACCAACGCGACAGAAGCGGAGTTGGGCCTCTTGTTTGTCAGTGCTGTGCCGTAGAAAGAGGAGGCACGGCGAGGTCCGCTCGGCGGACGGGAGGAGGTGGCCCGGTGAGTGTTTCCGAGCCTTTGGAAGGCCCCTGGGCCGACAGCGGTCCCAGTGACCGTCTGCCCGTCACCCGCCAGCGCCGGGAGGGCGGCCGCGGCCGCGACGGCGACCAGGACCGAGGCGGCGACGGATGGGACGGCGGTGGCACCCCCTTCGAGCGGGTACCGCCGCAGGACCTCGATGCCGAGCAGTCCGTGCTCGGCGGCATGCTGCTCTCCAAGGACGCGATCGCCGACGTCGTCGAGGTGCTCAAGGGCCACGACTTCTACCGGCCCGCGCACGAGACGATCTACCAGTCGATCCTCGATCTGTACGCCAAGGGCGAGCCGGCCGACCCGATCACCGTGGCCGCCGAGCTCACCAAGCGCGGCGAGATCACCAAGGTCGGTGGCGCGTCGTATCTGCACACCCTGGTCCAGACGGTCCCGACCGCCGCGAACGCCGAGTACTACGCGGAGATCGTCCATGAGCGCGCGGTGCTGCGCCGCCTGGTCGAGGCGGGCACGCGCATCACGCAGATGGGATACGCGGCCGACGGCGATGTCGACGAGATCGTCAACAGCGCCCAGGCGGAGATCTACGCGGTCACCGAGCAGCGCACGACGGAGGACTATCTTCCGCTCGGCGACATCATGGAGGGCGCGCTCGACGAGATCGAGGCGATCGGCTCGCGCTCGGGGGAGATGACCGGTGTGCCGACCGGTTTCACCGACCTCGACCAGCTCACCAACGGCCTGCACCCGGGCCAGATGATCATCATTGCCGCGCGTCCGGCCATGGGTAAGTCGACGCTGGCGCTCGACTTCGCGCGGGCCTGTTCCATCCAGCACAACCTGCCGAGCGTGATCTTCTCGCTCGAAATGGGGCGCAACGAGATCGCGATGCGTCTGCTGTCGGCAGAGGCACGGGTGGCGCTGCACCACATGCGTTCCGGCACGATGACCGACGAGGACTGGACCCGGCTGGCCCGGCGTATGCCGGATGTCTCGGCCGCTCCGCTCTACATCGACGACTCCCCGAACCTGTCGATGATGGAGATCCGAGCCAAGTGCCGCCGCCTGAAGCAGCGCAGCGACCTGAAGCTCGTCGTCATCGACTATCTCCAGCTGATGCAGTCCGGCGGTTCCAAGCGTTCCGAGAGCCGTCAGCAGGAGGTCTCGGACATGTCGCGAAACCTGAAGCTCCTGGCCAAGGAGCTGGAGCTGCCGGTGATCGCGCTCTCGCAGCTGAACCGTGGCCCCGAGCAGCGCACGGACAAGAAGCCGATGGTCTCCGACCTGCGTGAATCCGGATCGATCGAGCAGGACGCGGACATGGTCATCCTGCTCCACCGTGAGGACGCGTACGAGAAGGAGTCGCCCCGCGCGGGCGAGGCGGACATCATCGTCGGCAAGCACCGTAACGGCCCCACGGCCACGATCACTGTCGCCTTCCAGGGCCACTACTCGCGGTTTGTGGACATGGCGCAGACGTGATCGTCGCCGTCGGGGGCTCTCCTTCAGTGGTGAGGCGCCTCAGCCGCGCCGACCACTGATCGCCGTTCGCCGACCTGGGGTGGGCTCGGTGGGCTGAAGGTCACTCCGTCACGGGCAGGCAGTCGGCGAGCAGTTCGACGATGTCGCGCCAGGCCCGCTGCGCGTGCAGTGGGTGGTGGCCGACGCCGGGGCGCACGGCCTGGTCGACCGGCGGGTGGTGGAAGGCGTGCTGGGCTCCGCCGTAGACCACGAGGCGCCAGTCGACGCCCGCTTCCTGCATCTCGGCGGCGAAGGCGTCCCGCTGCGCGGCGGGCATGATCGGGTCCTCCGATCCGACCCCGGCCCATACGGGGCAACGGATGCGTGCCGCTTCGCCGGGGCGGCCGGTGGTCAGGGCGTTGATCGTGCCGATGGCCCGCAAGTCGACGCCGTCGCGCCCGAGTTCCAGCGCGATGGCGCCGCCGGTGCCGTACCCGACAGCGGCGATCCGGTCGGGGTCGGTCCGGGGTTCGGCGCGCAGGACGTCGAGTGCGGCGTGGCCGATCTCCCGCATCCGGTCGGGGGCGGCGAGCAGGGGCAGCGCGTGGGCCAGCATCTCCTCGATGTCGGTGAACCAGCGTCCGCCGTTGATGTCGAAGGCCAGCGCCACGTATCCCAGTTCGGCGAGGGCGTCGGCCCGGCGGCGCTGGAAGTCGTTCAGGCCTGTCCCTTCGGGGCCGATCAGGACTGCGGGGCGGCGGCCCGTACCGGCGGGGAGTGCGAGGTGGCTGATCATGGTGAGGCCGTCGGCCGGGTATTCGACGCTGTGCGTGGTGACCGTTGTCATGAGACCGACTGTAGGGACGGTCGCGCGGGGGTGGGGTGGGCTTAGCTGTGGGCAGAGGAGGGCGCACCCGCGCTTGTAGGCGAGTGGGCCAACTCCGCGGTGCGCTCCGGTAGTTCATCGGCGTGGGCCGCCTCGGATCAGGGCGTGGCTAGGGCCTTGCGGCCAAGCGCTCCGCCTTGAGCTCGCGTCGGGCGAAGACCTCCTCGCGCCGGTCCGCCATCTGCCGCAGCGCCTCCTTGCGGTCCCGCTTGGCGAGCCGGTCGAGGTAGAGGTGGCCGATGAGGTGGTCGGCCTCGTGCTGGAGGCAGCGCGCGAAGTAGCCGGTTCCTTCTACGACTAGGGGGTTGCCGTCCTGGTCGAGTCCGCGCACGACCGCCTGGTCGGTACGGGGGACGGGCAGGCCGGCGCCGGGTACGGAGAGGCAGCCCTCCATGTCGTCGACGAGGCGGCGAGCACCCGGACCGGGAAGTTCCAGTACGGGGTTGACGATGTGGCCGACGTGCCGGATGCCGTCGTCGTCGGAGCAGTCGTACACGAACACCCGCAGGTCGACGCCGACTTGGTTGGCGGCGAGGCCTGCGCCTTCGGCGACGTACATCGTCCGGAACATGTCGTCGATCAGGGTCGACAGCTCCGGAGTGCCGAACTCCGTGACCTCCCGGCACGGTCGGTTCAGCACCTCCTCGCCGACCTCCGTGATCCGGCGCGGAGTACCCCGGTCCACTTCCGGTGGCAGGGCGGGGAACGTGTCGACGGGCCGGCCCTGCAGGCGGACGCGACGGTCCACGGGGTGAGGGTGGTCGTGGCTGACGGACATCGAGGTTCCCCTTTCCGCACGCGGCATGCGTGGCGCACATGCCCATCAGGTGCGGCTCGGATCGCTTGCCAAGTGCTTTGCAAAGTAGCAGACTTTGCAAAGTGACTGAAGATGACCTCGCTGCCGAGGGTTCTGCCGACCGTTCCGCCCCCAACACCCCGGTGGGTAGGGCGGGTTCGGCCGACGAGCTGCGCGAGCACGATGTCCGTACCGCCCTCCTCGACCTGCTCGCGGAAGTCGGTACGGTCACGGCGACCGAGGCCGCGACCAGGCTCGGGTACAGCTCCGGGCTCTGCTCGTTCCACCTGCGGCAGCTCGCCCGTCACGGACGGATCGAGGAGGCCCCGCACGGTGGCGGCCGCGCTCGCCCCTGGCGGTTGAAGCGACTCAGCTTCGCGGGCGACGCCGCCGACGCTCAGGCCGAGGCGCCCGCCGAGGAGCGGTTCGGCGAGCTGGCGCGCGGCCTTGAGGACGAGAGCTGGCAGCGCTGGCTCGACGGCCGGGACGCGGCGCCCGCCGGATGGCGGCATGAGGAGGCCTTCAGCGCCGTCGCCTATCTGACGCCGGAGGAGATGCGCCGGGTCGCGGACACCGTCCGCCGGGCGCTCGCCCCGTACCAGGACCGCGAACAACGCCCGCTGGCCCGGCCCGAGGGCGCCCTGCCGGTGGCGCTCATCACCCGACTCTTCCCCCTGCTCCCGCACGCGGCCGAGGGAGCGGACACGGATGAGGGCGCTGACGCGGATGAGGACGCCTCGGGCTGAGCCCACGCGGGCTGCCACATGTCGCTCGTCCGGTGCCGTCTTCGCGGGTACGGTGCCGCCTTCGCGCGTACGGGGAGGGCTTCCCGGGTACGGGAAGGGCGTCGCGCGTACGGCGAAATCGGCTCGACTGTGTGGCGCCGTACCGGTGGACTGGGGGCATGACGCCTACTCGTACTGGTTCGCCCGCCTCGCCCACGCCGACCCGCCCCGACGACCACGGATACGCGGAGCTGCTGCCCACCACCCGGAGGGCCCTGCTGCACCGGATCGCGGTGGCGCAGTCCGAGGGGCGGGCGCCGTCCGTCGTGGCCGCAGTCGTCCGGGACGGGAACGTCGTCTGGGACGGAGCGCGGGGTTCCGTCGAAGGGCAGCTCCCCGACGCCGACACCCAGTACCGCATCGGCTCCCTCACCAAGACGTTCACCGCGGTCCTGGTGATGCGGCTGCGGGACGAGGGCGTGCTCGACTTCGCCGATCCGCTGGCCAAGCACCTGCCGGGTACGGGTACGAGTACGGGCACCGGCTCGCGCGCCGACGTCGGGGAAGTGACCGTCGGCCAACTGCTCGCACACACCGGCGGGTTGGCCGCGGAGGCACCCTCGCCGTGGTGGGAGCGCACGCCGGGTACCGTCAGGCCCGAGCTCGCCGACGTACTCGGTGAGGAGCCGTTCCGGCACCCGGTGGGTCGGCGGCACCACTACTCCAACCCCGGCTACACCCTGCTCGGATCGCTGGTCGAAGCGCTCCGGGGCGCGCCCTGGGCCGATGTGCTCCGCGACGAGGTGCTCGAACCGCTCGGCCTGCACCGCACCAGCGCGCAGCCGCAGGCGCTGCACGCCGCCGGGCTCGCCGTGCACCCCTGGGCCGACGTGCTGCTCGACGAGCCGGTCGAGGACCTCGGACTGATGGCCCCGGCCGGACAACTCTGGTCGACCACCGCAGACTTGGCGCGGTTCGCGGTCTTCCTGGAGCGGGGCGACGAGCGGGTGCTGAGCGCGGAGTCCGTACGCGAGATGCGTACGGCGGCGGCCCCGCCCGAGTCGGGGGACTGGGA
>NZ_JAAAHS010000100.1 GCF_009908195.1 Streptomyces boluensis | reverse complement strand
CACCCAACCCCGCCCAGTAAGGGCCGACCTACTTACCCACAACCTCGCCGGAGGCGATCCGCACACCACGAGCCCAATCCGCCCCCCGCATCGGCTTCTTCCCCTGCGGCTGCACCCACAACAGCTCGACGCCGTGCGACCCCGTACCGACGTACACATTGTTCTTGCCCGCGTCCAGCGCCCCCGGCGCCAGATCCGTACGCTCCACCACCGGCCGCACGGCGACAAGCTTCAGCCGCTCACCGCGGAACATGGTCCACGCACCGGGCGCCGGCGTGCAGCCCCGCACCACCCGGTCGACCCGCAGCGCCGGCGCCGACCAGTCGATCTCGGCGTCCTCGACGTTGATCTTCGGGGCGAGGGTGATGCCGTCGGCGGGCTGCGGCACCGCCTCGAGGGCGCCGTCCTCGATCCCGTCCATCGTCGCGGCCAGCAGCCCCGCGCCCGCGAACGCGAGCCGGGTCAGCAGGTCGCCGCTGGTGTCGGTGTGCCGTACGTACTCGGTGACCGTGCCGTACAGCGGACCGGAGTCGAGCCCCTCCTCGATCAGGAACGTGGACGCCCCCGTGATCTCGTCGCCCGCCATGATCGAGTGCTGCACCGGCGCGGCCCCGCGCCACGCGGGCAGCAGCGAGAAGTGCAGGTTCACCCAGCCACGTCGGGGCACATCGAGGGCGACGCGGGGCAGCAACGCCCCGTACGCCACCACCGGACAGCAGTCGGGCCCGATCTCACGCAGCCGCGCCAGAAAGTCCTCGTCGCGCGGCTTGCGCGGCTTGAGCACCTCGATCCCGGCCTCCTCGGCGCGCTGCGCGACGGGACTCGCGACCAGGCGACGGCCGCGCCCGGCGGGGGCGTCGGGGCGGGTGACGACCGCTGCAACCTCGTGCCGGTCGGAGGCGATCAGGGCGTCCAGGGCGGGAACGGCGACCTCGGGGGTGCCTGCGAAGACCAACTTCATCGGTGGGCGACTGCCTCTCGGGCGGGGGTACATGACGAGCAGCGGTCCAGTCTATGGGCCGCCCCTGATCCGCGCCGGACGTCCATGTCTACCGCCGCCCGAGGGGCGTACGACCGACCGCGCGCCCCGCGCATATGCGCATACGCCCCTGCACCGTGACCACATCGACAGGTTGCGCGTTGGTCAAGAAAGAGTTGACCACTTGGAGTCGACCACAACGGGCCGCAGTTGCGGCCCGATCCTTTTCAACGCCGGTTCGAGAGGCTTGTTCATGGCCGACCACGCAACCCACGACGCCCAGGCCCGGGCCAGCCTGCATCTGCTGGTGCGGGACATCGAGCGGGTCCGCCGGCAGGTGGACGCGCTGCGCACCCTGACCGCCCAGTTGGGGAATGTCTACCGCCCGCGCCGCTCCGGACCCTCCACGGGCTTCGTGGTGTACGGACGGGCGCCCGCGCCCACCGTCCGCCTCGCCCAGGAGCTGCGGGACAGCGTCGAGACCCTGGTCACGGCCGCTGTGGACTTCGACCGCTCCCTGGGCTTCTCCTGGGACGCGGTGGGTTCGGCGCTCGGGGTCACCAAGCAGGCGGTGCACCGCAGGTACGGGGCTCGGCGGGCCACCACGCAGGCCGCCGCCGAGGCCGAGCGCGCCACCGAGGCGACGACCGGGCGCGGGGTACCGGTGACCACGTCACCGCTTCCGCAGGTGCCCGCCGCCCGTTCCATGCCGACGCAGCCGACGGCCGGAAGCCCGAACCTGCGCGACGAGGCCCGCCCCGGAGCGTTCCCCGGTCCACGCAACGGCTGAGTCCCGCAGTACGCGCGAGCCCCCGCGCAGCAGTAACGCCGACGCTGCTGCAAGGGGCTCGCGCCCACCCTGTGCCCCCGTCGTCGAACTGACGACAGGGGCACAGGCACGTCCGCCCGCACCACTACGCACGCGCCCGTGCCACACCCAACTCCCCCTGCCCGCAAGCCCGCTGCACGCAAGCCTCTCCGTGCAAGCCCCTTCGTGCGAGCCTCTTCGTACGAGCCCTTCGCACGAGCCCGCTCAGCCGATGTCCGGCGGATCCACCCGGATCCGTACCGTCTCCGCCTCGCTGCGTCCCGACTTGGCGAGCCGGGCCGCCTGCGCGGACTTGAGGGCGGCGGCGAGAGCGGCACCCGAGCCGGGCGGTACCCGTACGAGAGCCCGCTCCCAGAGCTCGCCGGGCGGCGGACCGCCTGGTCTTCGGGGCCGGCCGAGCTCCGTCACCGGCAGCGGTACGGGGCCCAACACCTCAGCGTCCCCCGGCAGTTCAGCCGCCGCGAGGAACTCGGTGAGTGCCGTCGGCCGCCCGGACACGGCGGCCATCCGCGACACCGGCGGAAAGCCCAGCTCGGCCCGCTCGGACAGCTCCCGCACCGCATGCCCCGTGGGGTCCCAGCGCACCAGCGCCTGCACCGGTCTCAGGGTCGGCTCGGCCACGACGACGACGGTGCCGCCCTCCCCCTGCGGCCGCACCAGCGCACCGGCGCCGATCCAGCGCCGCAGGGCCTCCTCACCGGCGCGCAGGTCGGGCCGGCCGAGCATGGCCCAGCCGTCGAGCAGCAGCGCCGCCGCGTACCCCCCGTCGGCGACCGGCTCGGCGCCCGGCGTGCACACCACAAGGGAGGGCGCGTCGGGCACGGTGTCGAGGATCTGGTCGCGCCCCGAGGTGCGCACCGGCACGGCGGGGAAGGCGCGGCCCAGCTCCTCGGCGGTGCGCCGTGCGCCCACCACTTGGGCCCGCAGCCGGAACCCGCCGCAGGCGCCGCAGTGCCACTCGGTCTCGTCCCGCCCGCACCAGCCGCAGTGCAACGGGCCCGCGTCGCGCGCTTCCAGGGGGCCGGCGCAGTGCCGGCAGCGGGCGGGTTCGCGGCAGCGCTCGCAGGCCAGGCGTGGCACGTATCCGCGCCGTGGCACCTGGACGAGGACCGGGCCGTGCCGCAGTCCTTCGCGCACCGCCGTCCAGGCCAGCGTCGGGAGCCGGGCCGCGCGGGCCGCCTCGTCGCGCGCCAGGTCACCGTCACCGACCGTACGCACAAGGGGCGCGGCGGCGCGAACCTGCTCACGGTCACCGGCCAGGGGCAGCGCCCAGCCGCTCTCGACCAGCTGGGCGGCCTCGACGGTGCAGCTCCAACTGCCGAGCAGGAAGGCGCACTTCTCGTGGGCGGCGCGCAGCAGCAGCACATCGCGCGCGTGCGGCTGCGGCGCGTGCGGCTCGCTGTGGCTGCCGTCCCCGTCGTCCCAGATCGCCACGAGCCCCAGGTCGAGCACGGGCGCGAACATGGCGGCACGGGTGCCGACGACCGCCCGCACGGACCCGCGCCGTACGGCGAGCCATTCGCGGTACCGCTTCTCCGGCCCCGCGTCCGCGGTCAGCAGAGCGTGACGGCCCTCGCCGAGCACCTCGGTCAGGGCGGCGTCCACGCGTGCGGCGATGCGCCCGTCGGGGACGACGACGAGGGCGCCGCGCCCCGAGGACAGGGTGGCGGCGACGGCGCGCGCCAGCTCGTCGGCCCACTGCCGTCCCGGCAGCGCGTTCCACACGGCACGGGGCGCCTCACCGTCGGCGAGTGCCTTCAGAAAAGCGGCACCACGCGCGTACCTCCCCCAGGAGCCGGGCTCGGGCGCGCGCGGCGGAGGCAGGGGTTCCGGCGAGGCCTTGCTCTCCGCTCTGCCGTTGCGCGGGGGGACGGCGAGCTGCAGCACATCGGCGAGGCTCCCCGCGTACCGGTCGGCCACGGCGCGGGCGAGCGCAAGGAGCTCGGGGCTCAACACCCGCTCGGGGGACACCACTTGGGCGAGGGCGGCGAGGGGACCGGCGTAATCCGACTCGGGCAGCCGCTCGATCACGAACCCGCTGATCAGCCCGCCGCCCTCACGGCGCCCGCCGTGCACGGAGTGCCGCCCGGCCCCGAACCGCACGCGCACGCGCACGCCGGGCTGCGCGTCGGCGGCCAGCTCCTCGGGCACGGCGTAGTCGAAGTACCGGTCGAGGTGCAGCACGCCCTTGTCGACGAGCACCCGCGCGACCGGCAGCTCCTTGGCGAGGTCGGCCCCCCGCCACGTACGCGGCTTGGCCCGCGGCACCTTGGCCTTGCGCACGGTCTCCCGGATGAGCGCAAGCTGCTCCGGCGCCGCGTCCGCCGCGTCGCTGGGCCCCTGCTCATCCCGGCTGCTCACAGCCAAATTCCTATCAGACGACACTGACACCGCAGGCCTCCGAGTTCTCGCACGCCGACGGCCTGAGCGTCCCGCGAGAACGGCGAAGGCCCGGCTCCTCCGAGGAGAGCCGGGCCCAAGCACCGTTCAGATCACCAGACGGAAACCGCGAAGCTCAGAGCCCCGCAGCCTTCCGCAGCGCGTCCACGCGGTCCGTGCGCTCCCACGTGAAGTCGGGAATCGCCCGGCCGAAGTGGCCGTACGCAGCGGTCTGGGCGTAGATCGGGCGGAGCAGGTCGAGGTCGCGGATGATCGCGGCGGGGCGGAGGTCGAAGACCGTCTGGATGGCCTGCTCGATCTTCTCCACGTCGACCGTGGCGGTGCCGAAGGTCTCCACGAAGAGACCGACCGGCTCGGCCTTGCCGATCGCGTACGCGACCTGGACCTCGCAGCGGGAGGCGAGGCCCGCGGCGACGACGTTCTTGGCGACCCAGCGCATCGCGTACGCGGCGGAGCGGTCGACCTTGGACGGGTCCTTGCCGGAGAAGGCGCCGCCGCCGTGGCGGGCCATGCCGCCGTACGTGTCGATGATGATCTTGCGGCCGGTGAGGCCCGCGTCGCCCATCGGGCCGCCGATCTCGAAGCGGCCGGTGGGGTTCACCAGGAGGCGGTAGCCGTCGGTCTCCAGCTTGATGCCGTCGTCCAGGAGCGCCTTCAGCTCGGGCTCGACGACGAACTCGCGGATGTCGGGGGCGAGCAGCGAGTCCAGGTCGATGTCGCTCGCGTGCTGCGAGGAGACGACGACGGTGTCGAGGCGGACGGCCTTGTCACCGTCGTACTCGATGGTGACCTGGGTCTTTCCGTCCGGGCGCAGGTAGGGGATCGTGCCGTTCTTGCGCACCTCGGAGAGCCGCTTGGAGAGGCGGTGGGCGAGGTGGATCGGGAGCGGCATCAGCTCGGGCGTCTCGTCGGAGGCGTACCCGAACATCAGGCCCTGGTCGCCGGCGCCCTGCTTGTCCAGCTCGTCCTCGTCGCCCTCGACGCGCGTCTCGTAGGCGGTGTCGACGCCCTGCGCGATGTCAGGGGACTGCGCGCCGATGGAGACCGAGACGCCGCAGGACGCGCCGTCGAAGCCCTTCTTCGACGAGTCGTAACCGATCTCGAGGATCTTCTCGCGCACCAGCTGCGCGATCGGCGCGTAGGCCTTGGTCGTGACCTCGCCGGCCACGTGCACCAGGCCAGTCGTGATCAACGTCTCGACGGCGACGCGGGACGTGGGGTCCTCGCGGAGCAGCGCGTCGAGAATGGTGTCGCTGATCTGGTCAGCGATCTTGTCGGGGTGACCCTCGGTCACAGACTCCGAGGTGAACAGACGACGGGACACAACGCTCCCTGGGGTTGCAGCGGCTGCTGGCTGATCATTGACGGTCCGGCCGGGAGCTGCGCCCGGCGTCGTACCGTGACCAGTTTATCGGTCGCCTCCGGCCGCTGGACCATGCGTCTCGCTAAGTGGGAGTCCAGTGACCTGCGGCACTGCATTCTGCGATACGAAGATAGGGCTCCACCAGAGGGCCTGTGCCCGAAATCTCGGGCTTTGGGACCCCCGGAGGAGCGAACGTGACATTCTCCTGATGTTCACGTCAGCCGCTGGGAAACCAGGTCCCAGACGATGTCCGCGAGGGCTTCCTTCGGTCCGTGCGGCACCGGTGTCTCGGAGCCGTCGGCGCCCAGGACGACCGCTTCGTTCTCCTCGGCGCCGAAGGTCTTGCGCTCCCCGACCTCGTTGACGACGAGCAGATCGCAGCCCTTGCGTTCCAGTTTGGCGCGGCCGTTGGCGAGCACGTCGTCGGTCTCGGCGGCGAAGCCGACGACGACCTGGCCGGGGCGCGGCCGCTCCCCGGCGATCTCGGCGAGGATGTCGGGGTTGCGCACCAGGACGATCGGCTCGGGCTCCTGCCCGTCCTTCTTCTTGATCTTCCCGGCGGCGTACGTGGCGGGCCGGAAGTCGGCCACCGCCGCGGCCATGACCACCGCGTCGGCGTCGGCCGTCGCCTTCAGGACCGCTTCCCGCAGCTGTACGGCGGTGCCGACGTGCACGACGTCGACCCCGGCCGGGTCGGGCAGCGCGGCGTTGGCGGAGACCAGCGTGACCCGGGCGCCGCGGGCGGCGGCGGTGCGGGCGAGGGCGTACCCCTGCTTGCCGGAGGAGCGGTTGCCCAGGTAGCGGACCGGGTCGAGGGGTTCGCGGGTGCCCCCGGCGCTGACCACGACATGGCGGCCGCTCAGGTCGGCCTCGGCGGCCCCACGGGCCAACACGCGACGGCAGACCTCGTAGATCTCACCGGGTTCGGGCAGTCGTCCCTTGCCGGTGTCGACGCCGGTGAGGCGGCCGACGGCGGGTTCGATGACGACGGCGCCGCGGCGGCGGAGCGTCGCGACGTTCTCCTGGGTGGCCGGGTGCTCCCACATCTCGGTGTGCATGGCGGGCGCGAAAACGACCGGACAGCGGGCCGTGAGCAGGGTGTTGGTGAGCAGGTCGTCGGCGAGGCCGTGGGCCGCCTTGGCGAGCATGTCGGCGGTGGCGGGGGCGACGACGACCAGGTCGGCGTGCTGTCCGATGCGGACGTGCGGGACCTCGTGGACGTCGGACCAGACCTCGGTGGAGACGGGGTGGCCGGAGAGCGCGGACCAGGTGGCGGCGCCGACGAAGTGCAGTGCGGACTCGGTGGGTACGACGCGGACGTCGTGGCCCGACTCGGTGAGCCTGCGCAGCAGCTCGCACGCCTTGTACGCGGCGATGCCGCCGCTGACGCCAAGGACGACCTTCGGCTTGTCCACTGCCCACTCCCCATTCACGATGCGGTTCGTACCCATGACACACCACAGGCCCGGCAGTCGCGCTGCCGGGCCTGTACTGGAAAAAACTGCCGCTACTGAGCCGGGCCCTCGATGGCCTCGGAGGTCAGCAGACCCGCGTTGATCTCACGCAGGGCGATCGAGAGCGGCTTCTCGTGGACGTGGGTGTCCACCAGCGGACCGACGTACTCGAGGAGGCCCTCGCCGAGCTGCGAGTAGTACGCGTTGATCTGGCGCGCGCGCTTGGCGGCGTAGATCACAAGGCTGTACTTCGAGTCGGTGGCTTCGAGGAGCTCATCGATCGGCGGGTTGATGATGCCCTCGGGCGCGGTGATGGAAGAGGACACGCTCTACCTTCCGAAGAATGGAAAAAGATCAGACAACGTTGACCAAGGCTAGCAGCTCACGGGCTACGTCCTTGACCGAGGTGTTCACCAGGGTCGTATCGAACTCCGACTCGGCCGCGAGCTCTACGCGGGCGGCCGCGAGGCGGCGTTCGATGACCTCGGGGGCTTCGGTGCCCCGGCCGGTGAGCCGGCGGACCAGCTCGTCCCAGCTGGGCGGCGCCAGGAAGACCAGCTGGGCCTCCGGCATGGACTCGCGGACGAGCCGGGCGCCCTGGAGGTCGATCTCCAGGAGGACGGGCTCGCCCGCCTCGAGACGCTCCAGGACGGCGGCCCGCGGAGTGCCGTAGCGGTTGCCCGCGAACTCGGCCCACTCGAGCAGCTCGCCGTTGGCGATCAGCTTGTCCATTTCCTCGTCCGTGACGAAGAAGTACTGCACACCGTGCTTCTCCCCGGGGCGCGGCTTACGGGTCGTGGCCGACACCGAGAGCCAGACTTCGGGGTGTTCATTGCGCATATGAGCGACGACCGTGCTCTTGCCGACCCCCGAGGGGCCGGAGAGCACGGTCAGTCGCGGACGTGATTCCGGGGGTACGGGGGACGCCCCCCGGGATGTTGCAGCCATGCAGCGATTATCCAGGTTCTCAGGAGTGCCTGAGACCGTCAGGCGGCGCCGCCGCCGAACTCACGCTCCAGGGAAGCGATCTGGTTGGAGCCGAGACCGCGCACACGGCGGCTCTCGGAGATTCCGAGACGCTCCATGATCTGCTTGGCACGGACCTTGCCCACGCCAGGAAGCGACTCCAGGAGGGCGGAGACCTTCATCTTGCCGATGACGTCGTTCTCCTGGCCCGCCTTGATGACCTCCTGGAGAGAGGCCCCGGAGTGCTTGAGTCGATTCTTGACCTCGGCCCGCTCCCGGCGAGCCGCGGCGGCCTTTTCGAGCGCGGCTGCGCGCTGTTCAGGGGTAAGGGGCGGAAGAGCCACGCCTACGTCACCTCGGTTGTCGAACTGTCGGATACGGACCGGTGAGGAACCTAGTCGCCCCACACCTGGGGAGCAACGAGCAACACCATCGCCCGTACTCCCCCACTGCCTTGAACGGCGTGGAAGGTGCCCCCACTCGGGAGGTGCCCCCACTCGACGGAGACTAGCGGCCAGGGCCGCCGGAGTCAGCGAGAACAGCGGAAAAGTCCTGGTCAGCCTCCGCCGAACTATACATTTCCGGCAAATTGCCCCGGAATTGAGGCCTCAGGCGGCCGGGAGTCGTACCCATCGCCGTCGAGCACGTCCCGTAAATCGTCAAGAGGGCCTTCGCCTGGGGAGCCGGCGGTCGGTCACAAACCGGACCAGGACGACAAAAGCCGCCGGGCGGGCTCGTCGAGGAGCCCGCCCGGCGGCGCGGTGAACAGCGTCGTTACGCGACGGCCGCGCGCACCTCGTCCGCGAAGCGCTCCGCCGAGTCGCGCAGCGCGGCGACGTCCGGTCCGTGGCGCAGCACGCCACGGCTGACGTTCGGCACCACGTTGCGGACCGCGGCGCCGAAGACGCCAGGCAGGTCCGCCGGGGTCGCCCCCTGCGCGCCGATGCCGGGGGCGAGCAGCGGCCCGTTGATGTTCAGGTCGTACGAGGACAGGTCGCCCAGGGTCGCGCCGACGACCGCGCCGAAGGAGCCGAGCGGTTCGGCGCCCGCGTTCTCCTCGGCCAGGTGCGCGAGCATCGTCGCGCCGACCGAGCGGCCGTCGGCGCGCAGGGCGTGCTGGACCTCGGCGCCCTCCGGGTTGGAGGTCAGCGCGAGCACGAAGAGTCCGGCGCCGTTCTCCCGCGCCAGGTCGACGGCGGGCTTCAGGGAGCCGTAGCCGAGGTACGGGGAGACGGTGAGGGCGTCCGAGAACAGCGGTGAGTCCTTGCTGAGGAAGGTCTCCGCGTACGCCGCCATGGTGGAGCCGATGTCGCCGCGCTTGGCGTCCATGACGACCAGGCCGCCGGCCGCGCGGACGTCCGCCACGGACCGCTCCAGGACGGCGACGCCGCGCGAGCCGAAGCGCTCGAAGAACGCCGACTGCGGCTTGAACACTGCGACGTTGCCGCCGAGCGCCTCGACGACGGTGCGGGAGAACCGCTCCAGGCCCTCGACCGTGTCGGGCAGGCCCCAGGACTCGAGCAGCGCGGCGTGCGGGTCGATGCCGACGCAGAGCGGGCCGCGCTCGTCCATGGCGCGGCGCAGGCGGGCGCCGAAGGGTTCCAAGGTCATGCGGACTTCCTCACGTCGGCGCCGACCGCGTCGGCGAGCGTGGCGTACGGGCTGGTGTTCAGGCGGGCCGCGAGGCCCTTGTGGAGCGCGCGCATCCAGAAGGGACCCTCGTAGATGAAGGCGCTGTAGCCCTGCACCAGGGTGGCGCCCGCGAGGATGCGCTGCCAGGCGTCCTCCGCGTTCTCGATGCCGCCGACGCCGACCAGGGTGATGTCGTCGCCCACGCGCGCGTAGAGGCGGCGCAGGACCTCCAGGGAGCGCTCCTTGAGCGGGGCGCCCGAGAGGCCGCCGGTCTCCTGGACCAGGGCGGGGTCGGAGGCCAGGCCCTCGCGGGCGATGGTGGTGTTGGTGGCGATGATGCCGTCGAGGCCGAGCTCCACGGCGAGGTCGGCGACGGCGTCCACGTCCTCGTCCGCGAGGTCCGGGGCGATCTTGACCAGGAGCGGGACGCGGCGGTCTGTGACCGTGCGGTCGGCCGCTTCGCGGACCTCCGTGAGCAGCGGGCGCAGGGACTCGGTGGCCTGGAGGTTGCGCAGGCCGGGGGTGTTGGGCGAGGAGACGTTGACGACGAGGTAGTCGGCGTGAGCGGCGAGGCGCTCGGTCGACTTCACGTAGTCGGCGGCGGCCTCCTCCTCGGGGACCACCTTGGTCTTGCCGATGTTCACGCCGACGACCGGCTTGAAGACCGGCACACGCGCGTGGAGGCGGTCCGCGACGGCCGCGGAGCCCTCGTTGTTGAAGCCCATGCGGTTGATCAGGGCGCGGTCCGGCACGAGGCGGAACAGGCGCTTCTTGGGGTTGCCGGGCTGCGGCTCGCCGGTGACGGTGCCGATCTCGACGTGGTCGAAGCCGAGCATCGCCATGCCGTCGATCGCGACGGCGTTCTTGTCGAAGCCGGCGGCGAGCCCGAAGGGCCCGTGCATGCGCAGGCCGAGCGCCTCGGTGCGCAGTTCCTGGAAGCGCGGCGCGAGCGCGGCGGCGACGAAGGTGCGAAGCACCGGGACGCGGGCGGCGAGCCGGATCCAGCGGAAGGCCAGGTGGTGGGCCTGCTCCGGGTCCATCCGCTTGAAGACGAGGTTGAAGAAGAACTTGTACATGAAGGGTGTCCTCGTGGAGCTCATGAAGCTCACGAAGAGGGGGACACCGTTTCCGGTGTCCCCCTCCCCGATGGCTAGTCGCGGGCCGCGGTCAGGTGCTCAGCGTGTTCCTGGAGCGAACGCACGCCCACGTCACCGTGGTTGAGCGCGTCGATGCCCTGGACGGCGGCGGCGAGCGCCTGCACCGTCGTCAGGCAGGGCACGCTGCGCGCCACGGCCGCCGTACGGATGTCGTAGCCGTCGAGGCGGCCGCCGGTGCCGTACGGGGTGTTGACGATGAGGTCGACATCGCCCTCGTGGATGAGCTGGACGATGGTCTTCTCGCCGTTCGGGCCCTCGCCCTCGGACTGCTTGCGTACGACGGTGGCGTTGATGCCGTTCCGCTTCAGCACCTCGGCGGTGCCGGAGGTGGCGAGCAACTCGAAGCCGTGGGCGACGAGTTCACGCGCCGGGAAGATCATCGAGCGCTTGTCGCGGTTGGCGACCGAGATGAACGCGCGGCCCTTGGTCGGCAGCGGCCCGTACGCACCGGCCTGCGACTTGGCGTACGCCGTGCCGAAGACCGAGTCGATGCCCATGACCTCGCCGGTGGAGCGCATCTCCGGGCCGAGGACGGTGTCGACGCCGCGGCCGTGGATGTCGCGGAAGCGCGACCACGGCATCACGGCCTCCTTGACGGAGATCGGCGCGTCCATCGGGAGCGTGCCGCCGTCGCCCTCCCTGGGGAGCAGGCCCTCGGCGCGCAGCTCGGCGATGGTGGCGCCGAGCGAGATGCGCGCGGCGGCCTTGGCGAGCGGCACCGCGGTCGCCTTCGAGGTGAAGGGGACGGTGCGGGACGCGCGCGGGTTGGCTTCCAGGACGTAGAGGATGTCCCCGGCCATCGCGAACTGGATGTTGATGAGTCCGCGTACGCCGACTCCCTTGGCGATTCCCTCGGTTGAAGCCCTGAGCCGCTTGATGTCGAAGCCGCCGAGGGTGATCGGGGGCAGCGCGCACGCCGAGTCGCCGGAGTGGATACCGGCCTCCTCGATGTGCTCCATGACGCCGCCGAGGTAGAGCTCGGTGCCGTCGTAGAGCGCGTCCACGTCGATCTCGATGGCGTCGTCGAGGAAGCGGTCGACGAGGACCGGCCGCGAGGGGCTGATCTCGGTCGACTCCTCGATGTACGAGGAGAGGCGGGTCTCGTCGTAGACGATCTCCATGCCGCGGCCGCCGAGGACGTACGACGGGCGGACGAGGACCGGGTAGCCGATCTCGTCGGCGATCGTCTTCGCTTCCGCGAACGTGGTGGCGGTGCCGTGCTTCGGCGCCGGAAGACCGGCCTCCGCGAGCACCCGGCCGAAGGCTCCGCGGTCCTCGGCGGCGTGGATGGCCTCGGGCGAAGTGCCCACGACCGGGACGCCGTTGTCCTTCAGCGCCTGCGCGAGGCCCAGCGGGGTCTGGCCGCCGAGCTGCACGACGACGCCCGCGATCGGGCCGGCGAGGGACTCGGCGTGCACGATCTCCAGGACGTCCTCGAGCGTGAGCGGCTCGAAGTACAGACGGTCGGAGGTGTCGTAGTCCGTGGAGACGGTCTCGGGGTTGCAGTTGACCATCACGGTCTCGTAGCCCGCGTCGCTCAGCGCGAAGGAGGCGTGGACGCAGGAGTAGTCGAACTCGATGCCCTGGCCGATGCGGTTGGGGCCCGAGCCCAGGATGATGACCGCGGGCTTGTCGCGCTTGGCGACCTCGTTCTCCTCGTCGTACGAGGAGTAGAAGTACGGCGTCTTCGCTGCGAACTCGGCGGCGCAGGTGTCGACCGTCTTGTAGACCGGGCGGACCCCGAGCGCGTGCCGGACCTCGCGGACGACGTCCTCGCGCAGGCCGCGGATCTCGGCGATCTGGTGGTCGGAGAAGCCGTGCCGCTTGGCCTCGGCGAGCAGATCGGTGTCGAGGCGCTCGGCGGCGGCCAGCTCGTCGGCGATCTCCTTGATGAGAAAGAGCTGGTCGACGAACCAGGGGTCGATCTTCGTGTACTCGAAGATCTCCTCCTGGGTGGCGCCGGCGCGGATGGCCTCCATGACGGTGTTGATCCGGCCGTCGGTCGGGCGCACGGACTCTTCGAGGAGCGCGGTCTTGTCGCCGGTCTCACCGACGAAGGTGAACTGCGAGCCCTTCTTCTCCAGGGAGCGCAGCGCCTTCTGGAACGCCTCGGTGAAGTTACGGCCGATGGCCATGGCCTCGCCGACCGACTTCATGGTGGTGGTCAGCGTGGAGTCGGCGGACGGGAACTTCTCGAACGCGAACCTCGGGGCCTTCACGACGACGTAGTCGAGGGTCGGCTCGAAGGAGGCCGGGGTCTTCTCGGTGATGTCGTTCGGGATCTCGTCGAGCGTGTAGCCGACGGCCAGCTTGGCGGCGATCTTGGCGATCGGGAAGCCGGTCGCCTTGGAGGCCAGGGCGCTGGAGCGGGAGACCCGCGGGTTCATCTCGATCACGATGACGCGGCCGTCGACCGGGTCGATCGCGAACTGGATGTTGCAGCCGCCGGTGTCGACGCCGACCTCGCGGATGATCGCGATGCCGACGTCACGGAGGCGCTGGTACTCGCGGTCGGTCAGCGTCATCGCGGGGGCGACGGTGATCGAGTCGCCGGTGTGGACGCCCATCGGGTCGAAGTTCTCGATGGAGCAGACGACCACGACGTTGTCGTTCTTGTCGCGCATCAGCTCCAGCTCGTACTCCTTCCAGCCGAGGATGGACTCCTCGAGGAGCACCTCGGTGGTCGGGGAGAGCGTGAGGCCCTGACCGGCGATACGGCGCAGCTCCTCCTCATCGTGCGCGAAGCCGGAACCGGCGCCGCCCATGGTGAAGGAGGGGCGGACGACGACCGGGTAGCCGCCGAGGGTGTCGACGCCCGCGATGACGTCGTCCATGGTGTGGCAGATGACGGAACGGGCGGACTCGCCGTGCCCGATCTTGGCGTTGACGGCCTCCACGACCTCCTTGAAGAGGTCGCGGTCCTCGCCCTTGTTGATCGCCTCGACGTTGGCGCCGATGAGTTCGACGCCGTACTTCTCGAGGACGCCCTGCTCGTGCATGGAGATCGCGGTGTTGAGCGCGGTCTGGCCGCCGAGGGTGGGAAGCAGCGCGTCGGGGCGCTCCTTGGCGATGATCTTCTCGACGAACTCGGGGGTGATCGGCTCGACGTACGTGGCGTCGGCGATCTCCGGGTCGGTCATGATCGTCGCCGGGTTGGAGTTGACCAGGATGACCCGCAGGCCCTCTGCGCGCAGGATGCGGCAGGCCTGGGTGCCGGAGTAGTCGAACTCGGCGGCCTGGCCGATGACGATCGGGCCGGAGCCGATGACCAGGACGGACTGGATATCGGTGCGCTTAGGCACGCTCGGCCTCCATCAGAGTTACGAAGCGGTCGAAGAGGTACGCGGCGTCGTGCGGGCCCGCGGCCGCCTCGGGGTGGTACTGGACGGAGAAGGCGGGCTGGTCGAGCAGCCGCAGACCCTCGACGACCTGGTCGTTCAGGCAGACGTGCGAAACCTCGGCGCGGCCGTAAGGCGTCTCGCTGACCTTGTCGAGGGGCGCGTCGACGGCGAAGCCGTGATTGTGCGCCGTGACCTCGACCTTGCCGGTGGTGCGGTCCTGCACCGGCTGGTTGATGCCGCGGTGGCCGTACTTCAGCTTGAAGGTGCCGAAGCCGAGCGAGCGGCCCAGGATCTGGTTGCCGAAGCAGATGCCGAACAGCGGCGTCTTGCGCTCGAGCACGCCCTGCATGACGGAGACCGGGTGGTCGGCGGTGGCCGGGTCGCCGGGCCCGTTGGAGAAGAACACTCCGTCGGGGTTCACCGCGTAGATGTCCTCGACCGTGGCCGTGGCGGGCAGCACGTGCACCTCGATGCCGCGCTCGGCCATGCGGTGCGGGGTCATGCCCTTGATGCCCAGGTCGACCGCGGCGACGGTGAACTTCTTGGTGCCGATCGCGGGGACGACGTACGCCTCCTTGGTGGCGACCTCGGCGGAGAGGTTCGCGCCCTTCATCTGCGGGGCGTCCTGGACCTTCGCGAGCAGCGAAGCCTCATCGATGGAGCCCGCGACCGCCTCGCCGGAGAAGATGCCGACCCGCATGGCGCCGCGCTCGCGCAGGTGCCGGGTGAGCGCCCGGGTGTCGACGCCGGAGATGCCGACGACGCCCTGCTGGACGAGCTCATCGTCGAGCGAGCGCTGCGAGCGCCAGTTGGAGGGCACGCGTGCGGGGTCTCGTACGACATAGCCCGCGACCCAGATCTGCCCGGACTCGGGGTCCTCGTCGTTGACGCCGGTGTTGCCGACGTGCGGGGCGGTCATGACGACGACCTGGCGGTGGTACGAGGGGTCGGTCAGGGTCTCCTGGTAGCCGGTCATGCCGGTGGAGAACACGGCCTCGCCGAAGGTCTCCCCCACGGCCCCGTAGGCGCGGCCGCGGAAGATGCGGCCGTCCTCCAGGACGAGTACGGCGGGAGTCTTTGCTCCCCGAGTGGAGGTCGTCATCGTGCGGCGCCTTCCGTGGTGTCGGTGGTGGTGGTACGGGTCTTCATCGTGTTGATGGCCTCGACCCAGGCCGTGTGTTCGGCGGCGTGGTCGGAGCGGAAGCCGGAGTCGAGCAGCTTGTCGCCGTGTGCCCAGGTCACGACCAGGAGGCCGCCCTCGGCGAGGACCTTGCCCGCGATGCCCTTGTCGAGCCGGGCCTCGCGCAGTTGTGCCGCCGGGACGAAGAAGTCGGTGGCCCCGGGGCGTACGACGTTCAGTCCCTGGTCCGTGAGGGTCAGCTCGACCCGGCTGCGGGTGCCGAGACCGTGGGCCACGATCCGGTCGAGCCACTGCCCGGCGGTGGTGGAGCCGTGGTACCGGCCGGTCAGCTCAAGTTTCGCCTCGCCGGGCTCGGTCGGCAGCGCGGGCAGCTCGGGCAGATCGCCCTGGAGCGTGGCGCGCCACTTCCAGCCCTGGCGCATCAGCCAGTAGACGAGCGCCACGAAGAGCGCGAGTCCGACCAGCCAGCCGATGCGCGCGGCCCAGTCCGTCACTTCCGCCGATTTGGGTTCGGCGGCCAGTTGCAGCAGAGGTGTCACGTGAGCTTCCCGTCGATGACCGTGGCCCGGCCCCGCAGGAAGGTGTGGGTGACGCGACCCGGCAGCTCGCGGCCCTCGTAGGGGGTGTTGCGGCTGCGGGAGGCGAAGCCCGCGGGGTCCACCGCTCCACGGTAAGCCGGATCGACGAGGGTGAGGTTGGCGGGCTCGCCTGCCGAGACGGGGCGGCCGTGGCCGTCGAGGCGGCCGATCTTCGCCGGGTTGACGGACATCCGCTCGGCGACGCCGGCCCAGTCGAGCAGCCCGGTCTCGACCATCGTCTGCTGGACCACGGACAGCGCGGTCTCCAGGCCGACCATGCCCATGGCGGCGGCGGCCCACTCGCAGTCCTTGTCCTCGTGCGGGTGCGGGGCGTGGTCGGTGGCGACGATGTCGATCGTGCCGTCGGCCAGCGCCTCACGCAGCGCCATCACGTCCTTCTCCGTACGGAGCGGCGGGTTGACCTTGTAGACGGGGTTGTACGAGCGGACCAGCTCGTCGGTGAGGAGCAGGTGGTGCGGGGTGACCTCGGCGGTCACGTCGATGCCGCGGGACTTGGCCCAGCGCACGATCTCGACGCTGCCGGCGGTCGACAGGTGGCAGATGTGCACCCGGGAGCCGACGTGCTCGGCGAGCAGCACGTCGCGGGCGATGATCGACTCCTCCGCGACGGCGGGCCAGCCGCCGAGGCCCAGCTCGGCGGAGACGACGCCTTCGTTCATCTGGGCGCCCTCCGTGAGGCGGGGCTCCTGGGCGTGCTGGGCGACGACACCGTCGAAGGCCTTCACGTACTCCAGGGCGCGCCGCATCATCACGGCGTCGTCGACGCACTTGCCGTCGTCGGAGAACACCTTCACGCCTGCCGCCGAGTCGTGCATGGCGCCGAGCTCCGCGAGCTTCTTGCCCTCGAGGCCGACGGTGACGGCGCCGATGGGCTGCACGTCGCAGTAGCCGGACTCCCTGCCGAGCCGCCAGACCTGCTCGACGACGCCCGCGGTGTCGGCGACGGGGAAGGTGTTGGCCATCGCGTGCACGGCGGTCCAGCCACCGCGGGCGGCGGCCTTGGTGCCGGTCAGGACGGTCTCGGAGTCCTCACGGCCGGGCTCGCGCAGGTGGGTGTGCAGGTCGACGAGGCCCGGGAGCAGCACCTGGCCTTCGGCCTCGATCACCTGGGCGCCCTCGGCGGACAGGCCGCTGCCGACCGCTTCGATCGTCTCGCCGTCGATGAGTACGTCCTGCGCCTCGCCGCCGAGGACCTTGGCGCCACGAATAAGGATCTTGCTCATGATTACTTGCTCTCCTCGGGACGGGCATGGGCGACGGCGGGTTCGTTCCCGCCGAGCAGCAGATAGAGAACCGCCATACGGGTGTGCACACCGTTGGCGACCTGCTCGATCGCGGTGCAGCGGTCGGAGTCGGCGACGTCGGCGGTGATCTCCATGCCGCGGACCATCGGGCCGGGGTGCATCACGATGGCGTGCTCCGGCATCTTCGCCATCCGGTCGCCGTCGAGCCCGTACCGCCGCGCGTACTCGCGCTCGGTGGGGAAGAACGCGGCGTTCATCCGCTCCCGCTGCACCCGCAGCATCATCACGGCGTCGCTCTTGGGCAGCGTGCTGTCCAGGTCGTACGAGACCTCGCACGGCCAGGTCTCCACGCCGACGGGCAGCAGGGTGGGCGGCGCGACGAGGGTGACCTCGGCGCCGAGGGTGTGCAGCAGATCGACGTTGGAGCGGGCGACCCGGCCGTGCAGGATGTCGCCGACGATGGTGATCCGCTTGCCCGCGAGGTCCTTGCCCAGGCCCGCGTCCCGGCCGACGAGCCGGCGCCGCATGGTGAAGGCGTCGAGCAGCGCCTGCGTGGGGTGCTGGTGGGTGCCGTCACCGGCGTTGATCACGGCGGCGTCGATCCACCCGGAGGTGGCGAGCCGGTACGGGGCGCCGGAGGCACCGTGCCGGATGACGACGGCGTCGACGCCCATCGCCTCCAGCGTCTGCGCGGTGTCCTTGAGCGACTCGCCCTTGGAGACGGACGAACCCTTCGCGGCGAAGTTGATGACGTCCGCGGAGAGCCGCTTCTCGGCGGCCTCGAAGGAGATCCGGGTACGGGTCGAGTCCTCGAAGAAGAGGTTCACGACGGTACGTCCCCTGAGGGCGGGCAGTTTCTTGATCGGCCGGTCCGCGACCCGGGCCATCTCCTCGGCGGTGTCGAGGATCAGGACGGCGTCGTCGCGGGAGAGGTCGGCGGCCGAGATGAGGTGACGCATCATCTGTCAGGCTCCGTAAGGAAGTTCAGAACTTTTCGGGCACAAGGGGGCGCGGCAGAGCGCAGGGGCGTACGCGGGGCACGCCGGGAGGTGCTGCTACTGCTCGCCCGCCGGGGCGGTCTTCTTCTCACCGAGCAGCACGGTGTCGCGACCGTCCTCCTCGGCGAGCTGGACCTTGACCGTCTCCCGCAGCGACGTGGGGAGGTTCTTGCCGACGTAGTCGGCGCGGATGGGCAGCTCGCGGTGGCCGCGGTCGACCAGGACGGCGAGCTGCACGGCGCGCGGCCGCCCGGTGTCGTTCAGGGCGTCGAGCGCGGCACGGATGGTACGGCCGGAGAAGAGCACGTCGTCGACGAGCACGACGAGCCGGCCGTCGATGCCGTCAGCGGGGATGTCCGTACGGGCGAGAGCGCGCGGCGGGTGCATGCGCAGGTCGTCGCGGTACATGGTGATGTCGAGCGAACCGACCGGAATGTCCCGTCCGGTGATCTCCGCCAGCTTCGCGCCGAGCCGCTGCGCGAGAAATACGCCGCGGGTCGGAATGCCGAGAAGCACCACATCGTCGGCGCCCTTGGCGCGTTCGACGATTTCATGGGCGATACGGGTCAACACCCGTGCGATGTCGGGGCCTTCGAGAACCGGCCGCGCGACTTCGGAACTGTTTTCGGTGTCCATACGAAACGGACCTCCTTCTCCGCCTCACGGGACGGACCTTAAAGGACGTCAAGATTGCGCCCACTAGCCTAGCAGCGCGGCAACACCGCAGTTCACAGGCCCCCTGATAGGCGGTACGGACCTTTCGGCTTGACGCATCCAAGTAACGCTGCGTAACCTCACAGTGAGTCACAGGCACGCGGTCGAGGCCGCAGAATGCAGCGTCCGGGGAGCTATATGTCCAGCGAATACGCCAAACAGCTCGGGGCCAAGCTCCGGGCCATCCGCACCCAGCAGGGCCTTTCCCTCCACGGAGTCGAGGAGAAGTCCCAGGGACGCTGGAAGGCGGTCGTGGTCGGTTCGTACGAGCGCGGTGACCGTGCGGTCACGGTGCAGCGCCTCGCGGAGCTGGCCGACTTCTACGGCGTCCCCGTACAGGAGCTCCTTCCGGGTACGACGCCCGGCGGTGCCGCCGAGCCGCCGCCCAAGCTGGTCCTCGACCTGGAGCGTCTCGCCCACGTCCCGCAGGAGAAGGCCGGCCCGCTGCAGCGGTACGCGGCGACGATCCAGTCCCAGCGCGGCGACTACAACGGCAAGGTGCTGTCGATCCGCCAGGACGACCTGCGCACCCTCGCCGTGATCTACGACCAGTCCCCCTCGGTCCTCACCGAGCAGCTGATCAGCTGGGGCGTCCTCGACGCGGACGCGCGCCGCGCGGTCACCCACGAAGAGGTCTGAGCCGCCTCAGAGCTGAGCAGAAACGTGCCGCCGGGGTGGCGGGGAAGAGTGATCTTCCCCGCCACCCCGGCGGCTTTTTCACGTCCGTGGGACAGTGACGCGCAGAACGACGAGGGGCCCACAGCGCGGCTGCGCTGCGGGCCCCTCGTCACGCGGTCACCGGAGTCCGGCTCAGGCCTCGTCCCTGCGCAGGGTGGGCTTGAGGTCCTTCAGACGGCCGAGCAGGCCGTTGACGAAGGACGGGGACTCGTCGGTCGAGAACTCCTTGGCGAGCTGCACCGCCTCGTCGAGCACGACGGCGTCGGGTGTCTCGTCCACCCAGATCAGTTCGTACGCACCGAGCCGCAGCAGGTTCCGGTCCACGACCGGCATCCGGTCGAGGGTCCAGTCCACCGCGTACTGGGAGATCAGCTCGTCGATCCGGGCGGCATGGTCGGCGTACCCCTCGACCAGGACCATGGTGTACTCGCTGACCGGCGGCTGCCGGGTGTCGGAACGCGAATGGCGCACCCAGTCAGCGAGGACCGTCAGGACGTCGGTCCCGCGCTGGTCGGCCTCGAAGAGGATCTGGAAGGCGCGCTTGCGGGCCGTATTACGGGCGGCCACGGTTAGCTGTTCACCCGGCCGAGGTAGTCGCTCGTGCGGGTGTCGACCTTGATCTTCTCGCCGGTCGTGATGAAGAGCGGCACGTTGATCTGGTGACCGGTCTCCAGGGTGGCGGGCTTGGTGCCACCGGTGGAGCGGTCGCCCTGGACACCCGGCTCGGTCTCCTGGATGACCAGCTCGACGGCGGCCGGGAGCTCGACGAAGAGCACCTCGCCCTCGTGCTGCGCGACCGTGGCGGTGAAGCCCTCGATCAGGAAGTTGGCGGCGTCGCCGACAGCCTTCCGGTCGACGTGCAGCTGGTCGTACGTCTGCATGTCCATGAAGACGAAGTAGTCGCCGTCCATGTACGAGAACTGCATGTCGCGCTTGTCGACAGTGGCCGTCTCGACCTTGACACCGGCGTTGAAGGTCTTGTCGACGACCTTGCCGGAGAGCACGTTCTTGAGCTTGGTGCGCACGAAGGCCGGGCCCTTACCGGGCTTGACGTGCTGGAACTCGACGACGGACCAGAGCTGGCCGCCTTCGAGCTTGAGCACCATGCCGTTCTTGAGGTCGTTCGTGGAAGCCACGGTTGCGGAATCTCCTGGACTGAAGCTGGTGGAACCGAAGGCCGTACGCGCTACAGCGCGAGCAGCTCCTTGGTCGTAATGGTGAGTAGCTCGGGTCCGCCGTCCGCCTCGGGGCGCACGACGAGCGTGTCATCGATCCGGACTCCGCCCCGGCCCGGGAGGTGGACCCCCGGTTCGACGGTGACCGGCACACAAGCGTCCAGTTTACCCATGGCTCCGGGCGCCAACTGCGGGTCCTCGTCGATTTCGAGCCCCACTCCGTGCCCGGTCGCCGGCGGAAGGGCGTCCCCGTACCCGGCGGCGTCCAGTACGGAGCGTGCCGCGCGGTCCACTTCGCGGTACTCGGCGCCGGGTACGAGGGCCTCCCGACCAGCCCGTTGTGCGGCGAAGACCAGGTCGTACAGCTCGATCTGCCAGTCCGCCGGGGTGGTGCCGATGACGAAGGTGCGGCCGATCTCGCTGCGGTAGCCGCGGTAGCAGGCCCCGAGGCAGACGGAGAGGAAGTCACCCTCCTCGACCCGGCGGTCGGTAGGACGGTGGCCGCCGCGGCCCGAGTTGATGCCGGTGCCGACCGAGGTGGCGAAGGCGGGGCCGTCCGCGCCGTGGTCGACGAGCCGGCGCTCCAGCTCCAGGGCGAGATGGCGCTCCGTGCGTCCGACGAGGATCGACTCCAGGAGTTCACCGAGGGCCTGGTCGGCGATCTCGGCGGCGATCCGCAGGCAGGAGATCTCCTCGCTGTCCTTGACGAGGCGCAGTTGCTCCACGGCGCAGCCCAGGTCGCCGAGGCGGAGCCGGGGCGCCACGGAGCGCAGGGCGCGGTGACGGACCACGGTCAGATGGTGTTCCTCGACCGCGAGCGAGTCGGCGCCCTGCCCGGCGGCCAGGTCGGCGGCCGCGACGGCGGTGTCACCGGCGGCCGTGGGCAGCACCTGTACGCGCAGCGCCTCGTCGGGCCGCCCCTCACCGGCCTCACCGCTCGGCGGGCCGCTGCACAGCAGAAGGTCGGCGCGCGGCCCGAGCAGCAGCACGGCGCCGTGCGGCGCGGCCCCGGTCAGATAGCGGACGTTGGCGGCGCGGGAGACGACCGCGGCCGCGTTCCCCGCGGTCGTGCACTGCTCCCTCAGCCGCGCCCTGCGGGCCGCGTACACCTCAGACATGAAGCGAGCGTACGAGCGGGCGCGCGCCGGGGCCTGTTC
>NZ_JAAAHS010000010.1 GCF_009908195.1 Streptomyces boluensis | reverse complement strand
TCCGAGAACAGTGCGGTCAGGTCCCAGCCCCGGTCGGTGGGGAATCCGGCCACGGCGTCGCCACCGTCGTGGACCAACTTCCAAAGCTGCTCGGGGGAGTTGACTCCGCCCGGGTACCGGCAGCCCATGCCGACGACGGCGATGGGTTCGGCCGCCGCCTGGACGGCGTTGCGGAGCCGCTCGTTCTCCTTCAGCGAAGCACGCAGCGCCTCGACCACCGACGCGGAGGGAGATGCGGATGATGATGCGGTTGCAGTCATGTCTCTTCCCACGATCGAATCCAAGGTCAGCGCTGGTCGCCGAATGCCACGCGTACGAGGTCGTCGACGTCCATGGCGTCGAAGCCGCTCTCGTCGCTCTCCCCTGTCGGGTCCCCGGTCCGGTCCGTCGCCTCGTCGCCCTCGGCAAGCCGCAGCAGGTCGGTGAGCAGGCCGGACTGGCGGAATCGCGCCAGGGGGATGGTGGCGAGGGCTGCGCGCAACTGCTGTTCGGCGAGCTCGTCGGCGGTGGGCGGGCGGCTGTCGGGGAAGAGGCGCTCCTTCAGGTGACGGGCGGTGTCGGCAGGGGTGGGGCGGTCGAAGACGAGGGTCGCCGGCAGGGTGAGCCCGGTGGCCGCGCCGAGGCGGGTGCGCAGTTCGACCGCCGTCAGCGAGTCGAAGCCCATCTCCAGGAAGCCCCGGGTCTCCGCGACGGCCTCGGGTCCGGCAAGCCCCAGCACCGCCGCCACGTGTTCGCGTACGAACTGTGAGAGAACCTGGTCCCGTTCGCCGTCGGGCAGTGCGGCCAGCCGGTCGGCGATCGACCGTCCCGGTGGTGGCTGCGAGCCCGGACCGCCCCGTCCGCGGCCTGCGGCGGTGAGGTCGCGCAGCATCGGCGGTACGAGTGCGGGTGCCCCGGCGGGCTGCGGGCCCGTCGTCTGCAGTTTCATGGCGACGAGCACGGCCTGCGGTGCCCCCAGTGCGGCGTCGAAGAGTGCCAGGCCCTCGTCGGTGGGCAGTTGGCCCACACCGCTGCGTGCCATCCGCCGCACATCGGCCTCGGAGAGCCTGCCGGTGAGGCCGCTGCGCTCCTCCCACAGGCCCCATGCCACCGAGGAACCGGCCAGGCCCGCGGCCCTTCGGGTGCCGGCGAGGGCGTCCAGGAAGGCGTTCGCCGCCGCGTAGTTGCTCTGCCCCGCGGTGCCCAGGGCGCCGGCCGCCGAGGAGAACAGCACGAACGCCGACAGTTCGGTGTCCCGGGTGAGTTCGTGCAGGTTGACGGCCCCGTCGACCTTCGGCCTGAGGACCTTGTCGAGCCGGTCGGGTGTCAGGGCGGTGAGGACGCCGTCGTCCAGGACACCGGCGGCGTGGATCACCGCCGTCAGCGGGTGGTCCGAGGGGACGGCGGCGAGGAGTGCCGCCAGTGCCTCCCGGTCGGCCACGTCGCAGGCGGCCACCGTGACCTGGGCGCCGAGCGCGGTCAGTTCGGCCTCCAGGGCGGCGCAGCCCTCCGCGTCCCGGCCGCTGCGGCTGGTGAGCAGGAGCCGGGTGACGCCGTGGTGAGCGACCAGATGGTGGGCGATGAGGGCGCCGAGTCCGCTGGTGCCGCCGGTGACCAGGACCGTGCCGGCAGTGAACGGCGCGGGCTGCTCGACCGGTTGTGCAGCGGTGGCCGTGACGCGGGTCAGGCGTGGTGCCCGTACCTGTCCGTGCCGCACGACCAGCTGCGGTTCGTCGCAGGCCAGTGCCGCGGGCAGCACACGGGCCGACGCCTCGTCCCCGTCGGTGTCCACGAGCACGAACCGGCCGGGGTGTTCCGACTGCGCGGCGCGGATGAGGCCCCACAGCGGGGCCTGCGCGAGGTCCTGCTGCTCGTCGCCGTATGCGGCGGGCATGGCGTGGCGGGTGACGAACACCAGGCGTGAGGCGCCGAACTGCTCGTCGGCCAGCCAGTTCTGAGCCACTGTCAGGGCCCGGCGGGTGGTCTCCCGCGCGGCTGCGGCCAGGTCCGCGGTGTCATCGCCGTGCCCGTGCCAGGTGACGAGGACGACCTCCGGCACGGGAGCTCCGGCGGCCACTGCCGCGGTGAGTGCCTCGAGGTCCGCGTACACGCCGGGGGCGGAACCCGCGGCCTCAGCGGCCCGGGTCAGGTGGTGGCCGTCGGTGCCCAGGACGGCCCAGGCGCCGGGCTTGAGGGTCGGGCGGCCCGGCAGCGCGGGCGTGTGCGGGACGACCTCGAACAGCGATCGACGGTGTCCGCCGCGGGCCTGCTCGACACGCTCGGGTGAGACCGGGCGGAGCATCAACGACCCTACGGTGACGGCTGGTTCGCCGTCCGCGGCGAAGGCCGTGAGGGACACGGTGTCGGGGCCCTCGGGAGTGAGGCGGACCCGCAGCGACGTGGCGCCGGTGACGTAGGGACGTACGTCCTTCCAGGCGTAGGGCAGCCGTGGCCTCGTGTCGCCCTCGGCGGCCAGGCCGCCGGGAACGATCGCGTGCAGTGCCGCGTCGAGGAGCGCCGGATGCACCCCGAACTCGCCGCCGCGATCGCCTTGTTGGGGAAGGCCGACCTCGGCGAAGACCTCGTCGTCGCGGCGCCACAGCGCGCGCAGTCCCTGGAAGTGCGGGCCGTAGTCGAGTCCGGCCTCGGCCAGGGCCGGGTAGGTACCGTCCAGGGCTATCGGTTCGGCACCGGCCGGCGGCCACTGCGACAGGTCGAGCGGAGCGTCGGGGCCCTGCGGGCCGAGGGTGCCGAGGGTGCCGACGGCGTGCCGCAGCCACGGCTCGTCGGGCGCCGCGCCCTCCGGACGTGAGTGGATCTCCAGCGGGCACCGGCCGGCGTCGTCCGGCGGCGCGGCCATGACGCGCAGTTGGACGCCGCCGTCGCGAGGGACGACCAGGGGTTCGAGGAGGGTCAGCTCCTCGACCGCGGGGCGGCCCGCTTCCACGCCTGCGCGCAGCGCCAGTTCCACCATGCCGGTGCCGGGAAAGAGCACCGTGTCCCACACCGCGTGGTCGGCGAGCCACGGTTGGGACGACAGGGACAGACATCCGGCGAGGGCGGTGCCGGCGGAGCCGGGCAGGTCGACCACGGCGCTGAGCAAGGGGTGTCCCGCCGGTCCGAGGCCGGCCGAGGTCACATCCGCGGAACCGTCGCCGCGTTCCAGCCAGTAGCGCTCGCCCTCGAAGGGGTAGGTGGGCAGCTCGACCCGGTCGGTCGGCTGCTCCGGGAAGACCGCCCGCCAGTCCACTTCCCGGCCGCTCGTGTGCAGTTCGGCGGCCGAGGTGAGGAAGCGCCGAAGTCCCCCGGCGTTGCGCCGCAGCGAGCCCACCGTGACGCCGTGGCTCATGCCCGCGGAGTCCATGGTCTCCTGGATCGCCAGGGAGAGGACGGGGTGCGGGCCGGCCTCGACGAAGACGTCGTACCCCTGGCCCAGGACCAGCTGGGTCACGCGTTCCAGTTGCACGGTCTCCCGCAGGTTGCGGTACCAGTACGCGGCGTCCAGGGCGGTGGTGTCCAGCTCCGTACCGGTGACGGTCGAGTAGAACGGGATGTTCCCCGGCCGCGGCGCGACGGGCGCGAGCTCGCTGAGCAGTTGCTCCTTGACCTGCTCGACGTGCGGAGAGTGCGAGGGGTAGTCGACCGGCAGCCGCCTGGTGCGGACGCCGTCCGCCGCGCAGCGTGCCTCGAGGGCGTCCAGGGCGTCGTTGTCCCCGGACACCACGGTGGATCGCGCGCCGTTCACCGAGGCGACGGAGAGCCGGTCGCCCCAGTGCGCGACGAGGCCGATCGCGTCGTGCTCGCCGAGTGCGACGGACACCATGCCGCCCTGGCCGGAGAGTGCCGCGAGGGCCTTGCTGCGCAGGGCCACGGCGCGGGCGGCGTCCTCCAGCGAGAGTGCGCCGGCCACACAGGCCGCGGCGATCTCGCCCTGGCTGTGCCCCATCACGGCGTCCGGCAGAACTCCGCAGGCCTGCCAGAGCCGGGCCAGGGAGACCATCACGGAGAACAGGGCGGGCTGGACGACGTCCACCCGTTCCAGGGACGGCGCCCCGGCGGCGCCGCGCAGGACGTCGGTCAACGACCAGTCCACGAAGGGCGCGAGGGCCGCCTCGCATTCCGCGATCCGGGCCGCGAACACCTCGGACTCGTCCAGGAGTTCCGCGGCCATGCCCGGCCACTGCGAGCCCTGTCCGGAGAACACGAAGGCCGTCCTGCCCCGGCGGCGTGCCTCGCCCTGTACGACCGCGTCGTGCGCACGTCCTTCGGCCAGCGCGGCCAGACCGTCGAGGAGTTCCCGGCGGGTGCCGCCGACGACCACCGCGCGGTGTTCGAGGGCGGCGCGGGTCGTGGCCAGGGCGTGGCCGATGCTCGTCGGCCCGGCGTCGGACCTCGCACCGGGCTCGGGCACTTCCTCCGCGCCGTTGCCGGGCGCTACCTCCGCGCCGTCGCCGGGTGCGTCCTGCGTGTCGATACGGGTCAGGAGCCGGCCCGCCTGCGCCGCCAGCGCGGTGGCGGACTTCCCGGAGATCACCCAGGGCACGACCGTGCCGTCTCCCACGGTCCCGCCGGGGGCCGTCGCGCCGTCGGCGGGCCTGGCCTCGCTGTTCGCGGGCACCGGGAGGGCCGCATCGCCGGAGGTCCCGTCGGGTTCGGCCTGTTCGATGATGACGTGGGCGTTGGTGCCGCTGATGCCGAACGAGGACACGGCGGCCCGTCGGGGCGCCCCCGTATCGGGCCAGGCGGTGGCCTCGGTGAGCAGCGCGAGCCCGCTGCGGGACCACTCCACCTCGTCGGTCGGACGGTCGACATGCAGAGTCCGGGGCAGCAGACCGTGCTGCATCGCCGCCACCATCTTGATCACGCCGGCCATTCCCGCGGCCGCCTGGGTGTGGCCGATGTTCGACTTCACCGAGCCCAGCCACAGAGGTCGTTCGTGGTCGTGCTCGCGCCCGTAGGTGGCCGCCAGGGCCTGGGCCTCGATCGGGTCGCCGAGGCGGGTGCCGGTGCCGTGCGCCTCCACGGCGTCCACGTCGGCGGCGGAGAGCCGGGCCTGCGCAAGGGCCTGACGGATCACGCGCTGCTGGGAGGGCCCGTTCGGCGCGGTCAGGCCGTTGCTGGCGCCGTCGGAGTTGATCGCGGACCCGCGCAGCACGGCCAGGACGGGGTGGCCGTTGCGGCGGGCGTCGGAGAGCCGCTCCAGGAGGAGCGTGCCGACTCCTTCGCCCCATCCGGTCCCGTCCGCCGCCGCGCCGAACGGCTTGCACAGGCCGTCAGGGGCCAGGCCGCGCTGACGGCTGAACTCGATGAAGAGGTCGGGGGTCGCCATGATGGCGGCGCCGCCGGCCAGGGCGAGGGTGCACTCGGCGCGCCGCAGCGACTCGGCGGCGAGGTGCAGCGCCACCAGCGACGAGGAGCAGGCCGTGTCCACGGTCAGCGCCGGGCCCTCGACACCGAAGGTGTAGGCGATCCGCCCGGACATGACGCTGGTCGTGCTGCCCGTCAGGAGATACCCGCCCAGCTCCTCGGGAGCCTGCCGCGGGTCCGAGGGATAGCCCTGGGCCGCGGCCCCCACGAACACCCCGACCTGTTCGCCCTTGACGGACGCCGGGTCGATGCCGGCCCGCTCGAAGGCTTCCCAGGAGGTCTGCAGGAGCAGCCGCTGCTGGGGGTCCATGGCGAGGGCCTCGCGCGGGCTGATGCCGAACAGCGTGGCGTCGAACCGTGCGGCGTCGTCCAGGAAGCCGCCCACACGTACGTACGTCGTGCCGGGGCGGAGCCCGTCCTCGTCGTACACCTCCTCGGTGTCCCAGCCGCGGTCCGTCGGGAACGGCGAGACCGAGTGCGCCTCCTCGGCGACGAGGCGCCAGAGGTCCTCGGGCGTCGCCACCCCGCCGGGATAGCGGCAACTCATCGCGACGATCGCGATGGGATCGTCGTCGAGGGGCGTCGCGGCGACGGGTCCGGTGGTGGCTGGGCCGGCGGACTCGCTGCCGAGGATCTCGCCCCGCAGGTGCCGCGCCAGGAGAGCCGGCGTCGGGTGGTCGAAGATCAGCGTCGCCGACAGCTGGGTTCCGGTGGCGGCGGCCAGCCGGTTGCGCAGTTCCACGGCGGTCAAGGAGTCGAATCCCAGGTCCTTGAAGGCCAGTTCGGCGGCGACGGCCGAGCCGTCCTGGTGGCCGAGGACGGTGGCCGCCTGCTCCCGCACCAGGTCGGTGAGGATCTGCTCCCGGTCGGCCGGGGACGCGGCGCGCAGCCGGTCCGCCAGCGTCGCGGCCGTGGAGGTACCGCCCGCGGTACGGGCCACGGGCCGCTGTTTCTTCCTGCCGGTCAGGGACTTGAGCAGGGGCGACAGCTCCTCGGCCCGTGCGTGACGCAGCGCCGCACGGTCGACCTTCGCCGGTACGACGGTGGCATCGGTGCCGCCGAACGCCGCGTCGAAGAGGGCCAGGCCCTCCTCCTCGGTGAACGGCACCAGGCCGCTGCGGCCGAGGCGGGCCAGATCCGCGTGGCCGAGGCCGCCGAGCATGCTGTCGGAGTCCGCCCACGGGCCCCAGGCCAGGGACAGGGCGGGCCGTCCTGCCACCCTGCGGTGTGCCGCCAGGGAGTCCAACAGGGCGTTGGCCGCGGCGTAGTTCGCCTGGCCGGCACCGCCGAGGACCCCGGCGGTCGACGAGAAGAGGACGAAAGCCGCCAGGTCGGCCGGCCGGGTGAGTTCGTCGAGGTGCAGGGCGGCGTCGGCCTTGGGGCCCAGGACGGTGTCGAGCCGTTCGTGGGTGAGCGAGGCCAGGACTCCGTCGTCAAGGACTCCGGCCGCGTGCACCACGGCGGTCAGCGGGTGCGCCGACGGCACCGAGGCGAGCAGTTTCCGCACCGCGGCCCGGTCGGAGACGTCGCACGCCGCGATCGTCACCGTGGCGCCCCGTTCGCGGAGCTCTGCCGCCAAGTCACGTGCGCCCGGGGCCTGTTCGCCCTGGCGTCCGGCCAGGAGCAGGTGGCGTACGCCGTGCCGGTCCACCAGGTGGCGGGCAAGGGTCGCGCCGAGTGCGCCGGTTCCGCCGGTGATCAGGGTGGTGCCCTGCGGGTCCGGTGCGGACTCCACGGTGAGCACGACCTTGCCGATGTGCCGTGCCTGGCTGAGCATCCGGAAGGCGTCCTGGGCGTGCCGTACGTCCCGGGCCGTCACCGGCAGCAGGTGGAGCCGGCCCTGCCCGAAGCGTGCGGTCAGCTCGGTGAGCATCCGCCCGATGCGTTCCGGTCCCGCGTCCATGAGCTGGAACGCCCGGTAGGTGACGCCGACATGGTCCGCTGCGACCGCTGCGGGGTCGCGGACATCGGTCGTGCCCAGCTCCAGGAACCGGCCGCCGCGTGGCAGCAGCCGCAGGGACGCGTCGACGAATTCCCCCGCCAGCGAGTTCAGGACCACGTCGACGCCCTGCCCCTGGCTGGTGTGCAGGAACTTCTCCGTGAAGTCCAGCGTCCGCGAGGAGGCGATGTGGGCGTCGTCGAGCCCCATCTCCCGCAGAGTGAGCCACTTCTCGGGACTCGCGGTCGCGTAGACCTCGGCGCCCAGGTCCTTGGCCAGCTGGACGGCGGCCATGCCCACTCCCCCGGTGCCGGCATGCACGAGAACCGCCTCGCCGGGGCGCAGGTCCGCCAGATCGGAGAGTGCGTAGGCCGCGGTGAGGAAGGCGGCGGGCACCGAGGCGGCCTCGGCGAAGGACCAGCCGTCGGGTACGCGGGTGAGCAGCCGGTGGTCGGTCACCGCGAGGGAGCCGATCCCGCCGAAGATCATGCCGAACACACGGTCGCCCGGCTCGAGTCCGCTGACCGCCGGCCCCGTCTCCAGGACGACGCCGGCGCCCTCGACGCCCAGGGGCACCGGCTCGCCGCGATACATGCCCAGGGCGTTCAGCGCGTCACGGAAGTTGAGGCCCGCCGCCCGTACCGCGACCCGGACCTGACCCGGGGCCAGCGGCTCCTCGGCCTCGGGGTGCGCGACCAGGGCGAGGCCGTCCAGGGTGCCGCCGGCGCCGGCCCCGAGCCGCCACGCCGACGTGTCCGGGGGCACGGTCAGGGGCAGCTCCTGCTGCACCCGGGCCAGGCGCGGAACCTTCACCTCCCCGTCCCGTACGGCGAGTTGGGGCTCGTCGCTGTTCAGGACGGTCGCCAGGGTGCGGTGGCAGTCCGGTCGGCCGTCGAGGTCGACCAGGAGGAACCGCCCCGGATGCTCCGACTGAGCGGTGCGCAGCAGACCCCAGGCGGCGCCGTACGCCAGGTCGGCGACGTCTTCGTGCCCGACGGCCACCGCTCGACGTGTGACCAGCACGAGCCGGCTGTCGGCGAGGCACTCCTCGGCCTGCCGGGCCCGCACGGTCGCGAGGGCGTCATGCGTGGCCGTACGGACCGCGTCGGCAGCGCTCGGGTCCGTGCCGGCGGGCGTGCGGCAGGAGACGAACACCGCGTCCGGCACCGGCAGTCCGGCCTCCACCGCGCGTGCGAGGGACGCCAGGTCCGGCTGGACGGCGGCCGGCGTGCCGACGAGTGCACCGGCGGTGTCGGCGCTCAGGTGGTCGGCCAGCTCCTGCGCCTCGGTTCCGACGCAGGCCCAGGTCACCGGGGCGGACGGCGACGGGTCCACGGGCCGGGTGTCCCAGGTGACGCGGAGCAGCTGATCCCGGGCGATGGCGCCGCTCCGGTCGCGCTCGGCGGCCCGCAGCACCAGTGCCTCGGCGGTGAGCACCGGCGCGCCCGTGCCGTCGGCGGCGGTCACGGACACGGCGGTGTCACCGGCCGGTGCGAGCCGCACGCGCAGCGTCGAGGCGCCGATGGCGTGCCGGGTGACGCCGCGCCAGGAGAACGGCAGTCTGGCCTGCTCCCAGGGCGGCAGCACGACGTCCAGCGCGACCGCGTGCAGGGCGGAGTCGAGCAGCGCCGGGTGCACTCCGAACGCGTCGCCCTCGGTGTGGTCGGACAGTTCGGCCTCGACGAACAGCTCGTCGCCGCGCCGCCAGGCCGCCCGCAGACCGCGGAACGCCGGCCCGTAGTCCAGGCCCGTCTCGCGCAGCACGGAGTAGACGTCGTCGGTGTCGACCGGCTCCGCCGCGCGCGGCGGCCACTCGGACAGGTCCGCCTCGGTGTGCGGCGCACCGCCGTGCGGGGCCAGGACACCGCTGGCGTGCAGGGTCCAGGGACCGTCGTCCTCGGTGCCGTGCGGCTGCGCGTGCAGCGTCAGCGCCCGGCGCCCGGTGTCGTCGGCGGTCGCCACCCGCAGCTGCAGGGTGACGGCGTCCGCGTCCGGCAGGACGAGGGGGGTGTGGAGGGTCAGTTCCTCGACGTGGTCGAGGCCGACGCGGTCGGCGGCGGTGAAGGCGAGTTCCAGGACAGCCGTGCCGGGCAGGACGGCCTGGCCGAACACCGCGTGGTCGGCGACCCAGCGGTGCGTACGGGTCGCGAGCCGCCCGGTGAGTACGAGCCCGTCGTCGTCGGCCAGCGAGACCACGGCGCCGAGCAGCGGATGGCCGGCCGGGGCGAGTCCGGCGGTGCCCACCCGCGCCGAGGAGGCCGGGACGTCCAGCCAGTAGCGGCGCCGCTGGAACGCGTAGGTGGGCAGCTCGACCTGGCGCGGGTCGCTGGGGGCGAAGAACGTGTGCCAGTCCACGTCGACGCCGCGGTTGTGCAGTTGGGCCAGGGCGGTGACGAGCGCGGACTGCTCGCCCCGGTCCTTGCGCAGCGTGGCCACCGGCGCGGCGTCCTGCTCGGTGAGGTTCTCCTGGGCCAGTGCCGAGAGGACACCTCCGGGGCCCAGCTCGAGGAAGGTGCGTACGCCTGTGCTCTCCATGGCTTCGACCGCGTCCGCGAAGCGCACGGTCTCCCGGGCGTGCCGGACCCAGTACTCGGCGCTCGTCAGTTCCGTCGCGGTGGCCACGCGCCCGGTCAGGGTGGACACGACAGGGACGGCCGGAGCGGCGAACGACAGGGCGGCGACCGTTCGGCGGAACTCGTCGAGGATCGGTTCGATGAGCGGCGAGTGGAAGGCATGACTGACCGTCAGCCGCCGGGTCTTGCGGCCCATGGCCCGGAAGTGCGCGGCGACCTCCTCGGCCTCCTGGGCCCGGCCGGCGAGCACCACGGACGACGGGCCGTTCACCGCGGCGAGGCCGAGCCGGGCCGCGTGCCGGGCTGCCGGCGGGAGCACTTCGGCCTCCGTGGCCTGCACGGCGATCATGACGCCGCCCTCCGGCAGCGCCTGCATCAGCCGGCCGCGCGCCGCCACCATGGTCGCCGCGTCCGGCAGGGACAGGACTCCGGCGACGTGCGCGGCGCTCACCTCGCCGACGGAGTGGCCCATCAGGGCGTCGGCGCGGACGCCCCAGTGTTCGAGCAGCCGGAACAGCGCGACTTCCAGGGCGAACAGGGCCGGTTGGGCGTGTTCGGTCCGGTCGAGGCGGGTGCCGTCGGACGCCTCGAACACCACGTCCTTGAGGGGCTGGTCCAGATGCTTGTCCAACTCGGCGCAGACCGCGTCGAACGCCTCGGCGAACACGGGCTCGGCTGCGTACAGTTCGCGCCCCATGCCGGCGTACTGACTGCCCTGGCCGGTGAAGAGGAATCCGAGCCCCCCGCGTATCTGCGCCGCCCGCAGCAGCCGCGGGTCCGCGCGGTCGTCGGCGAGTGCCGCAAGGGCGCGGGCCGGGTCGTCGTCCCCGCCCGTGAGCACCGTGGCGCGGTGCGGGAACGCGGTACGTGCGGTGGCGAGCGAGTACCCGACGTCCTCAGGGCGCGCGGGGGACGCGCCCTCGACACGGTCGAGGAGCCTGCGCGCCTGCTCGCGCAGGGCGTCCTCGGTGCGCGCGGACAGGACCCAGGGGACCACCGAAGTCCTGGGCGGGACAGGGACATTGGACGGTCGTACGTGCGCGGGGTCCTGCTCGTCCGTGGGAGCCGCCTCGTCCCCAGGGGCCTGCTCGAGGACCACATGGGCGTTGGTTCCGCTGATGCCGAAGGCGGAGACCCCGGCCCGGCGGGGCTGCCCGGTGGCCGGCCACGCGGTCTGGCGGGTGAGCAGCTCCACCTGTCCCGCCGACCAGTCCGCATGGGGGGTCGGCTCGTCGACGTGCAGGGTCTGCGGCAGTACGCCGTGCCCCATCGCGAGGACCATTTTGATGACGCCGACGACGCCGGCGGCGGCCTGCGTGTGTCCGATGTTCGACTTCACCGAGCCCAGCCGGAGCGGCCCGGCCGTGCGCTGCCGGCCGTACGTGGCGAGCAGGGCCTGCGCCTCGATCGGATCGCCCAGGGTGGTCGCGGTGCCGTGCGCCTCCACGGCGTCGACGTCGGCGGCGGAGAGGCCGGCATCGGCAAGTGCCTTGCGGATGACGTGTTGTTGGGAAGGACCGTTCGGTGCGGACAGGCCGTTGCTCGCGCCGTCCTGATTGGTGGCACTGCCCCGGACGACCGCCAGGACGCGGTGGCCGAGCCGACGGGCGTCCGAGAGCCGCTCGAGCACAAGGACGCCCACACCCTCGGACAGGCTCGTGCCGTCCGCGCCGGCGGCGAACGACCTGCACCGGCCGTCCGGGGACAGCCCGCCCTGTCGTCCGAGTCCTTGGAGTTGCTCCGGTGTGGTCATGACGGTGACGCCACCGGCGAGGGCGAGCCCGCACTCGGAGCGCCGCAGCGCCTGGCAGGCCGTGTGGATCGCCACCAGCGACGCGGAGCACGCGGTGTCGACCGTGACCGCGGGGCCTTCGAGGCCGAGGGTGTACGCGATGCGTCCGGACAGGACGCTGGCCGCACCGGCGGTCAGGTAGTAGCCCTCGTACTCGCCGAGGTCCGCTCCCCGTACGCGCGTGGGGTAGTCCTGGAAGGCGGTTCCCATGTAGACGCCGGTCTGGCTGCCGTACAGCGCGGCCGGGTCCAGGCCCGCGCGCTCGATCGCCTCCCAGGTGGTCTGCAGCAGAAGCCGCTGCTGCGGGTCCATCGCCACCGACTCGCGCGGGCTGATCCCGAAGAACTCCGCGTCGAAGTCGGCCGCGTCGGCGACGAATCCGCCGCGGCGCGTGGAGACGGTGCCCGGCTCCGCCGTGTCCGGGTGGTACAGCGCGTCCAGGTCCCACCCACGGTCGTCGGGGAACTCCGAGGTGGCGTCGGTTCCGTCGGCGAGGAGCTGCCAGAACTGCTCCGGGCTGCGTATGTCCCCCGGCAGATGGCACCCCATCCCCACAATGGCGATCGGTTCGCGCGCGGCGGAGACGAGGTCCTCGGTCTGCTGCCGCAGACGCTCCGTCTCTTTCATGGACGCCCGCAGGGCATCGACGAGTTGATCCGGCGACGCTGACATAGCCCCTCATCTGTGCGTTGGCTTGGACTCGCTTGTGGGTGGGACTCGCTTGTGGGTGGGGTGCGACCGGCGTCAGGAAAGGGCGAGGCTCACCAGGGCCTCGGGGTCCATTTCGTCGATCAGCCGATCGGCTTCGGCCTGTCGGCGCGCACGGTCCGGCTCGCTGCCGGGGGCCGTGCCCGGCGTCTGCGCCGTCGGCCCATCGCCGTCCGTGGAATCGGGCAGGTCCGCGAGAGCTGTCGCGATCAGGTACGCCGCGAGCCGCTCCGGCGTCGGATGGTCGAAGATCACGGTGCGTTCCAGGGTCAGCCCGGTCGTCTCCTGGAGCCGGTTGCGCAGCATCACCGCGAGCATCGAGTCGATGCCCAGCTCCTTGAACGGCGAGCGGTCCCCGATCGCGTGCGGGTCGGAGTAGCCCAGTGCCGTCGCCACCTGTCCGCGCACGATGCCGCACGCGAGCTCCTGCCGCTGGGCAGGGCCCAGTTCGGCGAGGCGCCGGCCGAGTGCGCCCTCGGGGGCCGTCGCAGCGGGGGCGTTCCCGGTCCGGTCGGCGTCCAACAGGCGGCGTACTTCGGGGAGTTCCGTCAGCAGCGGTCCGGTGCGCGTCGCGGTGAAGGCCTCGAAGAAGGGCACCCAGTCCACATCGATGACCACAGGGGAGGGTTCGTCGTGCTCGAGGCTGTGCCGCAACGCGCTGATCGCCCGGTCCGGCGCGAGGTAGCGCACGCCGTTGCGGACCACCGACTCCTCCATGCCCCTGCCGGACATCATGCCGCCGTCCGCCCACGGGCCCCAGACGACGGAGGTGGCCGGAAGGCTCTGCGCCCGGCGGTACTGCGCGAGGGCGTCCAGATAGGTGTTCGCGGCCGCGTATCCGGCGTAGCCGGAGCCGCCCCACAACCCCGACACCGAGGAGAACAGCACGAACGCGTCGAGATCCCGGTCCTTGGTGAGTTCGTGCAGGTACAGGGCGCCATCGGCCTTGGAGCGCGCCAACTCCGTGTACCGCTGCGGCGTCAGGGCGTCGAGGGGTGTCTCCTCGATCACTCCGGCCGTGTGCACAACGGTCCGCACCGGGCAGCCTTCCTCGTCGAGTGCCGAGAACAGCGCGGCGAGCGCGGCCCGGTCGCCGGTGTCGCAGGCGACCGTGCTCACCCGTGCGCCCAGCGCGCTCAGTTCGGCCGTCAGCGCGCCGCAGCCGTCGGCGCCCCCGCCCCTGCGGCTGGCCAGGACGATGTGCTCGGCCCCCTCCTTCGCCAGCCAGCGTGCGACGTGGGCGCCGAGGGCGCCGGTGCCGCCGGTGACCAGGGCGGTGCCCCGGGGGCGCCACGGGCTCCCCGCGGCGTCGTGCTGCCGTGGGGAGTGGACCAGCCTGCGAGCGAACAACCCGGCGTGGCGCAGGGCCACTTGGTCCTCGTCGCCCCGCTCGTGCAGCCCGGCGAGCACAGCGGGCAATTGCGCGATGAGCGGGCCGTCCGCCCCGGCCGGCAGATCGATCAGGCCGCCCCACCGTTGCGGGTGCTCCATGGCGGCCACCCGGCCGAGGCCCCAGACCTGCGCCTGCGCGGGCGAGGTCACCGGGTCGCCGGCGCCGACCGACACAGCGCCCTGGGTCAGACACCACAGCCGGGCGGAGATACCCGCGTCCCCGAGCGCCTGCACCAGGGCCAGCGTGCCGGACAGCTCTCCCGACGACGAGGGCACCACCGGCTCACCGGCCGCCCCGGACGGCAGCGACAGGACACCGTCGAACGGGACGCCCTCGTCACCCACGGAGCGCAGGAGGTCCGCGAGTTCACCGCGTGTACTGCCCTGCCGGACCGTCAGCGACAGCACCTCGGCGCCGTCGCGCACCACAGCCGCGAGGCAGGACTCGGCCGGCTGCCGGTGTGCGGCGCCCTCGTACCCGATGACCAGCCACCGGCCGGACAGTCCACCGGACGGCACCTGGGCCAGGGGCTGCCAGCTGACCCGGTACCTCAGCGAGTCCACCGCGCCGCCCTCGCTGTGCCGTCGGCGCCACGAGGCCAGCGCCGGAAGGACGGCGCGCAGCGACTCGGGTTCCCCGGTGCCGAGTTCGGCGGCCAGCGCGGTCAGGTCGCCGCGTTCGACGACGTCCCAGAGCCGCCGTTCCGCGTCGTTCTCCAAGGCGGCCGCGGCTTGCGGTACGGAGTGCGTCATCCAGTACCGCTCGTGCTGGAAGGCATACGTGGGCAGGTCGGTGCGGGCCGCCCGCACGCCGTCGAAGGCCGCCCGCCAGTCCACCGGAGCGCCCAGGACGTAGGCCTCGGCGAGCGAGGTCAGGAACCTCCTTCGGCCGCCGTCCCCGCGCCGCAGCGAACCGACCACCGCACCCGTGCCACCGGTTGTCTCGATGACCTCCTGCACGCCGAGGCTCAGCACCGGATGCGGGCTGGCCTCGACCAGGAGCGCGGGGCCCGCCTTGAGGACGGCGTCCATGGTCCGTTCAAACTCCACCGGCTCGCGCAGGTTCCGGTACCAGTACGCGGCGTCGAGATCACGGGTGTCGAGCAGACCCCCGGTCACCGTGGAATGGAAGGGGACGGCGCCGGAGCGCGGCCGGATCCCGTCGAGCTCGGTGAGCAGTTGCTCGCGGATCTCCTCGACCTGAGCCGAGTGCGCCGCGTAGGTCACCGGGATCTGCTTGGCCCTGGCGCCCTGCGCCGCGCACACGTCGAGCAGTTCCCGCAGCGCCTGCGGCTCCCCCGCGACCACTACGGAGGCGGGGCCGTTGACGACGGCGACATCGAGCCGTGCGTCCCAGCACGGCAGTTGACGCACCTGCTCGGCCGGGAGCGCGACCGACACCATGCCGCCCCGGCCGGAGAGGGCCGTCAGGGCCCGGCTGCGCAGGGCCACGATCTTCGCGGCGTCCTGGAGGGTGAGTCCGCCCGCGACGCAGGCGGCGGCTATCTCGCCCTGGCTGTGGCCGACCACGGCGGTCGGGCGCACGCCGTAGGACTCCCACAGCGCGGCGAGCGAGACCATCATCGCGAACAGCGCCGGCTGGACGACGTCGACCCGGTCGAGCGACGGCGCTCCGGGCACGCCCCGCAGGACGTCGAGGAGCGACCAGTCCACGACCGCACCGAGGGCTTCGTCGCACTCCCGCATCCGCTCGGCGAACACCGGTGCGGAATCGAGCAGTTGGACCGCCATGCCGTCCCACTGGGAGCCCTGGCCGGGGAAGACGAACACGGTCTGGGTGTGCCCCGCGTCCGTGCCGCGCACCACCGCGGCGGCGGGGGTGTCGTGCGCGAGGGCGGCCAGACCGGCCGTCAGCTCACCCGGCTCGGCGCCGATCAGCACGGCGCGGTGGTCGAACTCGGCCCGGGTGGTGGCGAGCGAGAAACCCGTGTCGGCGGGTGCGTCCCGGCTGCCGTCGAGATGGGCCCGCAGACGGGCCGCCTGGCCGCGCAGTGCTTGCGGGGACTTCGCCGACAGTGGCCAGGGCACCACCGCGGCCGGGTCGTGCGGAACGCGGTCCTGTGGCCCGGGATCGTCACCGGCCGGGGCCTGTTCCAGGATGGCGTGGACGTTGGTTCCGCTGACGCCGAAGGAGGACACGGCCGCCCGGCGCGGCCGCCCGGTGTCCGGCCACTGCTGCGCCTCGGCCAGCACGGCGACGGACCCGGCCGTCCAGTCCACGTACGGCGTCGGCTCATCGATGTGCAGGCTCGCCGGCAGCCGGCCGTGGCGCAGTGCCATCACCGACTTGATGACTCCGGCGACCCCGGCGGCGGCCTGGGTGTGCCCGATGTTCGACTTCACCGAGCCGAGCCACAGCGGGGCTTGCCCGGACCGCCCCTGGCCATACGTGGCGACCAGGGCCTGTGCCTCGATCGGGTCGCCCAGCTTCGTTCCCGTCCCGTGGGCCTCGACCAGGTCGATGTCCTGCGCCGAGAGCCGGGCATCGGCCAGGGCCTGCCGGATCACCCGCTCCTGCGCCGGTCCGTTCGGCGCGGCGAGGCCGTTGCTGGCGCCGTCCTGGTTGATGGCGGAGCCACGCAGCACGGCCAGGACCTGATGGCCGCGGCGCCGGGCGTCGGAGAGCCGCTCGAGCACCACCATGCCCACGCCCTCACTCCAGCCGGTACCGTCAGCCGACTCGGCGAAGGGCTTGCACCGGCCGTCAGGGGCGAGGCCGTGCTGCTGGGCGAATTCCACGAACATGCCCGGGGTCGGCATCACGGTCACTCCGCCGGCCAGCGCCATCGTGCTCTCGCCCTGCCGCAGTGAACGGCTCGCCAGGTGCAGCGCCGCCAAGGACGACGAGCAGGCGGTGTCGACCGTGATGGCCGGCCCCTCAAGACCGAGGGTGTAGGCGACGCGGCCCGAGATGACACTGGGGGTGTTGCCGGTGAGGAGGTGTCCTTCGGCACCGTCGGCGGGCTCACCGAGGCGAGGGCCGTAGTCCTGCGCCGTCGCCCCGACGAACACGCCCACCTCGCTGCCCCTCAGGGAGGTGGGGTCGATGCCCGCCCGCTCCAGTGCCTCCCACGCCGTCTCCAGCACCTGGCGCTGCTGCGGGTCCATCGCCCGCGCCTCACGGGGGCTGATCCCGAAGAACCCGGCGTCGAACTCGGCGGCGTCGTAGAGGAATCCGCCCTCACGCGCGTAGGCGATGTCGGGGTCCTCAGGGTTCCGCAGGGCGGCGAGCTCCCAGCCACGGTCGACGGGGAAGGCGGAGATCGCGTCCCGGCCCTCGGCCACCAGGTTCCACAGCTCCTCCGGTGACCGTACGGCTCCGGGGAAACGGCAGCTCATTCCTACGATGGCGATGGGTTCGCCGGTGACCGCTCCGGGGGCGGCTCCGGTCGTGGCCGGCGCGTCGGCTGCGGCCCGCAGCGGCTCGCCGGAAAGCTCGGTCCGCAGGAAGCGGGCCAGTGCGGCGGGGGTCGGATGGTTGTACACCATCGTCGGCGCCAGGTGTGCGAGGCCTGTTTCCCTGGCCAGTTCAGCGCTGAGCTCGGCGGCGCCGACCGAGTCGAACCCGAGCTGCTTGAAGGTCTTCTCCGCGTCGATCGCCTCGGCCGTGAGATGCCCGAGCACCGTCGCGGCGCAAACCCGCACCAGGTCGAGGAGATCAGTGTCGCGTGGTGCGTCACCGGCCCGCTCCTGCCGGTCCGGCCCCGCCTGTGACGGTGCTGCGACGCGGGCGGGTCCGTCCGCGGCCGGTGCGGCTGCCGCTTCGTCCGTGGCCTGTTCGCGGGTGCCCTGTCCGCCCGGTGCGTCGAGCCAGTGGGAGCTGCGCTGGAAGGCATAGGTCGGCAGTTCGACCCGGGGGGCGTCCCCGGCGGCGAATGCCTGCCAGTCCACGTCCTGTCCGTGGACGAACACCTCGGCCAGCGCGGCGGCGACGGTACGGCCCTCCGGCCGTCCCGCCCGCAGCAGCGGCACCACGGTGGCACTGGACGGGGTGACGCCCGCCAGGCTCTCCCGGGTCATCGCCGTCAGCGCGCCGGGCCCCAACTCCAGGTAGGACGTCACTCCTTGGGAATCAAGCAGCCGTATGCCGTCGTGGAAGCGCACGGACGCGCGGATGTGCCGGGTCCAGTAGTCCGGCGACGCCAGCTCGTCCGCGACGGCGAGGCTCCCGGTGACGTTGGAGACGACCGGGATACGGGCCGGAGAGTAGGTCAACTCCGCTGCCACGGACCGGAATTCATCGAGCACGCCGTCCATGTGCGGGGAATGGAAGGCATGGCTGACGTTCAGCCACTTGGCCTTGCGGCCCATGGCCTCGAAATCGGCGGCGATGTCCGCCACGGCCTCCCGGCATCCCGAAAGCACGCTGTTCATCGGCCCGTTGACCGCCCCGATGGAGATCCGCCCGGGGTACCGGCCCAGCTCCGCGCCGAGCTCGTCCTCGGTGGCCTGGAGCATCACCATGGCGCCGTCGGCCATGGCCTGCTGCATCAGCCTGCCTCGCGCCTCGACGAGCACGCAGGCGTCCTGCAGAGAGAGCACTCCCGCGGCATGGGCGGCGCTGAGCTCACCCACGGAGTGGCCGAGGAGGTAGTCAGGTCGCGGCCCGCACTCCTGCATCAGCCGGAACAGCGCGACCTCAAGGGCGAACAGCGCGGGCTGCGCATACCTCGTCTCGTCCAGCCTGGCCGCTTCGGGCGTACCGGGCTGAGCGAACATCATCTCCTTGAGGCCGTACGGCAGTTGGGCGTCGAAGTGCGCGGACACCTCGTCCAGCGCGTCGGCGAAGACCGGCACCGACGCGTACAGGTCCCGCCCCATACCCGGACGCTGGCTGCCCTGTCCGGCGAAGAGGAAGGCGTTCTTCCCGGAGCCTCTGGTCGTTCCGTGGATCAGGTGCGGGGCCCGGGTTCCGTCCGCGAGGGCGTCCAGACCGCGCAGGAGGTCGTCGCGGCTCGTGCCGAGGACCGCCGCACGGTGCTCGAAAGCGGTGCGGTGCGCGGAAAGCGTATGGGCGAGTCCGGCCAGGTTCAGTTCCGGGTCCGTCGCGACCCGTGCCCGAAGCTGTCGGCCCTGGGCGCGCAGAGCCGCTTCGGACCGTCCGGAGACGACCCACGGCAGCGCCGCGGGCGCGCTGCCCGAGCGGGGCGCGGGCAGTACGGCACCGCTGTCCGGTGCCGCGGCGCGGCGCACGTGGGAATCGGAGAGCACGACATGGCAGTTGGTGCCGCCCATGCCGAAGGAGCTGACTCCCGCGAGAAGTGGTGCCGTGCGCTGCGGCCAGGGGCTCAGGGCGGTCTGGACTCGCAGGCCCGCCGCATCGAGCCCGATGTCCGGATGGGGTGTCTCGAAGTTGAGGCTGGCGGGGATCTCGCGCCGCGCGATGCTCAACGCCACCTTGATCAGGCCGGCGATGCCCGCGGCGGCTTCCAGGTGCCCGATATTCGTCTTCACCGAGCCCACGAGCAGCGGGTGGCCGGTCGGCCTGGTCCCACCGAACACCGCTCCGAGCGCGGCCGCCTCGATCGGATCACCGACCTTCGTTCCGGTGCCGTGAAGTTCGACGTACTGGACCGCGGCCGGGTCGACGGCGGCGTTGTCGTACGCCGCGCGCAGCACCTCTTCCTGAGCCCGCGGGTTCGGTACGGTGAGCCCTTCACCCGCTCCGTCGTTGTTCGTCGCGGAGCCTTCGATCACGCAGTAGACGCGGTCACCGTCCCGCAGGGCCCGCGACAGCGGCTTGAGGACGACGAATCCGGCGCCCTCACCCCGTACGTAGCCATTGGCACGTGCGTCGAAGGTGAAGCACCGGCCGTCCGGGGACAGACCGCCGAACTTCGCGGAGTACGCGGTGCTTTCGGCCGCGAGACCGAGGTTCACGCCGCCCGCCAGTGCCAGAGTCGTCTCACCACGGCGCAGGCTCTCGGCGGCCAGGTGGACCGCCACCAGGGACGAGGACTGACCGGTGTCGACGACCAGACTCGGACCGCGCAGGTCGAACGCGTACGAAAGGCGATTGGCGATCATGCCGCGGTGCAGCCCGGTCATGCTGTGCCGGGTGCTGGAGGCCACGTCCCGCTGGTGCTGCAGCGTCGCGTAGTCGTCCCACATGGCTCCGCCGAAGACGCCGACCTTCTCCCCTCGCAGGTTTCCCGGAATCATGCCGGCGTCCTCGAATGCCTCCCAGCCCAACTCGAGGGCGAGGCGCTGCTGCGGGTCCATCGCGGCCGCTTCTCGGGGAGAAATGTCAAAGAATTCGGCGTCGAATTCGTCTACCCCTTCCAGGAATCCGCCCGGCTGCGAACCCGGCCCCCGCGACACAGGTCGTCCCGACACTGCTCCGGCGCCTTCGCGAAGTAGTCCCCAATAGGCGTCGTGGTGGGCAGCACCTGGAAATCGGCACGCCAGGCCGACAATGGCGACCGGCTCTCCTGATGACTTCCCGTCCGTGCCCATGCGACTCCCTCTGAATCACCGACGAAAGAACGAACGCGGCCGGTCGCTGACGGACCGTTCAAGCGTTCAGCGCGAACTTAGAAATCAGCGAGTGGCCACGTCAATCAACAACTGCTACTTCGGGGAGTCCCTCCCGGCCACTTAGGGAAGTCCTCTTGCTCCGTTGCACGAAATCGCCGCACAACCGACACTCCGGCATTCGCTGAAGAAGCCACTCCAGCAATCCAGAAGATCCGGCGCACCAGGGAGACCGAGCAGACTGAAGAAGGCCGGCAGGCTGAACAGGCCGAGAGGCCCGACGCAGATGCTCACCGCAGGAGTTGATGTGGACAACGACTGGTTCCGACGGTTCGGTCAAGATCCCGGAAGCGGACCGAAGCTGTACTGCTTCCCGCATGCCGGAGGTGCGGCAAGCTCCTACCTGGCCCTCTCCCGCGCGCTGTCCGGCGAGCTCGACGTGCTCGCCGTGCAGTACCCGGGGCGTCAGGACCGGCGCCGCGAGCCTCCGGTCGCGTCCCTCGCCCGGCTCGCCCGACTCGTCGCGGAGGAGCTGCTCGCGGAGCAGCGAGAGCAACCCGGGCGTCCCTACGCCCTGTTCGGGCACAGCATGGGGGCGGCGGTCGCCTACGAGACCGCCCGGCTGCTCGCCGAGCGCGAGGCGCCCGGACCGCTGCGCCTCTTCCTCTCCGGCCGCCGCGCCCCGGCGGAACACCCCGATCCGCACGACCAGTTGCGCGGCGACGGCGAGCTGATCTCCGCGATCCGCCGGCTCGGCGGTACCGGGGCCCGGGTGCTCGACGAGCCTGAGATCCTGGAGATGGTCCTGCCCGCGCTCCGGGCCGACTACGGCGCGCTTGCGACGTACACCTGGCGTCCCGGACCCCCGCTGACCACCCCGTTCACCGTGCTCGTCGGTGACGCGGACCCCATCGTCTCCGTCGAGGATGCGGCCGCCTGGCAGGAGCACACCGGCGCCGGAGCCGATCTGCGGACATTCCCCGGCGGCCACTTCTATCTCGACAGCCACACCGCGCAGGTGGCTCAGCTCGTCACGGCCGCGCTGCGAGGCGCAGCTCTGGAGCCTTCACGTGGCTGAGCTGCCGAGTTGGTCACGCATGACCGAGGAGTTGCTGCCGCTGCCGGTCGTCGCCGTGGAGACGTACGGCGACGCGCCCGGCGCGGCACCGCTGTTCCCTGAAGAGGCCCGCCTGGTGGCGGGCTCGGTCGACAAGCGTCGCCGGGAGTTCGGCACCGTGCGCGGCTGTGCGCGTCGGGCCCTTGCCCAGCTGGGAGTTGCGCCCGTGCCGATCCTGCCCGGGGTACGCGGGGCGCCCACGTGGCCCGCCGGGTTCGTCGGCAGCATGACGCACTGTGAGGGCTATCGCGGCGCGGCTGTGGCCCGCTCGGCCGATGTGCTGACGGTGGGCCTGGACGCGGAACCCGATCTGCCACTGCCTCATCCCGGCATCCTGGAACGTGTGACGCTGCCGCAGGAGCGGGCGCAGCTCGCGCAGCTGGCCACGCTGCGGCCCGAAGTCCACTGGGAGCGCCTGTTGTTCAGCGCGAAGGAGAGCGTCTACAAGGCCTGGTTCCCGCTGACCGGGCGCTGGCTGGACTTCGAGGACGCCCTGATCACCTTGGATCCGGTGGCCGGAACCTTCTCGGCGCGGCTCCTGGTGCCGGGCCCGGTGCTGGACGGAGTGCGGCTGAACGGATTCGACGGCGTGTTCCGCGTACGCGACGGACTGCTCCTCACCGCGATCGCGGTGCCCGCCCCCCGGCAACCCGATCGTCATCACCGACGGGAACCGGGGACACCTCGGCCGGTGCAGCGAGGCGGCATCTTGGTCAGCGGAGGAAGCTGAACCGAATCTGACGCTGCGGATTGCCTCGCCGGTCATCCGGATCGGCGGCCCGGGGGACGAATCCGGCCCGCGACTACCTCGGCTTCTGCTGCACGGCCGGTGATGCGGCAGCGATCTGGCCGGCCGCCCAGTCCGCCCATTCGCGCTGCATGGCGCTGAAACGCAGACCCCATTCGAGCGTGATCCGGCCGTACACCGAGAGATCCCCCTGGCCCCAGGGGGTGGAGGCGGCGAGGGCGCGCAGCTCCGCGTGCCGCTCGTCGGCGGCTGTGGCCCGCCCTTGCAGGAAGTCGAGCGCATGCTCCGGCTCCACGGATCCGAGGAGGAAGGCGCGCAGCAACGTGTCGCTGCGCCGGACCCGTTCCGGTTCGACCTCCAGGATCCAGTGCCGCAGCTCCCGGCGGCCGGCGTCGGTGATCTCGTACTCCTTGCGCCCGCGCGGGCCCTCGGTGCGCACCTCGACCAGGCCGCTGTCGGCGAGGCGGGCGAGCTCGCCGTACAGCTGGCTCTGCGTGGCGGGCCACACGTTCGCCAGAGAGGACTGAAAGGTCTTCAGGAGGTCGTATCCGCTGGCAGGCTGCGCGGCCAGCAGTCCGAGCACGGCATGACGAAGGCTCATGCACTCACCCTACGTTTCGACTTTGACATGTCAAATTTAGACGGTCTAAGTTCGACCTGTCACAAGTGGAATATTGGAGGTTCCGGCATGTCCCAGATCCGCGGCTTCATCCCCTGGATCGCCTTCGTCGTCGTCGCCACCCGCGTCGACTGGCGATACGGCGCACTGGCCGGGTTCGTACTGGCGGCGGCCCTGCTGACCGCGGACCGCAGGTCGGGCCGCGCCTGGGACGAGGTAGTGATCGAGGCCAGCGGGGTCGTGTTCTTCGCCATCCTGGGCGCCGTCGCGTTCAGCGTGCCGGATGCGCCCGTCAAGGACTACGGCCCGGCGATGTCGCTGGGATGGCTGGCGGCCACCGCATGGGGTTCACTGGCCATCCGGCGGCCTTTCACCCTGGGGATCGCCCGGCGTCGCGCGCCGCGCGAGGTCTGGGAACTCCCGCTGTTCCACCGGATCAACGCCGTCATCACGGGCGTCTGGGCAGGCGCCTTCACCGTCACCGCAGCCGTGCTCGCCGTCCTGCTGCACGAAGCGCCGCAGGCCACAGCCGCCGTCATCGCCATCAAGGTCGTCGGCTTCGCGGCCCCGGGGCTGTTCACCGCCCTGTACCCGGACCGGGCGATCGCCCGCCACGCCGCCTGAACCGCCCATCCAAGGCCGACCGTGCCCGGCCGGCTCCGGGACCGGCGGCACCCACCCAAGATCGGCTGAGCCCCCGGCGCAGACGTCGCCCTCACGCCTCACCAGGCAGCACACGGGTGCGGCCGATGGCGCCGAGCCAGGCGGCCGAGGGCTTGGGGGTGCGGGCGAAGGTCTCGCGGTCGACGGCGATCAGGCCGAAGGTGGGCTCGTATCGGCCCCATTCGTAGTTGTCCAGTGCGCTCCAGTGGAAGTAGCCGCGGACGTCGACGCCGTCGCGCATGGCGTCGGCGAGGGACTCCAGAGCGCCGGTGGTGTACTGGACGCGGCGGGAGTCGTCGTCGGTCGCGATGCCGTTCTCGGTGACGATCAGCGGGGTGCCGGCGGCGACGGAAGCGCTGTGCCGTACGGCATCGCCCAGTGCCCGCGGGTAGAACTCCCATCCCGTGAGGGTGCGTTCCGCGTCCTCGGGCACGGGCAGCCGGCCGCTCGGGCCGATGAGAGTGCGGGTGTACGCCTGCACTCCGAGCCAGTCGTCGCCACGGGCGGCTTCGAGGAAGACGTCGACACGTGGGCGCCGGAATGCCGCGGCGACCTCCTCGGATCCGGGCAGGGCCTCGCACACCAGGTTGGCGACGGACCAGCCGGTACTCACGTGCGGGGCAAGGGACTTGACCGTTTCGACGGCTCGGGCGTGCGCCCGTACCAGAGCGTCGGTGGTGGCCTCGTCCGGAGCCGGCGGGTCCGCGGCGAGGTTCACGGCCTGGCCCGAGGCGAGCGCCGCCTGCGCGGCAGCCATGACGGCGACGATGTTGGGTTCGTTGATGGTGCACGCGTGCGCCACGTCCGTGGCGAAGATGGGTGCGGCTGCCGTGAGGTAGCGGGCGAACAGCTCGTCCGATCCGGCGGCCGCCCAGCCTCCGCGCTCGGCGAACCACCGGGGGTTGGTGAAGTGGTGCAGGGTCACCATGGGCCGCAGACCCCGTTCGCGGGCGCCCTCGACCATGCGCCGGTAGTGGGCGATGGCGGCGCGGGAGAACTCACCCGGGGCCGGTTCGATACGGGCCCATTCGATGCTGAACCGGTAGTCGGTGAAGCCGAGTTCGGCCAGCAGGTCCATGTCCTCGCGCCAGCGGTGGTAACTGTCGCAGGCGTCACCGCTGGGTTCTTTCACATAAGGAATTCCGCTGTGCTCGAACTCCCACCAGTCGCTGTTGGTGTTGCCGCCCTCGATCTGGTGGGCGGCGGTGGAGGCGCCCCAGAGGAACCCCTCGGGCAGGCGTCGTGCATGCGTCATGAGCTTGTTCTCTCTTCCGTGTGGCCAGGTAAGCGGGCAAGGGTCAGGTCGCGGAGTCGAGGGCCTGTTCGCGGCGCTCGTGCAGTTCCCTCTGGACACGGGCCACGTCCTCGCCGTACGAGCGGTGAAGGAGCGTCAGAAAGGCGCCGTTGACCAGCATCAGGATGACGAGCGCCCACAGGAAGACGGTGCGGAGCCCGATCGCGTCACCGAGGAAGCCGGCGCCGAGGCTGAAGGAGGCCCAGGCGATCGCCTCGAAGACGGAGACGTAGATCGCGAAGGCGGCGCCGCGCAGCTCGGGTGGGGTGATGGCCATGACCATGGGGCGATTGACGCTCGGATTGACACCCTGGGCCGCGCCCATGAGGGCGAAGAAGACACCGAACAGAGCGATGCTCCCGTAGTCGAACTGGGTCCCGAAGAAAGCGAATCCCGCAAAAGCGAACTGGGCCGCCTGAAGGACCGTGACCAGGCCGTGGCGGGGGCTGCGCCGGCCGGCCCAGTCCGCCGCGAAGCCACCGAGGAGTGTGCCCAGGAAGTAGCCGACGCCGAAGGGGAGCAGCACGATCGACGCCTTCTGCGTGCTGAAGCCGTACACGTCCACCAGGTACACGACGCCGAAGGTGCCCACGAGGAGATGGCCCGAAAGCAGGCGGGAGACCAGGAGGACGACCAGGCTGCGGATCTTGAGGAGCGAGAACGCCTTGGCCCAGGTGAGCTTCGAGTGGGCGTCGCGCGTGGCGCGGTCGAGGTCGGCGAGCTGCTCCTCGGCCGCACCCCGTCCCGGGTCGCGGAACCAGAGCCACATCGCCAGACCGAGCAGGATGTTGAAGGTGCCGACACCCCACAGCCCCCAGCGCCAGCCCTCGTCGACTCCCGCGAGCTGGCCCTTCAGCGGGCCGATCACCGCGCTCACCATCGCGACCGCGCCGTAGACCACACCGATCGCACGGCCGCGGGTCGAGCCCCCGAAGAGGTCGCCGATGAGCTCGGTGATGATGGGGTGCGCGGCCGCGTAGCCGGCCGCCAACACGGTGTAGAGGACGAGGAGTTGGGCGAAGCTCTGTGCGAAGCCCGCCGCCACGCCCCACACACCCCAGAGCCCGGTGGCCACGACGAGGACGCTCTTGCGCGACCAGCGCTCCGCCACCCACACCCACAGAGGCCCGGTGAAGGCGCCGGCTATCTTGCCGGCGGCGGTCAGTATGCCGAGCGCGCCGAGCGAGACCCCGAGGGACTGCCGGATCAGGGGAAAGAGGCTGCTGACCAGGCTCGCCTCGGTGCTGTCGACCAGCATGGTGCCGCCGAGCAGGGACAACTGCCGCCAGCGGCCTTTCACCTGCACCTCGGATTTGGGCATGACGGTGCTCTGGCTAAGCTCGGGCATCAGGCCGTCTCTTTTCTCTGTGACTCTCTTCGCGGGAGGTCTGTGGGAAGGGGAGGGCGTACGCCGGTGACGGGGCGGCAACCCCGTCACCGGCTCAACTGACCGCAGCGGTCTCAGAGTTGGGCGAGTTCCTCGGCGACCCGGCGGAGACTCGGGGGCGGGAACAGCGCACCCGCCATGGCGGCGACGTCGATGAGTGGTGTGGCGCCGATCATCTGGAGCAGCTCGGAGTCGGCGACACCGGGCAGGTGTTTACGCACCACCTCGACGGCGACCGGGTCGGAGAGCAGTGCCTTGAGGGGCGTACGCAGCGAGAGGCGGCCCTCGGGGAAGTCCTCGGCGCGGGGCAGCGGTTGGGCGGCCCGCTCGGCCTGGTCGCGCTGAGCCCGTACCAGCAGGTGCTTCTCCGTGACCGGCCCCCGGGTGGGCAGGCCGAGGCGTTCGTACTGGCTGGGCGGAGCGTCGTTGGCTCGCATCAGCTCCACCAGCAGGGTGGCCATGCGCAGTTCGGCGGCGTCGTCGAGCAGCGGGGTGCTCTGGTCGGGGTCGGTCTCCAGGTCGAAGAGGAGCGTGCCGTGGTGGTACGGGTTGACGAGGGTGCGGCCCGGTACCCGAAGGGTGCGGATGTTCTTGGTGAAGTCGAAGGGCTCGGCCAGTTCCAGGTCGACGAGTTCGGCGGGCGAGAAGCGGCCCCGCATGTGGGTCGGCATCAGGGTGTGTTCGTACAGGGGCGCGTTGTCGGGTGCGGCCGACGCCCGCATGTAGACGTAGCGGCCGTCCGTGACGTTGACGTGTCCGCCGTGGATGCCGAACAGGCCCGCCTCGCGCACCGGGGTGTCCTCGGCGACCGGGAGGGGCGCGCCCTGCATGTCGCCGGGACGGTCGACGCCGAAGAAGTCGAGCAGGGTCGGTGCCACGTCCACGGTCTGCACCAGCGCCGAACGCCGTTCGCCCGCGGCGCGGTTGCGCGGGTCCCAGGCGAACAGCGGCAGATGGACGAGTTCGTTGAACCAGGGCTGGACGCTCTTGCCCCACCAGCCCTTCTCGCCGAGCAGCAGCCCGTGGTCGGTGTTGACGATCAGGAGCGTGTCGTCCCACAGGTCCAGCTCGTCCATGGTGTCGAGGACGCGGCCCAGGGAGTGGTCACACATCGACAGGAGCGCCGCATACTCGTAGCGCGCGTGCTCCACCTGGCCGTCGGTCTCGACCACGCGCTTGTAGTCGGGCCAGTCGAAGTGCGGGCCTTCGTAGTCGTGCGGATAGAGGTCCTTGTAGGTCTTGTGGCTGAAGAACGGCTCGTGCGGGTCGAACGTCTCGATCTGCACGAACCACCGGTCGTCGTCCTGGTTCGTCCGTACGAAGTCGAGGCCCGCGTCGAAGGTGAGGGTCTGCGGGTGCCGGTCCTCCGTCGCCATGTGGGGCCGGTTCACCCAGTCCTGGCGGTAGGAGCCGAACCGCATCCGCTTCAGGTCCTCGGGTATCTCCGGGTCGGCCACCTGGCCCTTCCACGGGTCGCCCTCCTGGCCTCGGAAGAACTCCCAGGTGTTGTAGCGGCCGTGGTAGGTGGCGCCGCCGTCCTCCCAGTAGTGCGGGTGGTCGCTGACGAGATGGGTGTACACGCCGTTCTGCTTGAGGAGTTCCGGCATGGAGTCGTCGAACGGTTCGAGCGGTCCCCAGCTGCGGTGCAGGAAGTTGTGGCGCCCGGTGTGGAGTTCGCGGCGGGCCGGCATGCAGGGCATCGAGCCCGCGTACGCGTTGTCGAAGGTGACGGCCTTCTCCGCGAGTCGGGCGAAGTTCGGGGCATGGGTCCAGTCGCCTCCATACGGCGGCAGCAGGTGCCGGTTGAGGCTGTCGAACATCACCATGATCGCCCTCATTGGACGGCTTTCCCTTCGGTCAGGTTGCGCAGGGTCCGCTCAAGCCAGGCGACCCAGCGGTCCATGGCGGCCGCGCCGAGTTGGTGGAGGGTTTGGTGCACCTGCGCGTCCAGGTCCTGGTCGAGCTCGGGCAGCGGGTCGTCGTAGTGCAGGGTGCGGTCGCGGTGGCGGTTCCTGGCGATCTGCGCGCGGCGGTGGTCGAGTTCGGTCTCGACGATCCGGATCGCGGCGTCCCGGTCGAGCGGCGCCGCGACGCTGAACCGCGCGAGGAAGTCGATCTCCTGGAAGCGGCTGGGCGGCTCGTAGGGCGAGCGCACCCATTCCAGGAGGACCTCGCGCCCGCGCGGCGTGAGCCGGTACACCTTGGCGTCCGGACGGCCCTCCCGCGCGTCGACCTCGTGCCGGATCCAGCCGTCGGCCTCCATCTGCCCGAGCTTCCGGTAGATCTGGCTGTGATGGGCTCGCGCCCACAGGAACTGCCCTTCGACTTCAAGCCACTTGCGCAGGTCGTACCCGCTGTACGGGCGACGGGCCAGCAGGCCGAGCAGGACGTACTCGAACTTCACGGACGTGGACTCCCTTGTGCGGAAGCTGTGTGCCACATTGCTGTGTGCGACATTGCTATGTGCAGTTTCACCTAGATGAGAATTCATATAGCCACGTCATGGAGACGTCAATGGGATGTTGCGTACCGGAAACCCGGATCTGCTCCACAGGACCGCTCCCCACGCCGGCCCGCGTGCCACCCGCGCACGACCAAGTCCCGCTCCCCGGGGGCGAGTTCCTGATGGGCGACGCCTTCGCCGAGGGCTACCCGGCGGATGGCGAACAGCCCGTGCACGCGGTACGCGTCACCCCGTTCGCCATCGACGCCACGACGGTGACCGTGGCGATGTTCCGGGCCTTCGTCGACGACACGTCGTGGGTGACCGTCGCCGAACGGGAGGGCAGCTCCGCCGTGTTCCACCTGGCCGTCGCCGCCGAGCGGGCCGACATCACCGGGAACGACCCGGCCGCCCCCTGGTGGCTCGACGTCCGGGGCGCCGACTGGCGCCGCCCCCACGGCCCGCTGTCCACCGCCGAGTTGGACCACCCGGTGGTGCACGTGGCGTGGGACGACGCCCTGGCGTACTGCACGTGGGCGGGCCGCCGCCTGCCGACCGAGGCGGAGTGGGAGTACGCGGCCCGCGGCGGACTCGCAGGCCGCCGCTTCGCCTGGGGCGACGAACTCACCCCCGATGGACGGTGGTTGTGCAACATCTGGCAGGGCCGCTTCCCGTACGCCAACACCGGCGCGGACGGCTGGCTGGCGACCGCCCCGGTGCGCTCGTACCCGCCCAACGGCCTCGGCCTGTACGAGGTCGCCGGGAACGTGTGGGAGTGGTGCGCGGACTGGTTCGCCCCCGACTACTACGCCCACTCCCCCGCAGCCGATCCCGAGGGGCCGCGGAGCGGCGAGCGACGTGTCATGCGGGGCGGCTCCTACCTGTGCCACCACACCTACTGCCACCGCTACCGCGTGTCCGCCCGCTCGGCCAACACCCCCGCCTCCAGCAGCGGAAACTGCGGGTTCCGGACGGTCGCTGTGTGAGGGGTGACGCCATGTGAGGGGTGACGCCGTGGGTCAGGCGCCCTCCTCACCCCCGGTGTCCTCCTGTCCCCCGGCGCCCTCCTGCCTCCCTGCGCCCTCGGCCGACCGCACCGTCTCGACCAGCTCGTGTACGTCGTCGAAGCCGAGGGGAACGATCGGGAGCCCGGCGAGCTGGCTGAGGCGCATGTTGGCCACCATGCGCTGACGGGGGCTGCCCTCCTCGGGGTAGGCGTCGCCCATGGACTGCTGGATTCGGCGCAGCAGTGCTTCCATGGCCGGGCCGCCCACAGGGTGGGCGAGCCACACCTCGACGGTCGAGTCGGCGTCCGGCTGCTCGGCGTAGGCATCGCCCTTGACCGGGACCGTCGCGCTCAGCCGGATGTCCCGGCTGGAGGCCCCGACGTCGATGCGGTGGTCGGCGTCCTCGACGAGCCAGGTGTCGGCTGCCGTGTCGAAGTGGGCGAGGTCGGCGCGGGCGACGCGGACGGTGACGCTCCGGGTCTCGCCGGGCGCGAGGCACACGGTGGCGAAACCCTTCAACTCCCGTACGGGACGCCGGGCCCGCCTCCCCGGCGCGGCCACGTACACCTGCACGACCTCGTGACCGGTGCGCTCGCCGGTGTTGGTGACCGCCACGGTCACGTCGAGCCCGCCCGCGTCCGAGGTCACCCGCAGGTCCGCGTAGTCGAAGGTGGTGTACGAGAGGCCGTGTCCGAAGGGGAAGGAGACCGCCATGTCGCGGGCGTCGTAGTGGCGGTAGCCGACGAACAGGCCCTCGCTGTACGTGACATGACCGTTCTCGCCGGGCCAGGCCAGGTACGCCGGGGTGTCGGCGAGCCGCAGCGGGATCGTCTCCGCGAGGCGCCCCGACGGGTTCGCCCGGCCGAACAACAGGTCGGCGGTGGCCGAGCCGCCGGCCTGACCGAGCAGCCAGCCCTCCAGGACGGCCGGTACGTCGTCGATCCACCCGGCAAGGCGGACCACGCCACCGTTGGCGAGGACCACGACGGTGTTCGGGTTCACCGCGGTGACGGCGGCGAGCAACCGGGTCTGCTCGGCGGGGAGTTCGATGTGCTCGCGGTCATAGCCCTCGGACTCGAAGCTCGGCGGCAGACCGAGGAAGAGTACGGCGACGTCCGCACCCGCGGCCGTACGGACGGCCTCCTCATGCAGCGCGTCCGCGTCGGCGTCCGGAGCGTCGACGGGGAAGCCGGGAGCGAAGGTGATGTCTGCCGCGGGCGCGGCCTCGATGACCGAGTCCAGTGCGGAGTCGAGCCGGGTCGGGGTCACGCGTGAGCTGCCCTCGCCCTGGTAGCGGGGCGTGCGCGCGAACTCACCGATGACCGCGATGCGTTGGGGCGCGGCGGGATCCAGCGGGAGAAGCGCGCCGTCGTTCTTGAGGCCGTCGTTCTTGAGCAGGACCGCCCCGCGCGTGGCGACCTCGCGGGCCAGGTCGTGGTGGGCGGCCGGGTCGAAGGCGGCGTCGGGGCGCGCGTGCGCGGCCGCCTTGCGCGCGAGCGCCACGACCCGAGCGGCGCTGCGGTCCACTGCTTCCTCGGGGAGTTCACCGGATTCCACCGCCGCGACGGCCCTCGCGGGGCCGACGCCGGACGAGGACGGCATCTCCAGGTCGAGCCCGGCGGCGAGGGCCCGCGCCCGGTCGACGACGGCTCCCCAGTCGGAGACGACCACGCCGTCGTACCCCCACTCACCTCGCAGGAGGTCCGTCAGAAGCCACGGATTCTCCGACGCGTGCACGCCGTTGACCCGGTTGTAGGAGCACATGACCGTCCAGGGCGCGGCCTCTGTCACCACGCGGCGGAAGGCCGGCAGATAGATCTCGCGCAGGGCCCGTACGTCGATGTCCGCGCTGACCGACATGCGGCCGGTCTCCTGGTTGTTCGCGGCGAAGTGCTTGACCGAGGCCCCGACGCCCCGCGCCTGTAGTCCGTTGACCCAGGCCGCTCCCAACACCCCACTGAGCAGCGGGTCTTCGGAGAAATACTCGAAGTTGCGCCCGCACAGCGGGCTGCGCTTGATGTTGACGCCGGGGCCGAGCAGCACGTGCACGCCGTGTGCGAGGCACTCGCGGGCCAGCGCGTCGCCGACCCGCCCCGCAAGGTCGGCGTCCCACGTGCAGGCCAGGGTGACGGCCGGCGGGAAGCAGGTGGCCGGCGCGCTGCCGTTGATACCCAGGTGGTCGACCCGGGTGTCGTTCTGCAGCCGCAGCCCGTGGGGGCCGTCCGAGAGGCGGAACTCCGGGATCCCGGCGTCGGGAAGCGAGGTGCTGTGCCACCAGCCCGCTCCTGTGGTCAGGCCGGCCTTCTCGGCGAGGCTCAGCCGGGCCACCGTCTCGGCGGGCGTCTCTGTCGACTGATTCGGGTTGTTCATGCCGTCTCCTTGGAGTGTGGTGCGGGTTGATACACGGTGCGAGGGATGCGGTGGACGGCCGTGGTCACCGGACTCCCTTCCTGCGGCAGGGCGGCCCCTGCGACGTTCACGACGCCGAGGTCGCGGGCGAACGACCGCTCGGACGGCAGCACTTGAGAGAGGGCGAGGAAGGTGCCGGGGACGGCTCCCCGTACGAGGGCGATGCCGGGGTTGGCGGGGCCGATGCACGCCATGAGGAGACCTTCTTCCGGTGGGCCGCACTGGGCCGCACCTGCGACTGGCGAGAAACAGTACGGCGTACTGTTTTTGCGGGCAAGGGTTTGCGCAGGCGGAATGAGGGCCGAATAGGGTGGCCGCGTGAAAGCCAGAAGCTCCTACCCCAAGGGGGTCGCCAAGCGGGAGGAGATCCTCAAGGTCACCCTTGAGATCTTCGGCCGCGAGGGCGAGCGGAACACCACGCTGCGGATGGTCGCCAAGGAGAGCGACATCAGCCTGACCGGCCTGATGCACTACTTCGCGTCCAAGGACCATCTGCTGACCGAGGTCCTGCGCGCCAACGACCGCGCGGCCGCGGCACGCTTCCACGACCCGGAGGCCGTGCGCGATCCGGGCGAGTTCCTGGCCCGCGCCCTGACGGTGAACGCCGCCAACTCCGCCCGCGTACGCCTCTACGTCACCCTTGCCGCGGCCTCGACCGACCCCGCACACCCGGCCCACACGTACTTCAGGGAACGCTTCGCCCTGCTGCGGGCCACGATCGCCGAGCACCTCGCGGCCGAGCAGCGGGCCGGCCGGGTGAACCCCGGGCTCGACCCGCACTTCACCGCCTCAGCCCTCGTCGCGGCGGCCGACGGCATCCAACTGCAGTGGCTGAGCGACCCCGGCATCGACATGGCGGACCAGGTCCGCCGCGTCTGGCGGATGCTCGGAGCGGCACCCGGCCCATCGGACGCCGACGCTTCACGCACGTAACGCCTCAGGCATGGCCGGCAAGGTCGAGGTCGTGGGCCGTGACCGCGCGGGCGTAGGCGTAGGCGTGCAGGGCGGTGAGCACATCAGCGTGATGCGAGGCGGAGGTGGCGTAGCGCTGAGGCCGCTGCTCCGGCGCCGCACATTCCGTGCGCGCCGGGGCCCGGTGGGGTGGCGGCGGAGCAGCAGAAGACGCCGGGGAGCGCGGTGGAGTAGGGGTCGAGCGTGGGGCGTGCGCCCAGGACGAGTTGGGGGACGGTCTTGGCTCCGGTGAGGATGTCGCCGCCGGCGAAGTTGGGGTTGGTGGCGGCGAATTCGGCCGGTGTGGTGGTGTGCGTGCCGATGATTCGGTCCCGGGTGCCGGGGGCGAAGCGTTCGAGCTGGTCGATGACGGCTGCGGTCACGTCGCCGCCGTATCCGTGCGGGACGTGGGCGTAGGCCCAGACCGGGTGGACGTCGCCGACGGACCGGGTGGGGTCGGCCAGGTACTGCTGGCCGACGAGGACGAAGGGGCGTTCCGGCATGCGCCCGTTGTTCACGTCCCGTTCCGCTTGTGCGACCTCGGCGAGAGTGCCGCCGAGGTGCACGGTGCCGGCCCGCCGGGCGGGTTCGCTCGTCCAGGGCACGCCCTGCTCGACCGCCAGGTCCACCTTGAAGGCGGCGGGACCTCGGCGGAAGCGCCCGTAGGCCCGACGCACGCGGCCGGGCAGCCGGTCCTGGTAGATGTGGGCGATCTGTGCCGGGTCGAGGTCGAGGAGCGTGACGTCGGCGGGCGGGATCTGCGCGTGGTGGGTGATGCGGACACCGGTGTGCACCCGGCCTCCATGTGCGCGGAGCACATGTTCCAGGCTGCGGGCGATGGCCTGCGAGCCGCCCTCGGCGACGGCCCAGCCGGCGGCGTGACCGGCGGTGAGGATGCCGAGGCCGACGGCCGAGGACAGCGGGTGGGACAGCGGCCGGAAGGAGTGCGCCGCGACGCCCGCCCACAAGGCCTGCGCCTGGGGCGTGGAGAAGAAGCGGGCGAGGAGGCCGGCGGGCAGCGTGGTGGGCAGACCGAAGCGCGCGAGGAGCAACGGGTGGGAGGGGATGCGCAGCAGAGGGCCCATCACGTCCTCGCTCAGCGCGTCCCAGCGGCTGACCGAGGGTTCGAGCAGGCGCCGGTAGCGGTTGCCGTCGGCGCCGAGCATGCGGGCGGTGTCCTCGACGGAGCGCAGGAGTACGCCGGCGCTCCCGTCGTCCAGGGGGTGTACGCAGTCGACGTCCGCCAACTTCCAGCGCAGCCCGTGCTGTTGGAGGTCGAGCGAGCGGAGTGCCGGTGAGGTGACGGCCATGGGGTGGATGGCCGAGCAGTGGTCGTGCAGCAGGCCGGGCACGATCGCCTCGTGGCTGCGGGTGCCGCCGCCGATCTCGTCGGCGGCCTCCAGGAGGGTGACTTCGAGCCCTGCCTTGGCGAGGAGGGCCGCGGCGGCGAGCCCGTTGGGCCCGCCGCCGACGATGACGGCGGAGGTCATGACGTGGCGTCCTGGGTCGGCGTCGTCGTCGCGCCGTCCTGCGTGGCGGGCGGCCCGGCCTGGTGGGGTACGGACGTGAGTGGGTGAAGGCTCTCCACGTCGTACACCGGGTAGTCGGTGCCGTCGGTCGGCCAGGGTTGGCGGGTCAGCATGTCGTGCACCTTGACGTGCCCGCGCTCGAGGAGGCCGAGGGCGGCGTCATGGACTTCGTAGGCCTGCGTGAGGCGGTGGAGGGGCTGGCCTTCCAGGCAGATCACGCGCACCTCGCCGGGGGCGAAGCCGCAGCGGTCCTGAACGGCGTGCAGGAGTTGGTCGTTGTGGAGGTGTCCCTCGCCGAAGTTCCAGCCGATGGCGAAGCCGGCGATCAGTTCGCCGTCCATCACCACGGTGTCTTCCTGGCCGGCGGTGACGCGGTCGATGAGGCCGTTGTGTGCTCGGCCGTGGGAGTGCATCGACCTCCAGCTCTGCACCTTGTGGGACATCAGCAGGGCCGTGCTCTCGTCGTAGAGGCTCTCCAGCTGCCGGTGCGGAAGCCGGCACGCGGTGGTCAGGTTCGTCTCCAGGCGGGCCAGGGCGTCGCCGGTGAACAGCCAGACGCTGGTGGCCCAGTTGCCCGCGTAGTAGCGCATCGCGGGGAGGAACGACACCAGGTCGGGGCGTACGTTGCCAAGGAGGGGCAGCAGGAGCAGGCTCGGCAGGACCACGGCGAGCAGCCACGGGGACTGCAACTCCCAGACGTGGACGCCTCCATGGGCGCCGAAGAGGTGGAACAGCGAGAAGATGAAGAAGAGGTTCCACTCCAGCGGCACGCCCATCGGGACGGTCGAGAGGATGTGGAGATGGAACACGGCCATGTAGAGCAGGGCCGCCCAGGTCCAGAAGCCTCCGTCGCCGAGGAAGACCAGGTACAGCGGGACGGCGTACTCCGTCGTGGTTCCGACATGTGCGAGGAAGAACGGCAGCCGTGAGGGGCGCAGGTCGCGCGGGTGGTCCCGGTAGAAACGCCGCTTGAGCCAACGGCTCGGAATCAGCGGGGAGTTGCTCATCATCGTCGCCACCACGAAGGGGAAGTGGTGGTTGAGCTTCGAGGTCGCCGCGCCCCACCACAGGGCCAGCATGACCAGCTGGAAGCCGATGAACATGTCGGCGTACGGGAAGAAGAACAGCAGCAGCGACAGCCAGTACTGCTCCCCACGGGCGGCCAGGAAGATCGTCTTGTCGCGCAGGCCGAGCACGGCGAGGCTGACGATGAGCGGGACGGCCGCGCGCGCGTCGAGCAGGCCGATGCCGTCGGAGCCCGGTACGTGGCTGCCATCACCGGGGCGGGTGAGCAGCCAGCCGGCCGAGGCCAGGACGGCGGCGTACAGGGCCACGTCGAAGCCGGTGCGGCGGCTGCCCCGGGTCAGCGGTACCCGGTCCGGCCACGGGGGAAGCCGGATGGTGCCGGGCCGCAGCCAGTACAGGACCGATCCGATGACGGGGTTGAACCGGGAGGTCAGCGGGCCGGATCCGCAGCCGAGGCCAAGCACCTCCCACAGCAGAGTGAAGACGATCAGCTTCTGGTAGACGATCGGCTCCGACCACCAGGAGGCGACCTGACCGACGGGTCCGAGGCCGGGCGTCAGCGAGATCACGAACGCCGCCCCGCCCACGTAGGCCAGGCACTTGACGACGTAGAACACGTACACCGCGTAGGGGGTGCCGAACCCGTACTCGACCCAGTGCCGCGTGAGGAGCTTGAGGCGCTCACCGCGCGGCAGGGTACGGAAGGTCTCGGCGTCGACGGGTGGCAGTTGGGGTTTCACAAAGCCCATGGGGTCACACCTTCGTGGCTCGGAGGGACGGTGTCGAGGCTCAGCAGGAGGGCGTGAGCGCCTGTCGGCGCAGCGCGGGCTTGTCGATCTTGCCGACGGGGTTCTTGACGACCTCGGGGACGAGATGCACGGCGACCGGGCGCTTGTACGGGGCGAGGCGGTCGGCGAGGAAGGCGGATATCGCGCCGGTGACGGCGATCGCGTCGGTGGCGGCGTCCGCGTCGGTGGCGGCGTCCGACCCTTCGCGCAGGGACACGAAGGCCACCGGGACCTCGCCGAGTACGTCGTCGGGGCGGCCCACGACGGCGGCTTCGAAGACCGCGGGATGGTCGTGCAGGACGGTCTCGATCTCCTTGGGGTAGATGTTCTCGCCGCCCCGGATGATCATGTCCTTCACGCGGTCGACTAGGACGAGGTAGCCGTCCTCGTCCAGGCGCCCGATGTCGCCGGTGTGCAGCCGGCCGTTCCGTACGGCCTTGGCGGTCTCCTCCGGGCGGCCCAGGTAGCCGCGCATGACCGTGGGGCCGCTGACGACGACCTCGCCGATGCCGCCGTCGGTGATGAAGACGCCGTCCTCGTCCATGATCGCCACGCTCTGGCGGGGCAGCGGAAGTCCGACCGTGCCGGGCTTGCGGATGCCGTCCAGCGGGTTGGACGTCGACGCGCAGGTCCCCTCCGACAGGCCGTAGCCCTCGATCAGTTGCAGGCCGAACCGCTGCTCCACCACCTCGATGAGTTGCGGAGGCATGGGAGCGGCGCCGCAGACGGCGAAGCGGAGGCTGGAGGTGTCCGGCCGCACGTCGGGCGGCAGGTTCGCCAGCATCGCGTACATGGCCGGGACACCGGAGAAGTAGGTGGGGCGGGCGCGCTCCAGTGCGGCGAAGAAGCCCGTGGCGCTGAAGCGTCCGACGATCGTCGCCTGGCCACCCGCGCGCAGCGGCGAGAGGACGCTGACGACGAGGCCGTTGACGTGGAACAGCGGCAGGATCAGCAGACTGTGATCGTTCTCGGTCAGCTTCATCGACTCGATCATCGCCGCGGTCATGGCGTCGATGTTGCGGTGCAGGAGCTCAACTCCCTTGGGGCGTCCGGTGGTTCCGCTGGTGTAGACGACCAGCGCGAGATCGTCGCCCGCTTCCCGGTCCGCGGGTGGGTCGAACAAGGCAACCGCCGTCGGCGCCGGTCCGGCCAGCTCGACCGGCGTCAACACGGCGACGGACACGGGCAGTTCGCCCGACGCCGCCTCGACGACCACGGCCTTCGCCCCGCAGTCCGTGAGCTGGTAGCGGGTCTCCTCCGCGGTCAGCGCCGGGTTGACCGGGGTGACAGCTGCCCCCAGACGCCAGGCGGCGAACAGGGCCACCACCAGTTCGACGCGGTTGGGCAGCTTGACCGCCACGATGTCGCCGTCGCGGACGCCGCGGCGGAAGAAATGGCGGGCGTACCTGTCTATCAGGTCGGAGAACTCGGCGTTCGACAAGGTGCCGAGTACGTCGTCGGTGACGGCCGGAGCGTGAGGGTCTTGTGCGCGGCGCACAGCAGGCAGGCGGCTCAGGTTCATGCGGGTCTGCACCTCGGAGTCGGATGGCGGGCGAATCCAGGTGAACGTAGAGCCCACGACGGCCGAACGGCCACGGATGCGGGGCACAAGGTCGCAAGCCGCTTTCGTGCTCCTGGAACAAAGCCCTGGCGCGGGCATCGCCGTAGAGTGCGGCCATGGAGTCACGACAGGCACTGGGCATCGCGGTCGGCGACCGGATCTGGCAGTCCAGGGAAGGCTTCATCGCGGACCTCGTGCAGGTGACCCGCGCCCACATCACCGACCTCGATCACGACGCCGCCTCCCGCTCGCTCCTCGAGGCGAGCATCACCGAGAACGTGGTGGCCGCGGTCAACTTCATCAGGCAGGGGATCGACGCGGATCTCCTGGAGGCCCCGACGGCCGCCCTGGCCTATGCCCGGTTCCTCGCCCAGCGCGACGTACCGCAGTCCGCGCTCATCCGCGCCTACCGCATCGGCCATGCCCGGTTCCTCGACCACGCGTTCCCCCTCCTCGACGACCTGCCGGCCGACGAACGGACTCCGCTCATCCTCGAACTGGTGCGTCTCTCGGGCCAGTTCATCGACCAGATCTGCGAGCAGGTCGGACGCACCTACGAACGGGAGCGGGAGCAGTGGGTGGCCAGCCAGAGCGGGGTCCGCCAGCAATGGGTGAGCGCGCTCCTCGGCGAGGGCCCGGTCGACCGCGCCGCCGCCGAGCAGGCGCTGCGCTACCCCCTGGACGGGCTCCATGTCGCGTACACGCTGTGGCCGGCCGACCGTATGACCTCCTTCGACCTGGTCACCGCCGTGGACGACATCCGCACCCGAGCCGTCGCGGCCCTGCGGGCCCGAGCCTCCCTTGTGGTACCGACCGACGAACACGAGGCCCGCCTCTGGCTCGCCCTGCCGGACTCGACAGGCGGCCGGCCGGCTCAACTGGCCCCGCCTGCGGGGTGCTTGCTGCACGCCGCCATGGGAGAACCGGGCGCCGGCCTCGCGGGCTTCCGCTCCTCGGCACGCCAGGCCGCCCAGGTCAGAGAGATCCTCGCCATGCATCTCGGCAGCGCGCAGCGAGGGGACGCCGATGCACGCCGCCCGCTGTGGGTGCACTACGCCCAGGTGGCTCCCGTCGCGCTCATGACCAGGGACGTCGCCGCCGTACGCGATTTCGTACGGGCCGGCCTGGGCGACCTGGCGGCAACCAGTGCACGCGGCAGCCTCCTACGCGAGACGCTGCGGACCTTCCTCACCCATCACCGCAGCCACTCGGCCACGGCACAGGCGATGAACCTTCACCGCAACTCGATCCAGTACCGGGTACAGCAGGCAACGGCTCTGCTGCCGAACGGCTCCCACAGTCTCGACGACGACTTCGACGTCCGGGCCGCGCTGCTTGCGGCGCATTGGCTCGGCGGTGCGGTGCTGGACTAGACGAGGCGCAGGCAGGTCTGGGAGCTCACGTGGCGGCGCGGCGGGTGATCAGTTCGAGCGGGCGACGGACGGCCGGATCCGCTTCCGGGCCACCGGCTCCATCTCGCACACCTCAGGGCGTAACCCCTTCCGATTTTTCCCGGGCGGGGGCTGAGTGGGAGAAGCCGACATAGCAATCTCCGTGTTGACTGCGGGTGGTGGGGTCGTCATTACGGAACATGTAGAGGCGCGTGCGGTTGGCGGGGTCCTGGAGCGTCTGCACGTCACCGTCTGACAAATAGAGGCAGAAGTTGGCCATGAGTGGTTTTCCGCCTTCCGGTCGATGAACCTCAAGCCTCCCCTCGTATCTCCCAGGGCTGAAGCTCCACCTCTTCGCGATGAAACGCGCCACGGGGCTCTTGGGGGTGTCACGGTGCACCACCATGGGCGCCGGGTCAGCGGCCGGAACGTAGGCGAGCCCACCGGTTGGGGGGTCGTACTCCCATTTGCCGGACTCATCCCAGATGAATTGCGGAGACTCTTCCGCGCCGCCCGCCGATTGTCTGTGCAATGTGAGTTTCAGCGTGCTGGCCATTTTCACGCGGTCAGAGTTCTGCGTCGTCGACAGGGTGGGCTGTAGCCACACGAGGGTGTAGTCGGGGTCGCCACCGATCCGCAGAATGGCAGGCAGCGCGACATCGAGACGCGCGTCCTTCTGAAGGATCACCAAGTTCAGCACGGACAGGACCAGCGCTGCCAAACCGGTGAAGGTCGCGGCCCACAAGTGCGCTGCGGAAAGGCGTCGATGCCTCCGGACTTCGTCACCTGACTCCCTCATAGAGCCAGGATCTCCTTCGTTCGCGGAGAGTGCCCTGCGGGCTGGCCCGTCAGGGGGTGCGGCCCCACGCACCGCACCGCACCAGCCGGGTTGGTACGGCCGCACTTCCGACCTGCAATCGACGCCCTCATCACCCGAGGAACGACAACCGGCCCCGTAGCCCTCGAAATTCTCAGACCTCCTTCTTCTTGAGTTCCTGAGATCGAGCCAGCAGTTCCTCGGCGAAGTCGTCCCAATCCGGACCGAAGCTGAGGAGGTCCGAACCGGCTTGCCCAAGGATTTCGGCAGCGTCAGGCCGCTGCAGGCAGAGCAGACGGAAAGCCAGGTTCCGTGCCCAGACGGGGAGTGCCATCCAGTCTTCAGCCAGGGATTCCTGAAGCGACTGCCAGACGTCCTCAGGATCTGCGAAAGTCAGCCTCTCGATGAAGCGCCGGACCTCGACCGGGATCTCCACGGCACCGCCGTTCACCCCACCCGTGGAGACCTGCGACATGAGTTGAGTCAGGTCGGACACAGTCAGCCTTTCTGGCTCGCTACCTCGATGCGGGCTCGACCGCGCAGGAATCCCGTTTGATGGGCTCGATCACCGGGACAGGGTGTGGCGGTCCACGAAGGACAGTACGTAGGCGGCCGTGCAGAAGCGATTGCTCGGTCATGGGACGGCCCCTCATCCGGTCAAGGCGGGGGGGGTGATGCCCGGCGCGAGAGGGAGCCGGCCAGGAAGCGGAGCGGGGAGATCGGTGCGCCCAACGGGCTCGCCTGCATCAGCGAGTTGAACCAAATCAACGAGTTCAGAGGCCATCCACGACCAACTCGAAGTCTCCGTAGTCCTGCCCTGAATCCGCCTTGCGGGCGGGAGCGGTGGGCGCTGCGGGAGCGGGTACTTGGAGGCCCTAGAGTGGGGCGGTCTTGAAACAGCAAGGAAATGGGGATCGAGTGGTCGACATGGCAGCCGCGGCGCGGAAGGTCTTCGACCGGTACGACGTCGACGGGGACGGGCAGTTGACTGCCGAAGAGTACCGGCAGGTCGTCGCGGAGCTCGGCGACACGGGTGTCACCGCGGAGGCCGCGCAGGACCTCATCGACACCATCGACACCGACGGTGACCGGAAGGTCTCGTTCGAGGAGTTCCGGGCTTCCATGGGGCTCTGAACACCGCGCCACCGCCTGTGCCCCCGGATCCGCCGTTCCGGGGGCACAGGCGCGTATGCCTAGCGGGCCCCGGGCATGGTGGCGTCGTTCCCGATGGTGGGACCCCGGTGTGGAACGTCGAGACGGCCCGATTCCGCCGCGGGCCGCTTCTTGCCCCGTTCAACGCGGCCGGGGAGGAGTCCTCTCTGCATCAGTACGGCACGAACGTTCCCGCTACCGCAGGCCAAGGCGATCACGCCGTCGGTAGTCGTAGCGGTGAGTGTCGCCGGCTGGTCCAGGGGAAGTCGTTCCCCTTCTCGTGCGTCGCCCTGCGGGTTCTTGTCGGTCATCTCTGGGTGCCTCTTCATGGACGGCCCGATGCCGACCGCAGTGGATCTGCCCGTAGCGGTGGGAAGTTACTCCGGGCCAAAAGGTCGCGAATGGATCGCAGACACGCATCCACCGTTTGCTCTCGGCGCTGCCTGACACACATGCCTGACCTGCGACGCAGCCATCACTCAACTCCGATGAGACTGCTCAGGACGGATGCGACAGGACAGCGTGGGCGACATCGAGCGGAGCGAGGTTCAAGGACCGGGCTGCGTGCGTCGAGGTGCCGAGGCCACCGAACCTTGTTTCGCTGGGACGTAGTGCCCCTTCACGAAGCGAGGACCGATCATGGGATCCGAGGAGACACGGGAACGGCTTCAGCACATGCGCGAAAAGGCGCGCGAACTTGAAGAAGCCGCGGAGCGCACCTCCGACCCACAAGAACGGCAGCGCCTCCAGGAGAAGTCTCGCAAGCTGCAGTCCCGGTCCGAACAAGAGAGCGCCATGCGAGCCGGAGACATCTACCCCGAGGAGTAGGCGCCTTCGCCCTACGACAGCCCTTGCAGGGCGCCGTGCGAGACCCTCGCGAGGCCGCCGGATACGCAGCCGGATACAGTGCCGCCCGCTCCAGAACGGGGGCCAGGACGCCCTTCCTCTCAGCAAGCAGAGCGTGATTCCGCCACCGCACCAGGTCGGGCACATCGCCCACCGGAACGTGCTTCACCTACTCCAGATACCGGGCTCGAGTCGCGTTGCGCGGCGCCTCAGCGGCCAGCGCCTCGTCCGCGGCCTTGAACGCCTTGAACGCCTTGAGCGACAGCGCCTTCGCACGAACGTATTCCTCACCCAGGTGCTCTGTCGGCGGCGGGCAGCACTCCCTGACTTCCGCAACTCGGCATCCTCTGCTGAAGCCACTGCCTGCCACGACGCAGACCTGCTCAAATTCCTCCACCGCGCCGGACTCCCCGATGCCGCGACCCTCCTCGACCCGTTCTGTGCGCGGGTGGTTGGGGTGCCCGCCTCGGCCGGCAGGGCGTGTCCGGCCCAGGCAGCGCCGGCGGGGACGTTCCACGGAGTGGGCGTACCACGGTTGTGCCTGTTCCGGGGACGGCTGATTCTGTAGGGGACGAACGGGGCTGATGTGGCGCCATGACAGCATCGAACGCGGAGCAAAGCGCTGACTTTCGTGGTCCGCTCGACGTCGGCAAGGCCGCCACGGTGGTCGTCGACGCCCAGGACACGGTCATCGGCTGGAGCCCAGCGGCGGAGCGGCTCCTCGCCTACCGGCCGCAGGAGATCGTCGGACGACCCCTGGCCACACTCCTGTCACCCGGCCCGACGCCCTCCGTTCCCGCTCCCCCGTTCCAGGGAAACGCGATCCGCGTCGCCCGGCACCGGGACGGGCGTGAGCTGATCGTCGCCACCGCGACATGCCCCCTGCCGGGCGCCGGCGCGGCCGCGCGCGTCCTCGTCGCGACGGAGCTGCAGGATCTCCGGCAGTGGGAATCCCGTCTCGCGCTCTTGCACGGACTGGCCACCCAGTCACCCGTCGGCCTGGCCATCTACGACAGCGAACTGCGCTTGACCTGGTGCAACGTGATGTTCGAACGCGAGATCGGGCAGCCGTTCGCCGAGTTCCGCGGCCGTCGGGCCGATGAGCTGTACTCCGCTGGGAAATTCGTGACCACCGGGCATCCGCCCACTCTCGACGCGGTCATGCATCACGTACTGGATACCGGAGAACCATTTCTGGACCTGCACTTCCAGGGGCGGCCGCCCAGCGACCCGGAAACGGACCACGTCTGGTCCTGCGCCTACTACCGCCTCCAGGACGCCGACGGACACGTAATCGGAGTGTGCGAGGACGCCTTCGACATCTCCGATCGCTACAAGGCGCAACAGCGGCTTGCCCTGCTCGTCGAGGCAGGACGCGGAATCGGAACCACCCTCGATGTGCGGGTCACCGCCGAGAAGATCACCGAGGTGGCGGTGCCGGAGTTCGCCGAAACCGTCACGGTCGACCTCGCGAGAGCGGTTCTGGAAGGCGAGGTGCCGACCGGCGGCAGCTCGGCGGCGATGTCCCTGGTGCGGGTCGCCTGCCGGTCGGCCGGGGAAGCCGACCAGGAGACGCCGGGTCAGCAGCCTCCGTCCCCTGCCCCGGTGAACGACTCACCCGTGGAGTACCCGCCTGGTTCGCCGCAATATCGCAGCCTCTCCTCCGGCGGTCGCGTGCTCGACGACACGGTTCTGGTCGTGCCGCTGCGGGCCGGGAACAGCACGCTCGGCCTCGTCACGTTCATGCGCGGCACCGGTTCAGCCACCTTCGACAGCGGCGAAGTGGCACTGGCCGACGAACTGGCCGCCCGTACGGCTGTGTCCATCGACAACGCCCGCCGCTTCACCCGCGAGCGCACCGCATCCCTGGCCCTCCAGCGCCAGTTGCTGCCGCAGCACGTGCCGGAGCAGTCAGCGGTCGAACTGGCCTACCGCTACCTGCCGTCGGACGACATGACAGGCGTCGGCGGCGACTGGTTCGACGTCATCCCGCTGTCCGGAACCCGGGTCGGGCTCGTGGTCGGGGACGTGGTCGGCCACGGGCTGCAGGCGGCCGCCACCATGGGACGGCTGCGTACGACGGTACGCGCGCTCGCCCAGATGGACTTGGAGCCCGTCGAGCTGTTGTCCCGGCTCGATGATCTGGTGGCGCAGCCGGTGGAGGAACAGTGGGGCGAGCCGGGCATGTCCGACGGCGCCTACGCCGATGTGACCACCGGCGCGACCTGTCTGTACGCGGTCTACGACCCGGTCTCGAGGCACTGCGTCATGGCCAGGGCCGGGCACCTGCCGCCGGCGGTCGTCGAGCCGGACGGCCGGCTGTCCTTCCCGCTCCTGCCGGCGGGACCGCCCCTGGGGATCGGAGGCCTGCCGTTCGAGTCGATGGAGATCGAGCTGCCGGTGGGCAGCCTCCTCGCTCTCTTCACCGACGGCCTGGTCGAGGCCCGCGACCGCGACATCGATCAAGGGCTCGAAATCCTGGGACAGGTTCTCAGCGACCGGAACGCGTCGCTCGAAGCACTGTGCGACCGGGCCGTGGCGGAACTGCTGCCGGGCGGCTCAGCGGCCGACGACACCGCCCTGCTGCTCGTCCGTACCCGCGAACTCGACCCTTCGCAGGTCACTGAATGGGAACTGCCGGCAGAGCGAGTCGCCGCGGGCCGCGCCCGGGACCTGGCCACTCGACAGCTGCACCGCTGGGGCCTCGAAGATCTGTCCTTCGCGACCGAACTCGTCGTCAGCGAACTGGTGACCAACGCGGTCAGGTACGCGGAAGGGCCGATCCAAGTGCGCCTCATCCGTGACCGCACCCTCCTGTGCGAGGTCGCGGACAGGGGTCACACCTCACCGCACCTGCGCCACAGCGGCGAGGAGGACGAAGGCGGGCGCGGCCTGTTCATCGTCGCGCAACTCGTCCAGAGGTGGGGAACGCGCTACACCCGCTCCGGCAAGACCATCTGGACCGAGCAGGCCCTTCCCGAGACGTGAACGGAAGCCTGTCACCGGGCGAAGGGCGGGTCACCGTACGGGGACACCGGTGTCACGGTCGAGGACGTCTGCGTGGGCGTACGCGGTGATGAGGACGCGCGTCCCTTCGGGCTCCGGGGCGGATGCCTGGGGGACTCGCCTCTTCCACCGGATGGAACCATCGCGTACGTCCACGGAGTAGAGCGCCTCGTCGGTGCCGTGGCCTTCCTGTTGAGGTGCGGCGACATACACGGTTTCCTTCGTGATCGCACGGGGGTGGGCGCTTCCCCGAGGGACTGTCACGGCCCAGGCCTGGTGGCCGGTTCTGACGTCGAGGGCGATGACGCGGGTCGTGGAGTCGGGTGTGTAGCTGTCCGGGTCCTGCTCGCGGTCGGAGCTTGAGTCGCGCAGGCACCAGAGGTCCTTGGTGATCAGGTCACCGTCGTCGCTGGTTCCCGGCAGGCGGCGCATCTTTCGTGACCAGAGTGTTCTGCCGGTGGCGGCCTCCAGGGCGGAGAGCGCTTCGTCGGTCTGGGCGAAGAGGCGTCCGCCCCGTACTCGGGTAGCGCCGGGGACTCGCTTGCTCCAGATGACCTCGCCCGTCGCGGCTGTGATGGACGTGACCTGCGTCTTTTCGGAGCTGGGGGCTGCGGCGCCGCCCGGTTCGGCCGCGTTCACCATCAGCATCGCCTTGCCGTACACGCCCACAGGGCTGCCGGTGCTCCGTCGAGTCCACAGGACGTCCCCCGTCCTCGCGTGCAGACCGACAACAAGGTCCGTGGCCGAGTCGGTGACCACGAAGGCGTCCCGGTGGGCTTCCCAGGAGAAGCCCCGGTAGCGCGGCCGGCTGTAGTTCCACACCTCCTTGCCGGTCGCGGGGTCGAATGCCCGGAGGGTGTCCTGGCCGGTGTCCTGGCCGGTGTCCGCCGGCTCCGGCGGAACGGGGCCTGAGGTGGTGAGGAGGAGCCCGTTGTCGTATCGGGGTTGAAGCTGGGGCGCGTGCCGCGGCTCGCTGGGCTTCCAGCGCCAGACCTCGCGGCCGGTCTTGATGTCGACGGCCACGAGGATGCCGGTGTCCGCCCACGTGACAGTGGTGACCACGAGGTTCCCCACCACGGTGGGGTCGGTCACGCGCACGTCCTTGCCGTCCGGCGCGTTGGGGTCCCCGAGGCCGGGACTGTCGATGCGGCGAAGTGTGGTGGACCATCGGCGGGCGCCGGTGGTCACGTCGAAGGCGCGCAGGACGGCGCCGGTGCTCGCACTGTAGATCCCGTCTCCCGCGCGGACGGGCCGACCGGGGGCCTTCGTGCCCGGGATCGTGATGGGCCAGGCGGATTCGTCCGGCGGGCGGTCGTCCGATCGGTGTGAGGGGCTGCAGCCCTGGAGCAACCCCGCGCCTGCTGCGGCAGCGGCTGCCGCTGCGGTGGCACCGCCGGCGATGAGCACGGTGCGCCGGGTGGGGCGGTTCGGGGTCATCGTGGGCTCGTTCCTTCACGAGGAGTTGGCGGCATGGAGGATTCCTCGCAGGGTGGGGGTGATCGTGTCGCTGCCGTGTCCGTCGAGGAACGCACGTACGGCCTTGTGAGCTCTGCGTTTCATGCACGTGTCGTACTTCAGGCCGTCGGCCGCACTGGGCATGACGCCGAGCGAGTACTCGCCTGGTACGTCGATGAAGTCCGAGGAGCCGGCCTCGCGGACTTGCAGGTGGACGCGGTAGAGCGAGAGCGGGGCACCGTGGACGAGCGGTTCCTTGGCACCGACTGTGACGGTGAGAGCGTCGGCGTCATGCGGGGCGACCTCGAACTGCACCTGCCCTTGGTAGGAGTCTCCGGAGGCGGCGCTCCCGGGCAGGCTGACCCCGTAGGTACCGGTCGACTGGATGTCTCCGCCGACGGGCTTGCAGGCGCGGACCCGGTCCACGGTGAGAACGGAGAGGCGTGCCTCGACGATCACCGCGGGGTCCTCACCGCCGTTCTTGAGGGTGACTTCGACGCCCGCGGTGGGCAGCTTCGTGTCTTTCCGGGTGCCGCTCGCGTCGGTCTCGGTGTGTACGACATCGACCTCGCCGGCCTGGGCCCTGACCACGGACACGTCCACGTCAGGGCCGCCGAACAGCTTCTCCGCGAGGGGCACGGCGGGCGCCGCGATGATCGCGGCAAGGGCGCCCGCGAGCGCGGCCTTGGCGGTTTTGCCGCGCATGAGATCGCGGAGGGTGCGCCGCTGTGCTTCTTCCGCACCTTCCTCGGGCTGCTGCTGATCCTCGGGCTGCTGCTGGTCCTCGGGCTGCTCGGGATCTTCGGGGGCGCCGGCCGGGTCGGGGGCGGTTGGCGTTACGGCGGGTTCGTCGGTGTCGTCTGAATCGACCGGCGCCGGCGGCTCGTTCCCGGCGTCTCCTTCGTCGTCTCCATCAGCATCGGGGGGAATCGGAGGAGGGGGCACAGCGGTCTCCCGGCGAACACGCAGTCCTGACAAGGAAGTTGAGCCCCCAAGCGTGCTGGGGCCCCTGGCGTGCAGGCAAGCTCTGGCCACGGACTGGCCCGATCCCGCCCCCGAGTTCGCCGCACCAGAAGTTTCGCTGAGCGACGTCCGCTGGGCGGTCGAGCGCCTGGACGCTGGGAAATCGCCCCTCGGGATCGGCCGTTCGGCCATCTGGCCGGTTCCCGGCGACAGAAGCCGGTGGTCACGAAAACTCCACGCCAGCCGCAGCCCAGGCGCTTGACTGCTCAACTCGCTTCAAAACAGACTGCGTTGAGCGCAAGGTACTCGCACAGCAGAACGGCATCAGGAGTCACAGGCGACCTGCTCGATGCTTGCCCCGGCGGGCCGACCCGCGCCGGGTGCGAACGGGGGTTCATGTCTGCGCACCCTCACGGAGGTGTGCGCGCGGGGGACACACGCGCGGGTCACGGCGCGCTGATTCTCTTCCGGCACCGCACCTCCTCGCCCTCTTGGTGCCCCTGGCTCCGGTGAACACCGGGGTCGAGAGGGATTGGAGGGGGAATGCCGGCGAACCCGACGTATCCAGGCGTCTACGTCGAGGAGCTTCCCAGCAGTACGCGCACCATCTCCGCCGTGACGGCGTCGGTGACCGCGTTCGTTGGCCACACCCGCCAGGAGGTCTTCAGCGGCCTCGGGTCCGGCCTGTCCCACGGCCGCTACGCCCCGACCGTGATCGACGCGGGCTCCTCACCGATCCGTGCCGAGGTGGTGGGTGCGGGCCGGCCCGACCCGGCGGGCACCGTCTCCAAGCCCTTCGGGGCCGAGCTGCCGGAGCCGGCCGTCGACCTCACCGTCAAGACCGGCGACGTCGAACGGGACTTCACGCTGTTCGCCCCCGAGCAGGACGGCGAGGTCCCCTGCGACGTCACCGAGCCGGCGCTGCTGCTGGAGCGGAAGCTGCGCGCCCTGCCCGACGCTCCCGGCAGCCACGCCTTCGCCAGGAGCGAGGTCGTGGCCTTCGGCCGGCGCCTCCAGGTGGTCCACCGATCCGGCGGATCTGGTGAGGTTCGTCGGCGAGTGCGCCAACGACCTGGGACTCGAGGCGTCCGTCGACCCGCCCGCCCACCAGCTTCAGGGCGGCGAGGACGGCGAGGCGGGCGGACCGCGCGACCTCATCGGCAGCGAGCAGCGCAAGTCCGGCGCCGCTCCCGGCACAGCCGCCGCGCCGCGGAGATGACGGTCAGCGTGTCCGCCGTCGACTCGTACCGCGTGCTGCCGCCACAGGCGCCCACGAAGGACCTGGACGCCGGGCTGCCGGCCCAACTGACCGTCGCGCGCGGCTCGATCCGCAAACATCGCCCCGTCGGGCGCCTTCCTCGCCGCCGAGGAGGGCGACCGCGTGCAGCTGCGGCACATGCTCGCGGCTGCGCGCACCGAGTACCAGCAGCTGGAACGCTCCTTGACGCCCTCGGAGGTCCGCGGATGGGTCTGAACGAGCAGCCACGGGTCGATGTCCGCGTCGACATCGGCGCACTCGTCCTGGACGGCTTCGGGCCGCACCTGGACGCGGGCCGCGTCATGGCGCCGTTCCGGGCGGAGTTGACGCGCGTCGTCCAGGAGCGCGGGCTGTCCTCGGAGGCGTGCGCGTCGGACACCCTGTCCAGGCCGCCACCCCTCCCCCGTACGAACAACCCGGTCCGGCTGGGCGAGTCCCTGGCGCGGGCGGTGCACGCGGGGCTGACGGGGGACGGGGGCGAGCGGTTATGACGATCGAGCCGGCCCAGGCGCAGTCCGCACACGACGACCGCTCCAAACGCCGCAAGCAGCGCAAAGCCCGCCGCGAACAGGTCCCCGAGCCGAAGAACATCGTCAGCGGCGCGGGCCAGCCCCTCGACCTGAGCGTCCGCCGTGACCTGGAGGAGCAGCTCGGGCACGACCTCGGCAACATCCGCCTGCACACCGACCGCGACGCGAACGCCCTGACGGACATGCTCGGCGCGGACGCGGTCGCCGTCGGCCAGGAGATCTTCTTCCGCGAGGGCGCGTACCAGCCGGGAACATCCGAGGGGCAGGCGCTGCTGGCTCACGAGCTGCTGCACACCATTCAGAACCCGTACGGGCACGGCCCGTTGGCGGCCGGGCGCGAACTCGGCGCCGTCTCCCTGCCCCACGAGGCGGCGGAGCAGGAGGCCGAGTCCGCGGCCCAGGCCCTCACACGCGGCGAGCAGGTCGAGGAGGTCGGCCCGGAGCCGCAGACCCCGGCCTGGATGCGCTACGCCACCGTCGACGCCGACCGCACCCGACTGGAGCGGGCGGACCCGGCCTCCCTGATCGACCGGCTCGCCAACACGATCCTCCGCACGCTGCGCGCCGACCCCGAGGACCGGTCGAAGCGCACCCGCATCCAGCTCATGCGCCTCCCCGAGGAGCTCGAGGACGCCGTCCTTGACCGCCTCGAAGACCGGCTGCTCAGCTCGGAGCACGAGCGGCTGCTCGACCTCTTCGACGCCGCCGAGCGCGACGACGACCTCGGCCCGGGATCACCCCTCCTCGCCCCCGACCTCGCACCGGACGCGGCCGAGGAGCTGAACCGGGAGCGGGAGACCGAGCAGCGCAAGGCGACCGAGGAGGAGCAGGACAAGGCCCGTCCCGCGACGGCGGCCGGCCCGGAGAAGGAGCAGGCCTCGACCTCGTCGGGCAGCGCCGAGGGCAGCACCCCGCAGAACGACACCTCCGGCAGCCCGCAGGGCGGCAACTCCGGGAAGAAATCCGGGAAAGAGTCGGGCAGGCCGGACGGGTCCAAGGAGCCCGGACCGCAGACGGGCGGCGACGCGTCCCGCCCCAGGGGCGACGGCGAGCAGCCCGAGGGCCCGGCCGCGCAGTCGGAGAAGAAGGACGAGCAGCAGGCGGACGGCGGGGGCAAGGGCGAGAAGGGTGCGGCGGAGGGCAAGGACGGCCAGGCCCAGCAGGAGCAGGGCGAGAAGGAACGTCAGCAGAAGGATCAGCTGGAGAAGAAGGACGGCGGCGACCGCGCGGAGGGGAAGAAGGCCGACGAGAAGGGCAGGGAGGACGCCGCCCAGAAGGAGGCCGCGGGCCGGGAGGCCGAAGGCGAGCAGAAGGACGCCGAGAAGCAGCGCGAGAAGAACGCCGAGACCGCCGAGTCCAAGGAGCAGCAGAAGGAGCAGGAGGGCAAGGGCGAGAAGGAGGGCGCCCTCGAAGGGGCGAAGAGGGACGAGGAGTTCCCCGGCCGCTCCAGCTCCCTCGACGGCGCCCGCAGCCAGGACCTTCTCGGCGAGGAGGAGCCGGAGAAGACCCCTGACAAGGGCGGCGACTCCGAGGTCGAGGTCGGCGGCGGCGAGAAAAGCGCCTGGGACGAGAAGCTCCGCCCCGAGG
>NZ_JAAAHS010000001.1 GCF_009908195.1 Streptomyces boluensis | reverse complement strand
GTCCCGCGCCGCCGCCCGTGCCGTCGGTACCGCCCGCCCCGCCCCCGTGCCCTTGGTGCCGCACGTCCTGAGACTCCCTGGGCGGAAGGACCTCAACCAGTGGCCCGATGGTCATGGAGTGAAAGGATCGGGTCATGCATCGCGTTGGCGTTCTGGCTCTGGAAGCCGTCGTCCCCTTTGAACTCGGCATCCCCGCACGGATCTTCGGCGCCGCCCGCGACAGCGCGGGCAACCGGCTCTACTCCGTGACCACGTGCAGCCTGGACGGCCGCCCCGTCCGTACCGAGGCCGACTACGAGCTCACCGTCTCCCACGACGCCTCCCTGCTGGCCGGCGTCGACACCGTGGTCATCCCGCCCTTCCACGCGCTGGGTTCCATCCGCGAGGAAGGGCGCCTGCCCGACGCCCTGCGCGAGGCTCTGGCCGCCATCCGCCCCGGAACCCGGATCGTGGCGATCTGTACCGGCACCTACGTGCTGGCCGCCGCGGGACTGCTCGACGGGCGCCCCGCCACCACTCACTGGCGCGAAGCCGACCGCCTGCAGCGCATGTTCACCACCGTGCGCATCGACCCCGACGTCCTCTTCGTCGACGACGGCGACATCCTCACCTCCGCCGGGGTCGCCGCCGGCATCGACCTGTGCCTGCACATCGTCCGCCGCGACCACGGAAGCGACATCGCCAACGAGGTCGCCCGCTCCTGCGTCGTACCGCCCTGGCGCGAGGGCGGCCAGGCCCAGTACATCAAGCGCCCCGTACCCGGACCCGCTGCCGCCGGCACCGCCCCCACCCAGGCGTGGATCACGGAACGCCTCGCCGAACCCGTCACTCTGGCGGACATGGCCGCGCACGCCAACGTCAGCGTGCGCACCTTCACCCGACGCTTCCGCGACGAGGTCGGCACCAGCCCCGGCCGGTGGCTGGTCCGCCAGCGCGTCGACCTGGCCCGGCACCTCCTGGAGACCACTGACTGGCCCGTCGACCTGGTCGCCGTCCGCGCCGGATTCGGCACCGGTGTCTCCCTGCGTCAGCACCTTCATGCCGCGATCGGGGTCACGCCCCAGACGTACCGCCGCACCTTCCGCCCCACACCCACACCCGCACCAGCAGCCTGACAAGCCGCCGCCTGACAAGCCGCCGCCTGACGAGCCGCAGCGCGATCACCTCCCGGCGCCCTACCGGCGCAGAACGCGGACATCCCAGTCGCCACCACTGACTCCGCGCACCTACCCCCTCGCAAAGTGACCTGCCTCACAACCTGTCACACGTGCCGGACGAGCGGTGTCCTGTGCCCGAACCCCTCGAAACGAAGGAGACACCGTGACTGGGAACACCGATGTGGTCGTGATCGGCGGCGGGTACGCGGGCGTCCTCGCGGCCAACCGTCTGACGCAGCGCGACGACGTGACAGTGACGCTGATCAACCCGCGTCCGGCCTTCGTCGAGAGGGTCCGCCTCCACCAGGTGGTCGGCGGGTCCCACGCGGCGGTCGTCGACTACCGGGAGGTCCTGGGCGAGCGCGTCGAGCTGGTGGTCGACACCGCGGCACGGATCGACGCCCCCGCGCGAACCGTGATGTTGGCGAGCGGCGGCACGGTCGGCTACGACTACCTGATCTACGCGGTGGGCAGCGGCAGCGCCGACCCGGACGTCCCCGGCGCCGCCGAGTTCGCGTACCCGATCGCCACCCTGGAGGAGACCCAGCGGCTGCGGCCGGTCCTCGACGCCGCGCCCGCGACGGCCGCTGTGACGGTGGTCGGAGCGGGTTCGACCGGCATCGAGACCGCCGCCGAGCTGGCCGAGCTGGGCCGCCAAGTGACCCTGGTGTGCGGCGGGTTGCTCGGTCCGTATCTGCATCCGCGGGTTCGCCGCTCGGTCGCCAAGCGGCTGGCCAAGCTCGGCGTGACGGTGCTCGAAGGCTCCGGTACGAAGGTGACAGCGGTGACCAGCGACGCCGTACGCCTCGGTGACGACCGCACGCTGCCGAGCGCGGTGACCATCTGGACCGCCGGGTTCAGCGTGCCGGACCTGGCCACGCGCAGCGGGCTGAGCACCGACACCTTGGGCCGCCTGCTCACCGACGAGACGCTGACGAGCACGGACGACGTACGCATCGTCGCGGCCGGGGATTCGGCGGCGCCGTCGGACCTGCCGCTGCGCATGAGCTGCCAGACCGCTCGTCCGCTGGGAGCACACGCCGCCGACACGGTGCTCGCCCGGATCGCGGGGACGCGGCCCGAGGCCATCAGCGTCGGCTACTTCGGCCAGTGCATCGCTCTGGGCCGCCGCGCCGCCACCGTGCAGATCGCGGCCAAGGACGACACCGCGAACAAGTACTCCATCGGCGGGCGCCTGGCCGCGGGCATCAAGGAGCGCGCTTGCCGGGGCGTCGTCAAGGAACTGGTGGACGAGGCGCGCAAGCCCGGCTCGTTCACCTGGGGTTTCAAGGACGACAAGCGCCAACAGCTGCTACGGGCCAAGCAGAACGAGACCGCCCTCCACCGCTGAACCACTCCGCTGAACCAGCACCGCTGAACCACCACCTCAGCACCGACACAACGACACAACGACACAACGACACAAGGAAAGAGAAAGCCCCCATGAACCTCGCTCTCTGGATCGCGACGGGACTGCTGGCCGCGGTCGCCCTGGTCGGCGGCATCACCAAGGCCTTCGTACCCAAGGAGAAACTGGCCGCGCACGAGGGTGGGAGATGGACCCGGGACGCCGGCGCCGGCTTCGTCAAGACGCTCGGGTTCCTGGAGATCCTGGCGGCGGCCGGCCTGATCCTCCCGGCCGTACTCGACATCGCACCGGTCATAGTGCCGGTCACCGCTGTGTGCTGGATCCTGCTCATGATCGGCGCGATGATCACGCATGGCCGCTTCGGTCAGTACAACCTGGTGGTGCTGAACGCGGTCTATCTCGCGCTCGCCGCCTTCATCGCGTGGGGCCGCTTCGCCCTGGAGCCCTTCACCAGCTGAGCAAGGACATGCCGCCCCGACAGGTGGGCCGGGGCGAGACGGATACCGACGAACGAGGGACCGAGACATGCCCGACCGTGCCACGAACGCGGCGACCGAGACGTTCGTCGCCCACCGCAACCTGCTCTTCACCGTCGCCTACGAGATGCTCGGATCGGCGGCCGACGCAGAGGACGTTCTCCAGGAGACCTGGCTGCGATGGATCAAGGTCGACCTGGACCAGGTGCGCGACCAGCGCGCCTACCTGGTCCGGATCACGACCCGGCAGTCGCTCAACCGGCTGCGCACCATGAAGCGCCGCAAGGAGGCGTACGTCGGCCCCTGGCTGCCCGAGCCGCTGCTCACCACGCCGGACGTGGCGGAGGACGTCGAGCTCGCCGAGAGCGTGTCGATGGCGCTCATGCTGGTCCTGGAGACACTGTCGCCGACCGAGCGCGCCGTCTTCGTGCTGCGCGAGGTCTTCGAGGTCGAGTACGACGAGATCGCGGCCGCCGTCGGCAAGAGCGCTGCGGCCGTCCGCCAGATCTCGCACCGCGCCCGCAAACACGTCGACGCCCGCCGCCCCCGCCAGGTGGTCTCCGTGCGCGAGACCCGGGCGGCACTGGAATCGTTCCAACGGGCCCTGGAAACCAGGGACTTCCAGGGACTGCTCGACGTGCTCGCGCCCGACGTCGTCGTCGTCAGCGACGGCGGAGGCATCAAACAGGCAGCGCTGCGGCCACTCATCGGCGCCGAGAAGGTGGTCCGCTTCCTGGCCGGCGGCATCGGCAGGACCAACGCCACGATCACCCTCGGCCCGGCCGTGGTCAACGGCAGCATGGGCTTCGTCTTCCACCTCGACGGCGAGATCGACGGCGTCATGGCAGCCCGCGTGGAGAACGCCCGCATCACCGGCCTGTACTACGTCCGCAACCCGGAAAAACTGGACCGCGTCGGCTCGGAAACCCCACTCACCTTGCGCTGAACCCGCCCCACTGCCCCGGCCCGCATCCGCCACGCCCTGGCCGAGACCCCATGAAGGAGAGCCTCGGCCAGGCGGTCGATGCCCCCGGTCCACGATCCCGCCACGGCCCGAAGCCGCCTCCCGAAATGGCCCCCCAACGCACATCGGGCCCGGTACTGAATCCTCAGTACCGGGCCTGATTTGCTGTTCCAGCTGTCAGGCTGGCGGGGATTTGAACCCACGGCCTCTTCGTCCCGACTGAGGGCCGAGCGTGATCGTTAACAGGTTGGATCGGGATCTTTCCTGCTCAGGCGCTTGGTGTGGGGTGGCCTGGAGTGGCTTCGGTGGGTCTCTGGGAGAAGGTCATCTCCCAGATTTCTCCCAGACCGGCGGCTGCTCGGTGGCAGGGAGCCACGTGTACCGGGATTGCCTCAGCACATTTGCTGAGGAAGCGGCCCGCCCTCGTACCGCCGCCGTGCCGGAAGGCGCGACGGCGGTGACCAGCCGGTCTAGCTGTGTTGCCCGTTGCGGCGTCGGATCCACCAAGTGAGGGCGGCTCCTGCTGCGGCCAGGGCGGCTGCGATGCCGGCGATCAGTCCGACCGGAGTGCTGTTACCTGTGTCGGCGAGGTCGCCGTCAGGATTGGTCGGAGCGGCAGTGGGCTTGTCTCCGGGCTCCTTCGTGGGAGTGGGCTTGTCGGTCGGTTCCTGGGTGGGCGTCGGGGTCGGGTCGGGCTCGTCCGTCGGCGTGGGAGTGGGGCTCGGCGCGGGATCGTCGCCGAGGTCGCCGGCGCTGTTGCCGCCCATGTAGCTGGTGGTGGTGTCGCGGTGGGCGGTCTCGTCCCGCACCGAGGTCCGCGTTGTCTTGTCCAACTGCGGGTGCTCCAGGCCGAACTGGACCTTGGAGATGTTGCGCTTGGGAGACTTGGAGAAGTCGACGCCACCCATCGACAGGATCCAGACCTTGCCCCCGTAATCGCGCTCGAAGGTGTAGTCGCCGTCGTTGTACGACTTCACGTACTTGTCGAAGACGGTCTTCTTGTCCCAGTCCCTGTTCGCCCCGCGGAGCGGCCAGCGCTTCACATCGTTGCTGTTGATGATCTTGCGGAAGTCGGTGGCCTTGTTCTTGTCCTGCTGGCGGACCCACTCGGCGGCCACGCGAGAGGTGTAGACGCGGCGCAGATCGGCGTAGGAGGGGTCGTTGTTCACGCGGCGTTCCAGCTCGGGCAGGATCATCGACTTGATGAGCGCTTCGGCCTGCTTGGTCTGCGCTTCCGTGATCTTGCACCGGGCCGGAGGCTCGTCCGGGCCGGAGGGCACCTCCATGTTGACCTTCAGGGGCGCGTCCAGGATGTAGATGCCCCCGTCCTGCTCCCGCACCTTCGCGGGCTCAGGGGTGATCCACTGGCGGATGACCGGAAGGCAGGGCGCGCCGTCTGCCGTACGGGGCGCGGCTCGCCAGAAGCGTTCCCCGCGCTCGTACTTGTCGGGGTTCATGGCGTCGGCATAGTCGTGCTTGAGTGTCAGGTCCGATTCGAGCAGGACACGGCCGGCATCAGTCTTGGCGAACGTCTTGTCCATGACGACGTCGGGCTGGACGGGGTTGAGGTTGACCCAGAACTTGTCCGGGGTCAGGGCGAGCCAGGTGAAGAACGCGTCCGAGGCGAGCTGCAGCTTGGCCTTGCCGCCGTACCCCGGGGTCTTGTCGGGGTCCTTCATGTAGTCGGCCTTGAAGGAGTAGTCGACACCCTTGCCCTTGACCGGGTTGCCTACATAGCGCAGTTCCAGGGTGGAGAAATCCACGCCGCCGGGGCCCCGTCCGCCGGGGAACGCGCCACGAGTGCCGGACTTGTTGGCCAGTTCCTGCTGGCGGCGCGCGTCATTCGGTGTCGGTCCCGAGTTGCGAGCGGCGCTGTTGACCGGGCCGCGCCCGCCCTTCTGCGGGTCGGGGTTCATGATCGGGTCGTACTTGGTGTAGACGTTCGGCTTCCCGATCTGAGCCCGGCCGGTCGAGCGGTGCTCACGGGCCCGTACCTGAGTGCGGCTGGTACCGCGCTCCTTCTTGAGCTCGTCGTCCAGTTCCTTGATGGCGCCCTTAGTAGGGTCCTCGGTCGTCATCCCGGTGACGTAGGTGAGGCGGTGGTTCCTGTACTTGGGGTCGCGCAGGATGGTGCGCTCGGCGGCATGCTGATCGGACCGGTGCGCGCCGTTGGACTTGAACTCGGCGAACTCCTTGGTCCGACGGTTGTACGCATCGAAGTCGCGGACCACCTTCTCGCCGGTCTGGGGGTCTTTGACCGTGACCTTGACCTGGCACAACCAGTCGGGCCCGACCAGGTTGAAGTCCTTGACGACCTTTGCCTCGAAGGCCCTGCCACGGGCGTTGACGGCCTGGTTGCCGATGTACTTGACGGTCAGCCAGTCGCCCCACTTCCGCGTGGGATGCGTATTGCTGGTCAGCTGCCGGTAGTAGCGGGCGTAGATCGCCATCGCCTTGTCGCCGGGGTTGCCTGACGCCTTGTACGCCTTGTCCCACTTGTCGACGTCGGCCTGCGTCTTGCCTGCCTGCTTGAGCTGGGCCTGGGTCGGCGCCTTCAGGTCGTCGTAGGCGGCGTTGGCATTCGCGTAGTCATACCCGGTCTCAAGTCCGGCGGGCAGCTCGCTGAAGTTCCCGGAGCCGGGGATCTGGCCGTTGCCGTTGGTCTCCTTGCCGAGCCATTTCTTGTCGCAGCGCTTGCCTCCGGTGATGTCGGCGTGCGCTCCGCTGATAGGCATGCCGGGCAAGCCGGTCAAGGTCACCGCGCACGCGGCTGTGAACGCCATCGCCAGGCGCGCGGTCAGCCGCCCTCGACGTCGCGGTGTCGTGTCTATGACATGACTCACGATGCAGTTGTCCCTCGTTCTGATGGGGGCAGTTGAGGGTCACGGGTTCGTACTGCCGGTGCTGGTGGGCCCCCGTTGCACGCGCCCGGCAGGGTCTCAGCCTAAGCGTCTAAGTGGCTTGCCACTAAAGGGATTTGATGGTGTCTTGCCGTCAACTGCCTTTAGCTTCGAAGAGGTTCGTGTGGACACATGTCGCCCTCGTAGGGTGTCGCGTATGAGTGAACCGATGGAGCAACTGGAGGGGTGGCTGGACGAGCGAGCCACAGCGTTCGGGGAGTGGGTGGGCGAGACCGGTGCGCCAGGAGCGTGGGACTTCAGCCCGCCGTCGCTGGACACGCTCGAGGAGCTTGTCCGGAAGCGCTTCGCGGGCGAGGAACAGATCCTTGCCGAGCGCGGCAGCGCGTTCATCCAGGGCGCGGTGTGGTACGCCGGTGAGACCGTACGGCGGGCGCGCGCAGGCGTGATGTGGGGCTTCGATCCATGGGAGCCCGGCACCGACGAACTGCCGGAACTGTTCGCCTCCGAGCTGGGCGTCGTCACGGACAGCCCGTACCTGGTCCGCTCGGGCCAGGGCAGCGACAAGGGCCGCTATCCCCTCGGAGCAGTCATCAGCCTGGTCTGCACCACGGACGAGGGGGACCATCCTGTCAGAACCCATCTGCGGGATCTGTTGGACGACTGACTGGGCGATCGTGCGCGGGGAGGCATCCCTCGTCGGGCCATGTGCCCGAGGTCGCCGGTAGCGGTCCTCGACCGACTGCTTGGAGCTTGGCACTGAGAGATGAGGACACTGGCGGAGCACTGGGTGCGCGACTGTACCGGGGGCTCTGCCTTAGCCGGCTGTCGGGCAGATCGAACGATGTCGCTCTGTCCGTTTCCTGCGTCGGCTGTGCACAGGCAAGCAGCCGCTTCTCCAGCATCGTGGTGGGCTCTGAAAGTGGTGACAGCGACGGCATTGATCGTCGGTAGGGTCTCGTCGATTGCCCTAGCCCGTACTCAGATCGGATCGCTCGATCTGCTGAAGCATGTGATTCATTGCGCCTTCGCTGTCACCCTCGGCGAGCTGCCAAATCGACCAATGAGATGGCTCGAGCAGAGCGCACAACGTCCAGGCGTCGGCGTCGGAGGCCGGCTTGCACTGCTGATCTGCGTACTCGTAACGGTCCGAAAGGCCGTTGATGCCGGGCGAGTAGAACTTCAGAGTGGCAGCACGAAGATCAGAGACGCGTGCGCTTCGGAGAAGTCCACGAACGTATGCAGGGTCAGTCATGCGGGCAGCAGACGCCGGCATCGCTTGCTGAGGGATCACTGCATCAACCAGAGGAAGCATCATGCTGCATGCTTTGGCCTGGGTTTCGAAGATGCGGCCCATCTCCTCCTGGCTCATCGGCCGACCGAATGCGCTCGAAAGGATCTTCCCAACATCCCGCAACGACGCCGCTGATGACCGGCGTCGAGGATCCAGCTCGGCCGAAGGGAGCAGTTCGCTCAGGAGCGTCTCGACACTCTCGTCCGCTTCCTCAAGGTGCGACGCGAGGGAGACCACGAACTGCCGCATCGATTCCATGGCCTGGAGCCAGTCCCCATCCAGATGTTCACTGGCGTTCTTCTCCCCCTTCGTGGCCAGCTTCGGCATCTTGAAGCCACGCTTTTCCATGCGGTCAAGTGCTTGTTCGAGCTGGCCGCGAAGTTCCTCGGCAGCCTGCGGCTCCGGACTCAGCGCGAGCAGATACCAGCGGACCCCGGGGCATAGATGTCCAGTCTTCGAGCGGGCCAACGCAGCGAGGAACATGGCCTGTTCGGCTTCTTCGTCGGTCACCCCGCCTCGACCGGGTAGCGGGATCAGCTGATCCATCCGGTCACGGCGGAGGCGTTCCTCCGTGTAGCCGCCAGCTCCTACGCCGTGCCGCTCGAGCGCCGTGTGAACCGCAGGTAGCAATTCGAGCAGAGCCTCGGGAGGCTTCTTCGTTCCCATGGGCTCACCCTAGGGAGGGTGGGCAGCGTCCCCTGTGGGATGCAGATTTTTCGACGATCCCCACTCCCTCCTCCTGTGACGCCAAAGTGGCCAGTGGGGCCAGGCCACCTGCAACGGAAGGAGGGAAGGAGTGGAGATCGTCCTCGCCGCGGCTATCACCGCAACCGCGACCGTCTTCGCCGCCTTCATCACTACGAGGAAGAAGTAACGCACTGGGGTCCGCGTTCTCGATGACGCGGACCCCAGTGGCTTCCCCTCTCGCATGGGGAGCCGCGCTGTGAACGCCGAAGGGCTTGAACGACGCCATCTGCTCGGCCGTCATGTTGTGCACCACTTATTCGTTGGCGGCGGCAGAGCCACGGCAAGTTCACGAGCGCGCACGACGGCAAGGCGAGCGGGCGTGGTGATCCGGTCTCCAAAGCTGAGGCCCACTGGAGACCCCGACCAAGATCGGCTCCCAGATTTCTCCCAAACGATCACCGCAAACGCAGCAAGGGCCCGATCCGTTTCCGGATCAGGCCCTTGACCTGCTACTCAGCTGTCGGGGTGGCGGGATTTGAACCCACGACCTCTTCGTCCCGAATGAGGTTCGGTCGGGGATCTTGCCTGCGTAGATGACGTTTCCCCTGGTCAGGAGGTGGTGTCGATAGGTCTCGCAGGGCGCGGCGAGGGCTCGGGGAGCAGGTCGGCTCCCAGATGGCTCCCGCGCCGTGGAGTGTCGGCGTCGCAGCCATCCTGTGGTGCCAGCTGACCCACGGCCTAGGTATTAAGGAGGGCCTGCAAGGTCGTGATGGGTGCTGTTCCGTGATCTCTATCGGTCCAGTTGTCCCTGTTCAGGGACTTGCCAAGCTCGCCGACATGCTGCGCAATCCGACAGGGTGCTCTCCCGTCCGCTCACGCAATGTCGACCCTGCACACGAGGTCAGGAGCTGACTTGAGCCGCTTCTGCATCTCCTCGATGCGACGCCGTGCCGCCTTCGCTTCCCTCTTCGCGTCGGCGCTTCCTCTTGCGCTACGACCCATTCCCCAGCTGGTCAAACCAAGTCGGCGTGCCAAGCGGTGTTGTGGGTCAGGTATCGGTAGCCGACCCACTCCTGTGCCAGGCGCTGGCCGGCGACGAGGAGACCGATCACCTTCGCCCGGTGCCCCGCAGGCATCCACTGGACCAGAGCATGAGCCTCCCCCGCATCGATGGCCCTCTCCTTCGCATCTCGTGCGCGTCCAAGCTCCAGTAGCGCGCCGTAAAGTCGCTCAGTGGGCTGGACCGTTGGAAGGCCCCGCTCGCTGGCGGTCTTGGATGCCGCGTACGGGATGCGGATCCCGCTGAGATCGAGGTCGCCGAAGTAACGGATCTCCGCAATGCCATGCTGGTCTGCAAGTGTGTTGACCGATGCACGGAATGTGCCGCCGAGCCCCCAGGCGACGTACCCCAGACGGTGGTTGTCGGGGAGACTGTGCACGAGAGACCACCAGGTGGCCGAGTTCTCGACCACGAGCAGGATGTCTCCACCGCCGACACGTTGGTAGTAGCCGTCCCCGATTTCGGTCAGGAACGTCTCTGTCAGCAGCGGCGGGTGCGTCGTGAACGTCCGCAGCGTCGTGTGCAGCCGGTCAGAGTCGCCGAAGATCGGCCCCGAGCGCAAGGTGTCGAAGGTCTTCTCCGGCATGGGAAAGTCAGCTTCGCTCCCGTACGTTCCGAAGATCTCCAGAGCCCGTTCCCGGAGCGGCACAGGGAAGAGGTCCGGATCGCTCATCAGCCAATGGTTGACGGCCACGTACGTGGAGCGCTGCTTCGGGGTGGCCGTCGGCCACTCCCTGGCGAGCCGGTAGAGATCGGGGTGCCAGTGCGGCATGGGCGGTGTGGGGGGTCGCGGGGGTGCGGTGGCGCACAGCCAGATCTTGAGAGGCAGGGAAACCCCGTCCCGGGTGCGTTGTTTCATCTGCTCAATCAGGCCTTGCTCTTCAAGTTCGTCCAGCAGCCTCGACATGAGCAGGGGTTCGAATTCGCCGTCCGGATTGCGGTTGTTCACCTTTCGGAATGCGATCCAAATGTCGTCCAGCACGACGCGCGTTCTGCGTGTGCCTTTCCAGCCCGCCGCGGTGGCACTGGCTCTCAGGTGCCGGATGAACTCACTCTGCCTGTGCTTCATGGGTGGGCCCATCCTCCGTCTCTCGCTTGAAGATTCTGGTGGTGGTGACGTTGCCCGTGCCGTCCGACTCGGGCAATGCGTCGAGCGTCTCCTGGATCCGGTCGGTCACGGTCAGATACTTGCGCCCCGCCCGGAGATCGGCGTCGTTGCGCAACCTCAGGATGAGGGGGAAGCGTTTCCGCGTGCCGTCGTCGGACAGCCCTGTGGTGTAGATGAGTTGCACGCCAAGTGCCTCGGCGACCTTGCGTTGGAGGGCGAGCAGATAGTCCGCGTTGGCCCGGCCGATCGGATTGTCGAGGAACAGGACACCCGAGTGTGTGTCCCTCTCCCTTCCCCGGTTGCTCGCCCGCAGGGCGGCCATGGTGCAGTACAAGAGGATGGCCGCCGTGAGGTGCTGCCCGCCCGAGAAGACATCTTTGATCTCGGAGACCCTGATGCGCTCGTTGCGCAGCACGGCGTCGGGCTTGAGCATGTCGATCCGGAACCCTCTGGGCACCGCTGCCCTCACCCCCGCGAGCAGCAACGACATCCCGTCCCTGCGCACAGACCGCCCGTCCGCGGTACGGCCCTTCGCCGCCTCATCGATGACCTCGCCGATGTGCAGGTGTGCGGTGTCGTCCTGGGCCGGGGTGAAGCGGAAGCGAAGGAATTCCTGAGCGGCCCAGTCGTCCAGGCTCGCCGGCAGCCGCGACATCCGCTGAGCCTGGCGCAACAGGGCCAACGCCTTGTCGACCTGGGCCTTGAGGTTCCGCACGATCAATGTGCGGTGTCGCTCCGTCTGGTCGATCTCCTCGTTCAGGGCGCGCAGGCGCGGCCTGAGAGCGTCGGACCACTCCGTGGCACGGGCCGCCACCGTTTCCCAACCTGCGATACGAATCTGTGTCTGCACCCGAACGTGCAGGTCTTTAAACTCCACGGCGCCGGCGTGGTGTGTGAGCCTCTCCGTTGCCGTCCGTAGGGTCTGTTCGTCGGTGTGGGCATTCGATTCGCGTGTCCTACGTTCCTTGGCCAGCCGGGTGGCAAGCTCCTGGGCAGCGTCCGCGTCCCCCTCGTAGGGGGCGATGTCAGCGGCCTCGCCGTCGCCCTCGGACACGTCCTTGGCCAATCCGTCGACGATAAACTGGAATGCCTTGGCGGATGCCTCAGCACCCTCCAGTTGATGCCCGAGGCGGGTGTGCGCTTCCTGTTGGTCCGCCACCTTACGAACGCTCGACGTCTCCTGTCGGTCGGCCTCCTCGACAGCTTCGGCACAGGATTCGATATCGGCCGGGTATTCGGGGAGCTTCACCCGGGTTGTCACGCGCCCCTCGGCAGTTGCCAGTTCGTCCGCACAGCGGGAGGCGGCCACTGCCGCCTTGCGTACCACCCTTTCGGTTTCACGCACCGCCTGGTCTGCGCTCTGCAGAGCCGTCGCCCGTGCCGCTTCGTCGGAGCCCTCGGGGCTCTTCAGCAGTGCGGCTGCCCTGCCGCGGAGTTCCTCGGAGAGCTTGAAGTAGCCTTGCTTCGCTTTGGCGGCGCGTTCGTTGGCTCGCTCACGCTCTTCCAACAAGTCGCTCCCGACCTGAACACGGAGATATCGTGCCGCGGCCTGGTCGTACGTGCTCCGGAGCAAGGCTGAGGAGAGTTCGGGAACGGGATCGGAACGGCGCACGTCCTCGCTCCCGGGCAGTTTGGCCCGTTCGTCGTTGACGAAACGTACGGTGCGTTGGTACTCGTCGGATCTGCGTTGATGCTCTGTGACGAGCTTCTGCAGCTCGGCGGCCTCTTCCTCCGCCTTCCCGGCAGCTTCCTGACGCTCCCGCATCCTCTCCTTCTCAAACGTTGCCTGCTGCGTCCATTCCGGCAAGTGGCCGTTACGGTCGGCGAGTTCCTTGAGGCGTTCGAGCCGTTTGGTGAGCAAGTCCCGCGTCTCACGCAGAGGCGGCAGCTCCTCCTTGAATTTCTGCCGCCGGTCCTGGAGTGTCTCCAGCACTTCCTTGCGTTCGGTTAGCCTCGCATCGACGGCTGTGAGCTCGCGCACCGCGCCCGCATGTTCTTCCGTCAGCGCGGTGATGCTGCCTTCGGGGTAGCGAGTCCGCCAGTCCGTGAGAGCGTAGGTCAGGTTGCCGTCCTGCTCGATGAGGGCCGTCAGCTCTGCGGCCTGAGCACTGCGTACGGCGTGCCGGGCGTCGATCGCCTTATGCTCGACGGCCGCCGCGTCCACGTCGTAAAGGGCGGGGTGAGGTGGCATTACCGCCTCGACGCCGTCTGCCAGCTCGGCCTCGGGGTCGGTAAAGGTCCTGGTTGTCGCAACCGACACGAAGACAGTCGGTTGGGGACGCAGTGCCGTGAGCACTCCCCGGGCCCGGTCGATGTCGTCAGGATCATGGAGGAGGATACCCGCGGCCAGGTGCGGCAGTCGCTCCACGATGTCTCGTCGCCGGTCGGTATCGGGGATAGCGGCGAGGTAGCGCCATCCCGGGACCGCGACCACTTTGGCGTCCTCAAGGGCCTTGCAGGCGTCGGAGACCACTTGAGCAGGCGGCAGGAGGTCGCCCGCGGCCAGGGCGAGACGTGCCTGTGCGTCGATGGACTCGGCGACCCTCAGCTCGGTCCGTTCTCGTTCGGCTTCACGGCGTGCGGCGTTCAATGCCTCCACGAGCGGGGCGACGTCGCGTTCGAGGTCGATGTCCGGCACGTCGAGGACCGCCGCGAGCCGGGGGTTCGTCTCCAAGCGCGCTGTTTGTGCCCGGGCCTCCTCCAGCCAAAGGGAGAGCTGCTTATGGCGCCCACGCAGGTCGCCCGCCTCCGACTCGGCCTTCCGTAACTCCTCTTGCGCGAGGGCCTCTCGGTCTGCGAGTTCCGCCCATTCTCGTTCCAGGTCAGTGACGCGCTGGGCTGTGTTGTCGCGTTCTTCCTGAACGGTCTCCACGGTCCGGGGCAGCGAGGCGGCGTCATGCAGCACAGCGTCGGCGACAGCTGCCTCGATGTCCTCACGCAGACGCGTGATCAGCTGGTCGAATCTGGCGGCCTCATGTTCGGCCGTCGTGGCGTCCCGGTGCGCCGCGCGGGCACACTCTTGTGTCGCGCTCTTCTCCTTCTCCCGCACCGAGGCCTGCTTCAGCTCGTCGGAGGCGCTCCGGGCAGCCTCGTCAGCCGTCGCCCATAGGCTGCGCGCCAGGCGGCGGGCCGCGATGTCGCGCTCTTCCAGTGCCGGGCGTGCCTTCTTCTCCTCGGCGCCGATGAGATCGGTCAACGCCTTGACCTGGGCGATGCTGTCCTCGTACTCATGCACGGTCGACGTCTCTCGCCACGCGTTGACGAGGTCTCGTGCCCGGGATAGTCCCTTCTCCCTCTCTGTCAGCTCCCGCTGAGCCTTCTGGTGCTTCAAGTCGGCCAGGTGACGACGGAGCTCAGCGACGATGGCCTTGGCGCGTTCGGCGGTGGCCGTCAGCTCCTCAAGTTCCACTTCCGACTTGACGAGCTTTGCTTGCTGCTCGAGCACCACGTTGTGCTCGTTTCGCGCACGTACCCGAACTCGTCCGCCCAGTTCCGCGACGTCACGAGCGGCCTGTTCCGCCCGACGCCGCGACTGCCGTGCATTTTCGGCCTGTTGAGCGATCGGACCCAGAAGATCGAGCGCGCCTGCGACGAAGTCCCGCTCAGTAAGAAGCAACCCACGGCCGGCGAGCCGCTCCACATGTTCGGTGACCAGCGCAGCCAGAGCCTCCATCTCATCGGACTTGACGATCGCCCGCAGCAGGAAATCGACGAACTTCACGTCCGAATCAAGCTTGAGCCAGTTCGCCGCTTCACCTTCGTCGACGTTCATCTCCCGCTGATAGCGGAAGAGTTCGGGGTCAAGCTCAAGCAGCTGCAGCCGATTCGTCCAATCGCCCTGATGTCGTGTCCAGTACAGGGCCAGGCTCTGGTCGGCCGCGTACGCTTCCTGGAGCTCGTCCCGGTATGTATCCAGGGTGCACGACTTCGTACCGACCGCCATAGGGAGGGTGCCGAGGTTGATCTCGTCACTCGGTCGCAGGCAGTACCAGCGTTCGCGCAGGTTGTCGGAGACTTCGGAGGCGACCTGGTTGCGCCAGGCCAGCACCTTGCCGGTGAGCAGCAGTTCCCCGGTGAGAGGGTTCATCCACTCCAGAACGATGTGGGAGACGTCCTTGGGCATGACGAACTTCTCCACGACGCGCGAATTGGTTGTGCCCACGGTGTGGCGACGTCCGGGAAGGACGACGGAGAAGACGAGCTTGAGCAGAACGGACTTGCCACCCCCGTTCTCCAGCAGAACCAGACTGGCGGGCGAGGGCCGGTGGGTCGTGGCGCCGGTGTCGAAAAGGGCTCCTTGCTCAGCGCCCACTGGGCGTCCCGCGCCACTGAGGTCCAGAGTGACGTCGTGGAAGCGGGCACCGGCCGGTCCAACTGTTCTTAACCGGACACGAGACAGCTCGTACATGGATACGGTTCTCCTAGTCGTACAGAGTCTCGGCATCGGTGGTGCGAAGCGTTCCGGTCCCAGTGATGGGAGGCAGCACCCCCAGTTGCGTCAGTTCCTCGTAGGCGCGTGTACTGGCCAGTTCACGCACATGAACCTGGTAGCGGTGGGTGGCGAGGAAGATCTTCTCCCCGTCCTCGGAGTCGGTTCTGCCCTGGTGGAACATTCCACGGTCCACTAGGTGCACGAGAGCCCGACCAATGATGGTGAGGGTGGCTGATGCTCCGGATCGTCCGGCCTTGGTGGGGGCGACTTCGGGCCGGCGCTCGTAAGCCCGCCAGGCTCTCTCTAATTGCAGTGCATCGGCCGGTGGGTCCTGCGACTCCTCGTTCTCGGCGACGCGTTCCGCCAGCACCCGGCACATCGACCGCACGAGCCTGTCGATGGACGACACCCGGACCTTGCCCTGATAGCCGTCATCGGCCAAGTCTTCGGGCCGAGGGAAGGTCAGGGCCGCGACAGCCAGGTGCGTGATGCCGTACAGAATGCGTTCGGCCTCACGGCTCTCCCGCATCCGCACCTGCCGGGCGTACTGGTCCATGCGAGTCTCGAAGGCTGATCCCGGTAACGCGGTGTGCACCATTCCGGCGCGTGTGGTGACCGCGATGACCCTCAGCCCCATCCCCGCCGCGTACCGAGCGACGAGCGTCTCGAAGTCCGGATCCTCGGCGTAGCGCTTCACCAGCGCCGCGTAGGCACTGTCGCGCACAGGCAGGACCTTGGGTCTGAAGCCGTAGCCGATGAGCCTGCCCGCGGCCTCCGCGTCGTCGGCGATGGTCTCGAAGGTCATGATCGTCCGCTGTTCCTCTCCAGACGGTCGGCGTCCAGAGCCGCTCGATCGAACGCCGCAGACGTCAGCAAAAGGTCGTCGCCCTCGAACCCTTGACTGTCCAAGGGGGTCCCTGCCGATACGGCTAGCAGGACGCGGTCGGCCCCTTCGCTTAACGCCGCACCCAGTTGCGGGCTGAAGGCCCGCAACGCCAACAACACCAGCAGATCGGGAAGTTCTGGATCAAGCGCGGCGGCCTCCTCCAGCAGTTCAGACAACGGTCGTGCCTCGTCGGTCAGATCGAGCAGGGATTCGGCGACGCGCTGCTGCTCTTCGGTGTACCCGCGCACTTCCACGACCGGGACGAGCTCCGGCTCCTCCTCCTCGCCCGTGAATCGGGCTCGTTCGGGTGACGGAGCGAGCAACGCAGGAACCAGCGTGGCCAGACAGAGTTGGTCATCAACCGTCGGCCCCACGGAATGCTCGTAGAAGGACCGCACCGGACGGGAAGCATCGGCCAGTGTGAGCCCGAGCACTGGTTGAAGGAGGTCGCCGTACACGTCCACCGGAGCTCTGAGGGCGGTGCCAGAGAACTGTTGGCGGTCCTGTTCGTTGAGAAAGAGTGTGCGAGCGCCCCGCAACCGGGTCTGCAGCCGGGTGTGCCGGCGAACGCAATCCTCCAAAATGTCTACGAGGTCGGCGGCCCGTCTCTTGCGGACCGGATCCTCAGACTGGTCACGTTCGGTAGAAACGGACCGGACGATCGCGGACTCCTCCTGGAGCCGGTGGTCGACGTGGTCCAGAGCCTCGTTGAGGAGTTCCGGTATCTCGTCCGACCAGTCGACCGTCGTCACATTGCGGCTTGTGGCGTCGAGTTGGGCACGGATGATCTCCGCGTACTGGATGGTGCGGATGCGGGCCTGCTCGGCCACGGCCTTCGCGTCGGCCAGCCGCCCTCTGCCGATGAGATTGCGCAACCTCACCTCGGCGGCGATCTGAGCTGACTCCACATCGGTGTCCAACGCACCGATCAGAACGTTCAGCGCCTCGTTGGAAGCACGCAGATACAGGTCCCCATTGCTGTCCGAACGCTCCTCGATCAGCTTGAAGTCCCACTTCCTCAGCGCATACGCGCCCGCCCCGTCCACCTCTCCGTAGTAGCGACGGAAGCCTCTGTCCGTGTCGCGAACGTTGATCAGGGAGTCGAGCACCCATCGGGCGACCCGCATGTGCTCATCGGCCGGGCGGTCCGGAGCCTGCCAGCCGACGAAACCCGCAGCCCTGAGCAGGACCTGCTCGTGGTTCGCCCCAGTGTCGTAGTCCATCGCGATAGCGACGTGATCGATGATCTGCAGAGCCACCTCGGCCATCTGGTACTGAGCGCTGTTCAACCAGAGTTGCTTCGCCTTGCGAATGTCGAGGTCGTGCAAGGGTGCCGTGCAGGCCAGGGCCTTGAGCCTGCGCGTGAGCCCTTCGTCGGCCCACAGTTTCCGATCGCCCCCGTGGTCATTCATGGCGTCACTAGACATGCTCGCAGCTGGCGGATGCCACCTGGTCCACACGGGTTGGCGAGAATCGCAGAGGTGCCCCTCGTTCAAGACCTGCCAGTAACTTCTGACCCTATGGGCTCATTTACTGCGGATTTCCTCATGGCGAGCCCTCACACTTGTCCATCACCCCTCAAACGACACCTCGGCATATTGACTGAATCACGACCTATCGGGATGGAGGTTCAGTTGAGGCGTTCTGCAAGAACGAGCTTGCCTTTCGGCGCGGTGAATCCAAGCAGCACCTCTCGCGACCGGCCTCAACTCCATCCGTCTAGGCGGCACGGCGCCATCGAAGTGCTGCTTCAAGCGAACAAGGTCCGCCGGAGTCGCCGACTGATTCTGGGTGGTCACAAGAACCTGCTCAAGAGCTCGATATGGGAAGTAAGGGCACAGTCCAGGGCCGTCACTCCGCGGACCAGCGACTCGTTGAGCGGCTGACCTGATACCCCTACTCGTACGCCCACGCGCGGCCAGTCTGCCTGTACTCCTCCACTGGAATCGGGGCGACTCCAGCCCTCATCTGGGCTGTGTACACCAGGCCGTCGAGGTGGTCGATCTCGTGGTGGATGAGGCGGGCGAGGCCGCGTTCGTACACCGTGGTGACGGTTTCGCCGGTCAGGGCCGTGGTCTCGACGGTGATCTTCAGGGGGCGGGGGACGAGGCCGCGGACGTCGAAGAAGCTCAGGCAGCCCTCGTACTGCTCGTCCAGCTCAGCGGAGCGGTCGATGATCCGGGGGTTGAGCAGGGTGACGGCGGGTGCGTCACCGGGCGGTTGGACTACGGCGGCGGCGCGGCCGATACCGATCTGCGGGGCGGCGATGCCCATGCCCTTGGCGAAGGGGTGGACTTGGCCGATCCGTTCCATCGCGGCGAACAACTCGTCGGTGATGCGCTCGGCCTCGTCGCGCTCGGCGGGCAGGGTGAAGGTGCGGGCCGGTTCGGCCAGGATGCCGACGCCGTGCTGGACGACTCCGAGGTCTCGCATCTGCTGGCTGGGCTGCACGTCAATCACCTGAAGTCCCCTTGCGCCGTGTTGTGTTCGGGCCGTGCCCGGAACCTCCACTCAAGACGGTACCGAGCGTGGAGGGCGGGCGTGGTCGTGATCCAGGTGAATTGCCTCAGTCCACCGTCGTCGCTGCGGACGGGCGGGGTCCGCAGCGACGAGGCTTCGGCCGTCATGGAGGTCTCGGTGCCCCACACGACGGGGTCGAGAGCGGCGGGGAAGGCCAGTTGGACTTCGAGTTGCTCGGTGGGCAGACGGATGGCCCGCTGGAACCAATTGCCCAGGCATGGGCCTGCCGGTCATCTCGCCCCACCTGGGCTCCAACGATCGAACCGGCTGCAGTCGCCGCCGGTCTGTCCCTGACACCTTCACGCAAGACCCTCGGACACAAAGCAGCGCCCGAACTCACCGGAGTGGGATCCGGCGTCGTGCGGCAGGTCGGACGGGGCCACCGCCGACCTGCACGCTGCAGACCGTGTGGGACTCGAACCTCCAATCAATGGAACCCGGAAAGATCACGTCGGGCGATATCGGCCTCCGGCCCGCCGTCTGGATCGCCTGCTCGGTGTGGTTCATGGTGGCGCGCCGTCTGGCCAAGACCGGCGAATCCGCTCACGTTGCCGCACCGAGCAGGCCCTTCAAGGCGCCTACGAGTGCTGACGGTGAGGCCGTGCCCCGACCACACAGCTCTGACACACCTGCATCAATCGCCTGAAGGCAACAATGAGGGTTGTCCTTCTCGTATGCCGCCCTCCTAGGGGAAGGACTGACCTCCTACTTACTTGTGGTTGCGGGATGAATGGCCAGTCCAGACGGTGTACAAGCCGCCGAGAGCCACGGCGAGAACCGACATCCCCTCGGCGTCGATCGACCGACTCATGATGAGCACTACACCGACCGCGAGAACGCCGATGAACGCTGTGGCGTCGGCGCCGAGTTGCGTAGGCTGGGTGGGCATCAGTGTTCCTCCAGAACGCTGTGGTTGGGCGCGAGGACGGTGGATGCTTGCCGGCGCTGCCGTCCTCGCCTCCGAGCACCGGGCGGCGCTCGCTGGGAACCATTCTGAGCGGGCCATCGGAGGACGGGCGGGGAGAGCGATGACGTCTTGGTCCGACTGATCCGCGCGCGTGCGCGCACGCGGAGTGTGGATGGTCGGACCAAGACGTCATCGCCTGCGGTAGGGGGACGACTTTGACGGAGACGACGCAGAACCAGCAGCGGGGCAGGAAGCGAGCTGAGAGGCTCAGAGTCCTCGTCCGGGAGCGGGGGCTCCCGGAGGTTCTCGCCGCGACGGAGAAAATGTGGTCCAACGGCCACGCGCCCAACGAAATTAGCCTTCGAACTCTTTATGTCCGCAACCTGGATATTCCAGACGTGGACCTTTGGGTCCCGTTTCCTGTCTCTGCGCAGCTCAGATTCGGACCCGAGGTAGACGAACGCAAGCGTCCTGCGTCCCACGTGCTGCCCCCTATGGCGCGCCTTATCGTGTCGCAAGGGGTGGCGCTTCAGTTTCATTTGACTTCCCTGTTTATCGCGCACTGTCAATCCAGCCCGGGTCGGACGTGGGATAACCAGATTCCCCTCAGTGGGCGCACCCCTGATTCGGTGAATTGGCTGGACCTTATGGCCGTGTCTGCCAAATCCAGCGGGAGTTCCGCCCAGGCTTCGGCCTACACGCGGAATAAACTTCGCCAGTTCCGCTCGGCCCTCGGGCTACTGGCCCGAAATCATCTTGTCGACCTGGGGGAACCTGGATCGGTGAACAGGTATGAAGGGTTTCGGCTCCTGTCGGAGGACGCCAGTAGCTCATCGGTGGGTGCAGTCGAGTATCGCGTCCCCCGTGGTGACGAAGATGCCTTGAAAATCCCCTTTCAGTTTTTCACGCGGGGGTGGGTGCATGTGCTAACGAAGAGTGAGATCGCTGCCTTCCTGATGTGTCGTCAGCTGACCTCCGAAGAGGAGTATCGGTCCATTTCGTGGAAGGAGCGGGCCGGCCTTTTCGGGCTGTCGCGCGACGTTTATGACGCCATACAGGCCCTTGATGCATACCGACTTATCAACATCATGAGGCCAAGAGACCGTAGGGAGGACGGTACTTGGCGCGGATTCAGTAGCGGCGGCCAGCCGTTCTCAAACCAGATTCGCCTGAACCTTCGCGGTCTATGGAAGCCGGCTCACGAAGTCGTCGAAGCAGCCGTTATGAAGACTGCTGCTCTAGGTAAATGGTCCAGACCCCTCGGTGGGTAAGACAGGCATACACACCGAGGCGTTGCGTGCCATCGTGCCTACCGGTCGCGGTTGTCGGGTCTGCACCGACGGGACTCCCCGGTGAAGCGGAGGCATTGGACCCGACGCGTTGCCGATGACGCAGCTCACCGGTGGGACTTGGGCGCCGCGGTGGGGCTGATCCGGGTCTCGGCTGCTTCGGCTGGCTCCTGAAAGAGGTCCTCCCAGTCCGTGTGCCGAAGCCACGTCTCGCCCATCAGGTGCACGGTCCACCACACGAGGTCTGCCCAGCTGCGGCAGCGGTGGACCTCGATGGCGTACGTCGTGGCGTCGGGCGACGGGTTGCACGCGGAGTGGTGGACCTGCCACCAGGCGGGTTCGGGGTAGGACATGAGACTGCCCGCAGAGAAGCTGCCGTCGGCAGCCCACTTCCGCAGCCGGTTGTGGACGCCTTTCCAGGAGCCGAACTCCTCGGGCAAGTCCATCCAGGGACAGCCGGTGCGGTAGTTGAAAGCGATTGCGTCGATCACCTGCCGGTGATCCCGCCACCGACCGCCCCGCCTCGGCGCCCGGTCCGGGAGCAGTGGCTCAATCCGCTTCCAATGCACGTCAGTTAAGGCCACACGCAACCAACGATCAGATGATCCGAAGGAAGCGCCCTAGCTGTATTGGCCAGCGGTGTCAGTGGCGCGCTCTATGCTTCCTCGCATGCTCATCACCGTACGTTGTCCCGAGGGGCCGACTGAGAGCGAACTGCGCTCGCTGGCCGTCTGGTTGGAGAGTGACCGGTCCGTGGGGCGGTACTTAAACGCAGAACTGACGACCGACCGCCCACGTGTTCCGGGCCAGCAGGGCGACGGGATCGACATCCTCTCTCTAATATTCAGCAGCGGCTTCAGTGCCGCGTCACTTGCTGCTGCCATCGCCTCTTGGCGTGCTACCCGCCCGCAGCCGCCTATGTTGGTTGTCGAGCGTCCCGGCGGCACGCGCATAGAGATACACGGGACGAGCCCGGCCGAGTCGGAAGCACTGGTGCGCAGACTTCTGGGGGACGATCAAGCAGACTCCGACTCGTGACCGGTCTGCCCGACCCAGCTGGAACGCGGGTTCTCCTCGTCGGCGCCAGCAGGTTCACCTCCTTGGACGCCCTGCCAGCCGTGGCTGGCAACCTCACCTTGCTGCGCGAGCTGTTCATCAAGGAGTGGAACCTCCCTGCCGCCCACTGCACGCTGCTCCAGGACCCTTCCCTGCCGCGCGACATATCCCGGGCGGCACAGGAAGCGGTCGATGCGGCCACCGACACCTTGCTCATCTACTACGCCGGACACGGCCTGATTGAGCCGAGGACCGGGAAGCTGCACCTCGCCACAGAGACGACTGACGGCAACTCTGTCCATGACACCGCCATGCCCTACGACTGGATCCGCTGGCCCGCCGAGAAGAGCCGGGCCCTACGCCGGATCGTCGTACTCGACTGCTGCTACAGCGCCCGCGCGTTCGGGGTCCAGTCCTCTACGGCGGCCCTGGAGGTCGACGGTACCTACCTGCTGGCCGCCGCGGCCGAGACCGCGGTGGCGCTCTCGCCGCCCAACGAACCGCTGACGGCCTTCACTGGCGAATGGGTCACCCTGATGCGCGACGGGGTGCCGGGTGAGGGTGAGTATCTCGACCTCGACACGCTCTTCACACGCCTGCGCACTCGTCTGGTGACGAACGACCGCCCTGAACCGCACCGGCTGTGTCGTAACCAGCTGGGGCAGCTTCCTTTCATCCGTAACGCTGCCTACAGCACGCGGCCTCAGCCGCGGCCCGGGGGCGGCATGCCGTCCCCGCGTTCGGATCGAACCGAACTCTCGGTGGCGGAGATCTATACGGCGCGCAGCTTGGCCGACACCCTGCAGGCCATTGCCGACGGAGCGGTATTTGGTCTTGGGTACGGGGTGGCCGCAGTGAATCTCGTACGTCCCGGCGGCGAGCTGGTCGTCGCCGCCTTCTCCGGTAACTCCGACGCCGAGGTTCTGCTCACCGGCAGGGTCGGTTCCCGCGAGTCGTGGGAACGTCGGCTGACCATGGGCGAGGACTGGGCTGGCCTGCGTTTCATCCCGCACACCGAAGGGTGGGTGCTCATCGACGATGACGTTCCCCAGTGGCACACCGAGGGCGCTGCACCAGACTTCGAGAACGCCTGGCATCCCGAGGACCGCCTCTACGCGCCCATGCATCAGTCAAACGGCGAACTCGTCGGGGTGATCTCTGTGGATCTGCCATCCGACGGCTGCAGGCCAGATAACGAGGATCGGGTGGCCCTGCGCACATACGCCTTCCACTCAGCCATCGCTATAGGTAACGCGCGGCTGCGCGCCTACATGCAGCGAGCTCTCGTACGCCTGGAGCGCGAAGCGCAGACCCTGCGCGCCAGCGAGGAGTCGTTCCGGCAGGCGTTCGAGTACGCGCCGAGCGGCATGGCCATCGCCGAGATGAGCGGCGACCAGCACGGTCGACTGCTCCATGTCAATGATGCCCTGTGTCGACTCCTCGGTCGTCCCGCCTCCGCGATGCGCCGCTACTCCTTTACCGACTTCGTACACCCCGAGGACCTCGTAACCCTCCTCCGGAGCAGCACGGAGGGCGGCCGTGCCGAGCTGCGCCTCGGTCGCCGCGACGGCACGTACATTCGGGTCTCTATGCGCCATTCCGTTGTCGCCACCGTTGAGGACGGGCCTCGATTCCTCCTCACTCACATCGATGCCATCGAAGAGCGCGAGTGGCGCGGAGCGTAGCTAGCTCACCACGCCGCCACGACGACGCGCTGGATGGAGTCCCCCACCGCATTGCGATCTGCCGGCCAGTCAACTTGAAGGGATGCACCCCGTCTCCCGTCTCCGCAGTAGATGGCTGGAGTCAGCTCACGTAGCAGCCGCGATCGTCGCTGCCATGGTGGCAGCGACGGGTGCGGCCAAGGTGCTCTCTGCGCTGGGTGTGAGCAACGATTTGACCCCGTGGCTGACCGCGGGGGCTGCGATTTTGGCAGCCATCCTCGTAGCTGGTTGGGGGCGAGTGTCCCGCATGATCGAAACATTGCCGGGGTGAGGCGTGCCCACCCAAGGTGACGGGGCTCGACGTCGCTCCGTCGTATGGCTGCAGCTTCTTGATAGTGCGGCTTTGCGTACTTCGTGCCTGCTACTGCTGCGCTCGCGTATCGTCCGTCGAGTGGCTGATGCAACCGTGGCGGACCGGACCTCCATCCCCAGCAGCGACCTCACCGAGCTGACCAGCGCTTTCGGCCTGGGGCAGGTGCGAGAGCAGCGGTATCTCGCCGATGGGCTCATGAACAGGAACTGGCGGGTGGACACCGCCACCGGGTCGTTCGCGCTGAAGCGGGTCACCGATGTTTCTCGTGAGCGGCTCGACCGGAACCTTGGTGTTCTGGCTGCTCTGGCCGATGACGGAGTTCCTGTGTGCGCTCCGATCGCCTCTGTCACCGGTTCGCTGGTCGTCGAGGTCGGCGGCGGTGATTGGTGTCTGTTTCCGTGGGCGGAGGGTGAGCACCTCCGGGGTGTCGATCTCGCGTTGCCCAAGGTCGCCTCGCTGGGTGCGCACCTGGGCCGCCTGCATCTCAGCCTGAGCCGTGCCTGCGAGCGAGGGCTGCTCCCTGCGGCGCCGGACGTGGTCACGGCTGAGGTCACGACGCCAGATCGTGCGGTGGAGAAGTCCATGCGTCTCGCCACGGCTGTGGCGGTCAGGGGCCACGGCAGTGTCTTCGACGCGGCGGCCTCGGCTGCTCTTGAGGAGCGCCGGAAGCTGATCGACGCGCACGCCGGGCACCGCCCGCAGGGTGCGAGTCCTGAAGGCGGGCACGGGTGGACGCACGGTGACGTGCAGTACCGGAACCTGTTGTGGGCCGACGGGGAACTTGCAGCCGTTCTGGACTGGGACCGTGTTGGTGTTCGCCCGTATGCGGAAGAGGTCGTACGGACGGCGCAGGTGCAGTTCGGGGTGGGCGGGGTGTTCGATCTCGGCCGGGTGTCGGCGTTCGTGGGCGGCTACCGCTCCGTGGTGCCGCTGGACTCGTCCGCACTGGTGGACGGAGTGCGTCGGCTGTGGTGGAAGCGGATGACCGACTTCTGGCAACTGGAGTTCCATTACGACCGCGGTGACGACTCGTGCGACGAGCTGTTCACCGCGGACGAGGCACTGCTGCACTGGTGGACGGACCGGCTGGATCAGGTCGAGGACGCGTTCACCGCCCGGTAGATTCCCAGGCTCCTGAGGTCCGGCAGGCGAGGGCGAGCGAAGCGCGCGGCGTGCTGGCGGGCGAGCGCCCCCAGGGCGTGGTGGTCGGTGGTGCGGATGGCTTCCGTCCACACCTGCGGATCCGCTGTGTGAGCTAGAACGATCCCGGCCGGACCGATGGCCTCGGGGATGCCGCCCCGATCGGTGCCGATGGTGGGGGTGCCGTGCAGCGCGGCTTCGATGATCACCCGGGGGAAGGCGTCCTCGACCACGGACGGCACCAGCAGTAGTCGGTGGCTCCGATAGAGCGGGGTCATGTCGTAGACCCGCGGCACGTAGGTCACGTTGGGGTAGGCGGCGAATTCGTCGGCGGTGTTCCACCAGCCCTCGACCAGGGTGAAGCCCTGTTCCGGCATGCGGCGGATGAGCTGGTGCAAGGGGGCGGAGCCCTTTGCCGGGATCGGGTTGACCATGAGCACGGACTCGGTCCGCGACACATCGGCACTCGGCTGAGGGGACGTGAATGGCGGGTAAAGGACTGCGAGTTGGGTCCCTTCGGTCCCCGGCGCTCGTTTGCGGACGAACTCGGAGACCGCCAGGCCGAGGTGCGGGCGGCCGTCCAGTACGCCGAAGCCGGCCCTGGAGACGGAGTGCAGGATGCCGGCGACCAGCGCGGTCGGCCGGGCTTGTGCGGCGAGGTCGGCCGAGCCTTCCTGGGAGGTGAACACCACGTCGGGACGCACCTGGGACAGCAGGCTGAGCAGGGCTGCCGTGGCCTGTCGCTGCGGTACGGCTATGCAGTCCACCCCGTTCCAGCGGTAGCGCAGCTCCTCGCCCTTCTCCTCGTACGAGGTGTGGTTGGTGTCCAAGAAGACGCGCAGTTGAGGGAGTTGGGGGGACTGATCCCAGGGGGCTTCGTGTGACCCCAGGTAGATGACGCGCCAGCCTGCCGCCGCGAGTTCTTCGGCGAGGAGCTGTTGGGTGACCTCAGCGCCGCCGATGAGGAGCGGGGGCGGGGTGCGTCGCCAGGCGAAGAGGGCCGTGGGCATCGGTCGGTCACCTCGTCCAGAACGTGACGAGGGATTCCACCGCGTGCGCGACGGCGGCCGGGCTGGTGTCGGCGGGTATGACCGTCATCTCGCGTGCGACCGGCGGCTGGGCGCCGGAGACGAAGTAGTCGCGGGCGTGGGTGAGGAATGCGGGGTCGTGGAGGAAGTAGTCGGACTCCGCCGCTGCGTGGCCGGCCAACTTGCGGCGCAGGCTGAGCACTTCGGACGGTACGTCGAGGTAGAGGGTGTGGTCCGGTCTCAGGAACGGCAGCGCCTGGAGCCGGTCGCGGAGCTGGTGGTGGACGGCGTACCCGAACATCGCGTCGAGGGCGTGTGCGTGGGCGAGGAGAGTGTCGACGGAACGGTCGATGAGCACCACGGGCTTGGCGCTGGCTCGGGCGGCATGTACGCGAGCGTTCTCGACGCCCATGAACCTCTCGAACGCGGCGAGTTGAGCGACCTCGGAGCCGGGGAAGGCCGGCGGGATGTCGTCGCGGTGGGCTATGTGCCGGACGTAGCAGTCCGAGACGAAGGCCCGCTTCTCGATGCCGCAAGCGCGTAGGTGGCTGATCGCCGTGGACTTGCCCGCGTACGAGGGGCCCTCGATGGCGATGACCTTCACGGCGACTCCGTCCGGTAGAAGCGCTCCGCGTAGGCCCCGCCGGTCGGGAGGTCGGCGGCAGTGGTCCAGGCGTGCCGGATGGGCCGGTACATCTTCCGCTCCGGGCGCATCTGCGAGCCGTGCATCCTCAGGACGGTGGTCTTGTCGAGGATCACGGTGCTGATGTCGACCAGCTCGGGGGGCATGACCGGGCCGGTGCGGGCGCGGAAGAGGTGCTGGTCGCATCCGGCGAGCGCGTACGTGGACCAGAACGCGAGGTCTTCCCAGAACCACCGGCATCCGAGGCGGACCGCGGCGTCATGGACGAGGAGGTGGTCGGGGTGGCGCGTGACGGCGGCCGGAGCGAGCAACTCGGCTTCGGGGCGCGCCTCGACGATCTGGCGCAGTTCTTCCGTGATCTGGTCGAGGCGGTCCTCGCTGTAGGGCCGGTACGGGGGCTCGGCGTCCTTGTGGCCGAGGAGGAGTCGGGTAGCGCCGAAAGGGGCCAGGGCTGCTGCGCCTTCCCTGTTCCGCAGGTCGGATACGGCGTCCTCGGTGCTGTAGGTGTCCTCCAGCGTGGGGTGGACGCTGGTGGAGCGGGTGAACACCGTGGCCACGGTGAGCGGGCGGGGGCTGGCGAGGAACGTCCCGGAGGCCGACAGGGCGAAGTCGTCGTGGTGCGGCTCGATGGCGAGGACCGGGCGGCCGGTGGGGCTGCGCCTCTCGATGAAGTGGGGTCGGCCGCCGTGCGGGGCCTTCAGCCCGATGACGTGGTGGTCATGAGCTCGGTGGCGTTCGGCGAGGTGGTCGGTCCATGTCTGGTGGGCTCGGTAGAGGTCGTCGGGGAAGGTGTAGATCCCTTCCGCGTCCGGCACGGGAACGGTGATCGGCAAGGTCATGGCGGGCTCCGGGCTAGCGGACGGTGGTCTCGTACCAGTGGCGCCACATGCGCGGGGAGCTCAGCCGCAGCCGGGCGGTGACGGGGTTCTGCCACCACAGCATCCGGAGGATGGACCACTCGTCGTAGCGGCGGGTGGAGGGGCGTACGCGCAGGTCGTCCAAGACCTCGACTGGGGCGGCGGTGGCGCGACCGTGGGCACGCAGGCGGGCGAAGAACTCCACGTCCTCGCTCATGAACAGGTCGTCGCGGTATCCGCCGACTTCCTTGAACGCAGCGCCCGTGGCGAACTGGGCGACGCCCTGGGCTCCGCCGTGGCGGGTGCGGTAGTGGTCCCAGTACGCGCACAGCAGCCGGGCCCCGAGCCGCTTCGGGGTGTAGAGGGGTGGGATGGCGCCGCCCACGGCCCCGCTGTCCATCGCGTCGGCCGCGGTGGTGATCGCCTCCAGGGGCAGGGCTACGTCGGCGTCCGTGAAGAAGAGCCGCCGACCGCGTGCAGCGGCCGCACCGCTGTTGCGGACCCTGCCGATGTTGCGGACGTTCTCTCTGATCACGCGGACGCCGAACGTCGCGGCCATGTCCGCGGTGGCGTCGGTGGAGGCGTTGTCGACGACGATCACTTCGCCCTGTTCACCGCTGGTTTCCTGCCAGCGTGCGAGGGAGGCGAGGACGGTGGGGAGGTAGCGGGGCAGGTAGGCGACTTCGTTGTGGGCCGGGATGACGACTGTCAGTCCGAGGGCGGTCATGACGGACTCCATTCCGTGAGCGGTCCGTTGAAGAAGTGCGGTGTCCGGTGGGTGAGTTCGGCCAGGCGGACCGACCACAGTGCTCGTTCCGTGCCAGGGGTCGCGTGGGCCCAGGAGCGGACGGTGACGAAGACCGTCCACGCGGACAGGAGGGTCTCGTCGAGGGCGAGCGTGTAGGCGGCGGTGAGCGCGTGCCGCTCCCAGGGCGCGTGTGCGGCTGTCATGACGAGGGCGTGGGCGATGTCGGACTCGCGTCGGCCAGGGGCGGAGTCGGTGAAGTCGACCAGATGACGGGCCTGTTGAGACCCGGACGGGATTACGTTGTCGAGGTGAGGATCGCCGTGGCACCACACCGTCGGAGCCGAATCAGGTGTGTTGGCGATGACGGAGATGGCCGGTGCTATCCGGTCGATCAGCTCGCCGGGACAACGGCGGGAGAGGGAGGAGACGGCGTCGACGAACGGCCTGCGAGGAACCGGCTTCGCGACCGGCACCCGGTGCAGACGGGAGAGGAGGCCGCCGAGCTCCTTGAGTGCCTGGTCGCGTGGGACGCGACCGGAGCGTACGGCCGCACCGAGGGTGCTTCGGCCGAGGTCCGCCGTGATGAGGGCGCTGGCTCCCTCGCTGTTGGTGGTGCCGCAGCCGAGGATCTTCGGTACGGGGACGGCTGCGGCGGCCGCGCGCATGGCCGTCGCTTCAGTGAGCGCGTTACGGCGGGCGGTGTGTGCGTAGAGCTTCACGATGACGCTTCGGCCGTCGCGGACGCTCGCCCGGTACACGGCGGTGCGGGAACCGGCCTTCAGGCGCTCGGCGCTCCTTGCGGGCAGGCCGAGAAGCGCGGAGCAGACGTGGGAGACCATCGGCGGGGGCGCGGTCATGTGAGCCCCGCCGGCTCAGGGTGGGCAGCGCCCAGGGCACGTACGTGCCGCAGGGTGCGCCGCAGGACCGTGCGGTACTCCCGTACGTCCTCCGTTCCGGGGCAGTCCGATTGCCAGGGCTTCTCCGGGCCGACGAAGTGGACGAGGGCCGCCGCCGGATCGGAGCGGAGCGGTCTCGTGACCACACGGCGGACCCAGTTGCCGCGTTCGAGGAACCGGCCGACTTCGAACCGGTTGTACGCGGCGTCCACCGGGCGCACGCGGCCTGTACGCAGGAGCCAGAGATTCAGCGCGTCTTGGTCGTTGTGGAGGATGTGCTGACGCTGCGAGAGCAGGGCACGCTCGATTCCTCGACGGATGCCGGGCAGGTCCCGCGTGTGGGCCCACAGCAGACCGGCGTTGTAATACGGGAGGCCACGGTGGTGAGGCCAGCGCTGTGCCGCACCGGGCAGAGCTGGGCCCACACCGACCGTCGGGTTGAACTCGTCCCGCACAGCGCCGACTTCACCGGGGCAGACAGTGCCGAGCGGGGTGCTCAGGTCACCGCGTACGAGGGTGTCGGCGTCCACGTAGATCAGGTGCGGGCGGCGGAGGAAGGCCGCCGTGAACTCGAACCGCAGGTAGGTGGCGACGGTGATGTACGCGGTGTCCGCCATCCGTGAGGCGCGCAGTGGGCGGCGATGGTCGAGGTCGAAGGAGCGGAAGCCGGCGCGCCGGGTGAGGTCCGCGAGGAGTGCGGCGTCGGCCGGGGTGAGGTCGAGCGTGAGGATGCGAAGGGCGGCGCCTCGCCGGGCGCTCGGGGTGAGGCTGTCGGCCAGCGCCGTGATGGTCACGAGGCCGGGGGTGAGGTAGTGCCGGTCGATGCAGAGGCCGAACGCGTACACAGTGGCTCCGCCTTCCGTACGGGGAGGGTGAGTTCAGCGGTTCAGCCGGATCAGCGGTCGCTCTGCTCGCGGCGGAGGCGGGCGCGCACAGCTCGGGGTTCCAGGACCTGGAGGGAGTCGGGGTCGTCGGTCTCCCACTGGGGCGTCGTCCCCGACGGCGGTCGCAGGATCCAGACCTCGGCGTGCCTGATGTCGGTCACGATCGCTCGCTGACCCGTCTCGTCCTCGACCAGGTCGCCGACCTCGGCTCGCGCCCGGCTCACCCGACCACTCCTGACATGCGGTGTCCCCAAGGCGACCAGATGAAGCCGGCTTCGAGCAGGACACGGCGGCGCTCGAACTGGCCGGGAGTCCGATGCGTGGGTCCGGAGGTCGCTTCCGCGAGGAAGCCGCCGCGGTCGCGGATCAGGACGTTGAGGGCCGTGAACTGCGCGGCGTCCGCGGCGACATGGGTGCGGACTCCGACGACAACACCGCGGATGATGCCGGTGGACAGAGCGCCCGCGATGGCGGACCAGCCCGGTCGGCTGTCGAGCGGCACGGTGGGGTCGTCGTCGGTCCACGCGCCGGCGATGTGCCAGTGGCGGGCGTCAGCGTAGTGACGTGCGCGTCGCTCAGCCTCGCGTACGAGGCCCGTGGCAGAGGCGCAGGAGTAGACGGCGACGGGAACGTGCCCGTGGCCGCCGGACTGGGTGTTCGGCATGTCCCCAAGCCTGATTCTGAGGCTGAGCAGAAGACAGGCACGGCCCGTAGCAGCGAGGGGAGTTGGGAGCAGGGGTAGCTGCCACGCCCCGGTCGATCCCTCCGGTGAGAGCCGGAAGCACTGTCACGCGGCGTGGCAGCCGTCCGAGCCCGCACCCGCTGACTGCCACGGTGCGTGGCAGTCAGCGAACGCCGAGCGAGACACCCGCAGCGTTCGCGAGCGAACGCAGGCGTCCGACGGACACACCGGTGAGACGAGAGATGATCACGCCGGGCAGCATCTGATGCCGCACCCAGCCTGGCGCCATGGTGCAGACGGCTTCGAGTGTGCTGGCGGCCTGCTCCCACCGTCGGCTCTCAACATGGGTCAGGGCGACGTCGAGTCCGTAACGGGCTCGCGTGGCGAGGGGCACGGTGTCGTCGAGCCGGACCGTGTCCATGAGCCGCAGCGCGCCGCCCGTGTCGCCGAGAGCGACGGCGATGCTCATGGCCTGTGTGGCTGCGTAGAGCGGGCCGTAGGGCTGGGCATGGCGCCCGCGGGCGTGTTCGGTGCCCAGACGGGCACCGACCGCGTGCGCCTGGGACAGGTATTCGTGGGCGGTGTCCGGATCGGCACCGCCTCGGGACGCTGCCACGGCGGCGTTGGTGACCAACTGCCCGTAGACCGACAGCCGGTCCGGGTCGTGCTCCGACATCTTCGGCTCGATCCGCTCCGCCTGGGCGACGGCGAGCGCGTAGCTCTGCGAGGTCCGCCCGTCCCGGAGGTTCACCCAGGCCGTGGTGGCGGCGAGATGGGCGTCGCGCAGGTCATCACCGGCCTGTACGGCGATCTGGCGTCCGTAGGTGAGCGCGGCGTAGGCGAGGTCCCGCGAGCCCCACACATTCGCTGCCATCCCCGCGGTCTGGAAGACGTCCGCCAGCACGCCCGCAGCAGCCTCCTTGTCGCCGCTGCCGGCCGCGTCGTAACGGGCTCGCGCCTCGGGCAGCAATGCACCGAGCAGCGCACCGAGCTCGGTGTACCGGCCCTCCCAGTAGGCGGCGTCGGCCTGCTGGACGACGGCTCGCAGCTCGTCGATGGTGCCCGGCTCGGTGTCGGCGGGGATGCCGATGGCGGCATCGTGGGCGGCGGCCGACAGGGTACGCAGAGCTGCCCGCTCGTCGCGGTCCATGGACCGGCGCGGAGCCTGCTGGCCAAGGAGCACGGCGATGTCCGTACCGAGCGCGGACGCGATGGACAGCAGGGAGGGAAGGGAGGCAGTACCGCCCTGTTCCAGCTTCCGGACCACGCCCACCGACACGTCAGCGGCCTCCGCCAACCCCTCCTGAGTCATGCCGCTGCGGAGGGTCTTGAGTCGTTCAGCCGTGGTGTATTCCGACCATTGCATGACAGCAACTCCCCATCCCCGACAGGTCAGTCATGGACGGTACCCACGTCAATCAGCCACCGACACCCAAATCCCCGAAGGGAGTTGGGTACTGGCTGAAAGCGGCCCCTACGCGACCAGGTCGGCGCTCACGCCGAGGAGCCCCTGCAACTCGGCGACCGTGTCCGACTCGCTTGTCGCGAGCACGGTGGTGATGCCCAGGGCCTCGGCGGGCGGGAGGTTCACCGGATGGTCGTCGACGAACACGCAGGCCGATCCGGGGAGGCCGAGGCGGTCAAGCGTGAGCTGGTAGATCGCCGGGTCCGGCTTGGCCATCCCGACCACCTCGGAAATGACGTGCACGTCGAACAGGTCCCAAATGGCCATGTGCTCATAGGGGTTGAAGGGGTCGAGCCCGAAGCTGTTCGACAAGAGTCCGAGCCGGTAACCCGCCTCTTTGGCGGCCCGTGCGAGTGCGGCCATGCGCTGTGCGCCGGGTACTTCGGCCCAGGCTCGCCCCATCAGGTTCGACGGTTCGACGTGCGCGCCGAGCAGGCTCGCGGTGCCCTCGTTCCATGCGGCCTGGCCGATCTGCCCGATCTCAAGCGCTGCGTAGAGCCGTCGGCCCTCGGGGTTGTCGTTGAGGGTGGAGCGCCATGCTTCGGGGTGCAGCCCTTCCGATTCGCACCACGCGCGATGCGTGGCCTGTGGGTCGGCGGTCAGTACTCCGGCGAAGTCCAGGATGAGTCCGCGCTGGGCGTTCCGGTTGGCATTGACCGTGGGCTGCGGCATGGTGCGTGCTCCCTTTCCCTGGACCTCATGGGGGACGCTACAGCGCGCTGGGGGGCATGGTGACGAGAAGGCCACGTCCCACTTCCGACGGTGTGTGGATGTGGTCAACGCCGTCTCGTCGGCGACCTCTTCTGGGACATGCAGTGCACAGGGCCCTTGGCAGTTCGCGTTCCTAGCGGCGATCCACCATCTCGGCGGTGCGGAGTCGGCGACCTTGCCCGGCATGTCGAGGGTGACCGACAGTTCCGGGGTGGGGCCTCCAGGAGCTCGATGCGTTACGACCTCACAGTGGCCACGCGCGATCCCGTGAACCCGTCGGCTCCCTCCCCTGTCGGGGGCCACAACTGAACCACCGAGGCGGCCGCACCTTGAGCGACCGATCGTGAAAACAGGAGGGCCCGACGGGCGTCTCCGTCGGGCCTTCACTGGGGCAGGTCCCACTGAACGAGAGCGCGCGATCAGCGCCGTCGTGCCGGTGCGGGCTTCGGTGGCGGGACGGGGGCGGTTGACGCGTCCCGCACCGGTTCGTGCGATCGTCGGGAGGACCTGCTGCGGGCCAGTGCCGCGCGAGCCCTGGCGCTGGGTACCGGCTTCGCGCTGAGACGTTCGATGCGCCAGGTCAGGACCCGTGCAGGGTGGCGGGCATCATCCATGGCGCGCTGGTCGGCGGCTTGCCGAAGGAGCTGCTGAGGGTCGTGTCCTGCCTGCTCGGCGTCGGTCAGTACGGCGGCGAGTGCCTCGAAGGCCGGGTCCTCCAGGATCTGTTCGATGTGGTCGGGCGCGGCTTGCCGTATGTGGAGGGTGTGCCGCTCCACGACGTGCTGGGCCGGGCGGCGCTGGGCGCGTGTGGCCAGAGGCTCGGCCGCTGCTTGGTCGTAGGCGGCCTGGAGGTGGCGCAGAGTCTGCTGGGCCGCGACCACCTGCTGGTCGTGATGGCGGAGCTGGTGCCAACGGGCGGCAGCGATCACCGCGAGGATCGCGGCGTCGAGGAACATCGCAAGCAGGGCACCGTCGCCGGGAGCGGATTCGCGGAGCATGGCACGTACGGCGCCACGCAGCGCGCGGGCGTGCTGGTGCTCGGCCTGGATGCGGGACCGGGTAGACCGCTCGAACTGCTCTGCCGCCGACCGGAGTTGAGGGAGAATGACCTGTGGTGCGACGAGGGGCAGGGCATCCAGGGCTTCGCCGAGGGCGGACAGGTGGGCCTGGGCGGTTGGGTCGTCCTCGTGCTCCAGGCGGTGCGGGATGCGTTCCGTGGCGGCGGTGGCCTGGTGCCAAGGGTTGGGCCCGCGGCGCTCCTGCTGTTCGGTGGCGTCGAGACGCTGCCGGATCTTGGGGAGCGACAGGTCCGGGGAGAGCGCGGAGCCCGAGTACCAGATGGGTTCCTGCTTCCCGTTGGTGTCGTCCTGGAGGGCGACGGTGTAGCCGCGTATGTCCCCGGAGGGGAAGTGCTTGACGTCGACGAGGATGCCGTCGGTCAGCTCAAGGAGGCGGACGAACTCCTCGGTGCTGGTGGCAGCCGCCACCGCGGTACGGACAGTGGTGCGCAGGCGTTCGCGGGCAGTGCCGGGTCGCCCGGCTCGCTTGGCCTTCTCCTGTTCGGCGCGGGTGGGGCGCTTGGCGGCGGTGCGATCCCCACGTACGACCTGAAGCAGTCCGTACTCCCTCTCAATGGTGGCGAGTTTGCGGTCGGCGGTGAGGTAGTCGTTCCAGTGGCGGGCGGTGCGCAGGTCGGCGCGGACGGTGGTGGCGGCGATGTGGATGTGGTCGTCGGCGTGGCGCACGGCGACCCAGCGGCAGCCATCGGGATCACCGGCGGGAGCGATGCCGGTGGCGGCGACGACGCGGCGGGCGATGTCGGCCCACTCGTCGTCGGTGAGGTAACGGTCGGTCTTGGCGGCGCGGATCGAGCAGTGCCACATGTGGCGTTCGGGCGCACGGCCCAACCGCTCGGCCTGCTCGACGTGCAGGTCGAGGTCCGCCACCAGCTGCCGACGGGTCACGTCGGGGTCGCCGGCCGTGCGTCCGGGGTCGGGGGCGAAGCCGTCCCAGGAGGCGACCAGGTGCGGGTCGGTGTGGCCCTTCTTGCGGGTGTCGTAGAGGTAGCGGAGCAGGCCGGCGGTGTCCCTGCCTCCGGTGATCTTCGCGATCACCGGGCCGTCGCCTTCCTGGCGGTGGATACGGCCTGGTTCGCGGCTGCGGCGATGGTCTGGACGGCGGAGGTGGTGTGCTCCAGGGTGCGGTCGGCCAGGGCGAGCAGGGCGATGTCCGTGGGGTGTGCGGTGCCGTCGGAGTTGAGCTTCTTGGCGATCTGGTTGACGTTGCGGCCGACGCGGGCGACCTGCTCGCGTAGCGCGTTGAGTTCGTCGATGTAGTCGTCGAGTTCGGTGCGCTGGCCGGGCAGGGCGAGGTCGCCGTCGATGTAGGCCATGACGGCGGTGGCCACGAGGTGGGCGCCGGAGATGTTCAGGGAGCGGGCCTTGGAGAGGATCTTGGTCTTCTCGGTGGTGCTGTAGCGGGCGTCGACGCGCTGCTTGCGCTGGACGGAGTCGCGGGTGCGGCGGCGGGCGACGCGGTGGAAGGCGGCTTCGTCGGCGGCACGCGGCAGCGGCAACTCGGTGTCGACGGTGGGCTTCTCCGACGTGGGTGCCCCCTGGCGCCCGCGTGCCTCCGCCACCCCCGGGGCGGAGGCTGCCCCGGGGAACCGGCCCTTGGACGGTCCAACGGGATACCTTGCTCCGCTGTTTTCGTGCGTGAGGTCGGTGGTCATCTGCTGCTTGGGGGTGGGGGGTTGGCGGGATTCGTCGTGCATGGACTAGTTCTCCAGTGTGGGCAGGGCTGTTGGCGGAGGAGCGGGTCGTCCCCGTACCGGCGAAGCACGGGGACGACCGGCGAGGGCTGAGGACGGCTCGTCCGCAGAGTCAGGCGGCGTCGGCGCCGGTCGCGATGAGCTCTGGCCGCTGCGCGGTGGCTGCTGCGTCGAGTTCGGCCTGGACGAGGTCCTTAAGCAGGTCCGCTTCCTTGCGGCCGATGGTGAGGTCGCGTTCTCGGAAGGTGGCTTCGATGTGGCGGCGGGAGGCGCGGCCCTGTCGTCCGAGCGGTGCCGTGCGCGCGATGGCGAGCCTCTCGGCGGAGACCTCATCGGGCACGGGCTCTTCCGACGTACCGGCCCCTTGCGGTGCATCAGCCACTGCGGCGGAACCCGGAGCCACATCAGCCACGTCCTGACGGCGTACGACGATGTAGAGGTGTACGGCTCCGGCCAGGGCGAGCGGGGCGATGGCGGACAGGCCGCCGACGGTGACGTCGTCGAGCCGCAGGCCAACGCCGTTGCGGGCTTGCTGGTTGAGGCGGACCGCATGCAGGGCGTTGGCCCAGATGCTGGTCAGGGTGGCTGCGCCGACGAGTAGCCACACGTAGACGCGGGAGCGTGTCGGGGCGGTGCGGAGCATGAGCAGCGCGCCGACGCCGATGGCGATGAACCCGTCGATGACGAGCGGGAAGGCGTAGGTGAGGAGTCCGCGGATGTGGATGGCGACGGCCATCTGACGCAGGGCGTCGTAGGAGAGGGCGAAGGCGAACGCGGCGAGCAGGGCGATTCCGGCGCGGATCGCACCGGTGCCACGGACGGCGGCGCTCCAGGCGTTCATACGGGCGAACAAGTGGGGGTACTCCAGGTGGGCTTGGGGGCGGCCTCGGCGCAAGGGAGGGCAGGGCGTGGCCGCCGTGAGGTGCTGGGACTCGTACCACTCGTCGCGTGCCTGGTCAGTACAGGTACGAGTGGTGCGGTGATGTCGAGACGACTCGTTGCGGGCTGTTCACTCGTCCCCGCGCTGACCTGCGCGGGGACGAGTGATGCGAGTGGCGTCGAGTCAGGCTGCGGTGCCGGGCAGCGGCACGTCCGCAGGTGGGGCGGGCCCGTCAGCCGGCTTCGGCTCGGGGCAGTAGCGCGCCCACGTGTCGAGGAATTGGTTGCGCGCGAAGCCCTTGGCCTGAGTGCCGTCGGGGAAGCGGCGGTTGGCCGAGCCGATCCCGTACGGCTTCAGGAGCAGCTGCAGGCCGCGCGGGGTCAGGCCGTTGGCGCCGTACTCCGCCCACGGTGCTTCCTTGTCCGCGTTGAGGGACTCAAGGAGGTGCTTCGTGCCCAGCATGGCCGGGTCGCCGACGGCGGCGAAGGCGCGGCGGATGCCGACCAGGAGGCGGGTGCGCAGGCCGCCCTCCTCGTCCTGACCGGCCTCGTAGTCGGTCATGGTGCGGCAGGCGGTACGGGCCAGCATCGGCCAGTCGCCCCCGGCGAGGTCGGCGATGATGACCAGGGGTTCCCAGGTGTCTGCCGCGCGGTCCTCGACCGGCATCGGTGGCTCCGTCTCCATGGCCTGCGCGAACAGCGGCTGGAGCCAGGTGTGGAGGCGGTCGCGGATCGCGTTCAGGGCGGGGGTGTCCCGGCCGGTGCGGAAGGACGCCACCTTCTCGCCCGCCGCGCGACGGCGCATCCGGATGACCACCGCCCGGTCCTGGATCGTGTCGGGCAGGTTGCCGATCCCGGCGAGGGCGGCCATGGCGAAGGTGGGGAACTCATGCACCTGGTGCTCCGGCCCGGACACCCGAAGTGTCGGTCGGCCGCGCTGGTGCCCGGCGTTGATGAGGCCGCGGACCTCCTCGTTCTTCTCCGCCGCCCTGGGGCTGCTGAAGAGGGTGTCGGCCTCGTCGACCAGGAGCGTGGGCGGGTCGTCCCCGTCGATCGACCGGAAGATCGCCGCCGCGCTGGCATTGACCGTGATCAGGCGGTTGTGCACCGTCTCGGTCACCATGTCCAGGAGCCTGGACTTACCGCACCGTTTCTCCGGAGCCACGATCGCCAGGCGCGGCGCGTGCTGCCACGCGGGCTGCAGATGGGTGGCGGCGACCCACAAGGCCACCGCAGTGAGCGCCTCTTCGCTGGGCATCGCCACGTACCGCTTGAGCTGCGCCCGCAGGTCATCCAAGATCTCCGCCCCCTCGGTCAGGGGCTCTGCCGGGACCGCACTGGCATGGCCGGCCTCGTCTGAGGCATCGGTAAGGGATGGCGTATTCGGCTGGACATCGGCCATACTGGGCATCAGCTCCTCTGCTTGCGGGCCATATGGGACGGCAATCCCGGTCTCCGCAGGTTGATCGCTAGGGATGGCGGTTGAGAGGTTTGCGCTTGAGCCCCCGGCATCGCCGGGGGCTTCTTTCATGTGACGTGCGGGCGTGCCGACTCCTGAGGTCGGTGGGGTGGGATGCCACCACTATGCCACATGAATTGCAGATCGCAGAAGCATTCTGCATCTCGCAGTATCAATGCTACTGTTTAGGCTGTACTGCAAACCGCAGTGCATCGCTACGAACGGAAGGAGGTGCCGGTGGCGGAGGAAGAACCGTCCGAGGGCGTCCTGCTCAGCGGCGAGGCGAACGTCGCGACCCGCATCAGGGTGGAGCGCGAGGCGCGCGGCTGGAGCACCAACGCCCTGTCCGACCGGCTCAACGAAGCCGGCTTCGAGATGAACCCGTCCGCGGTCTGGCGGATCGAAAACGGGAAGCGCCGCATCAACCTCGACGATGCCATCGGCTTCGCCGAGGTCCTAGGCATCGACCTGCGCAATCTCGTCGGGCCACCGCAGCTGGCGGCGAAGGCCCGCGCCATGGAACTCATCGACGAGGTCGTGGATGCATTCCGCGCGACCCAGAGAGCCAACATGGCCTTCACGAAGGCGCGCGACGCGCTCGACACCTACCTCGCCGAGCACCCCGACATCCGCGAGGAAGCCGACCTCATGGTCCAGAGCGCCATGGCGGAAGAGGCCAGCAAGACCATGCTGAAGATGCACGGTCCTCAGCCTGGTCGCGACGACACCCAATCCGCCGACGAGGCATAGCCCTCGGCGCCCCTCCCGTCCTGGCCCCGCAAACCCCCAGTACGGGCACTCACTCTCATCCCTAGCGATCGACCGGCGGTCGGCGTTGCCGCGCCCCATGCCCGCCAGAAGAGGACCCACCCCTTGCGCCAACCCGCGATAACCCCTGCCTCCGCACCGACGGCACACGCAGAGGTCGGCCCGCCGCGCCTCTACGTCCCCGAGGAAGTCGCGGCCGTACTGGGCTGCTCCGCCTGGTGGGTCAAGGACCGAGCCCGCCGTCGGCTCATCCCGTTCACCCGCGTCGGCCGCGCGTACCGCTTCACCGGCGAGCACCTCGCGGAGATCATCCGCATGAACGAGGCCCGCCCTGCCCTGCCGCAGCAACAGGCAGCGAAAGCGGCTCCGGCCGCCAAGTCCCCTGCTCCGCAACATCCTTCGTCACCCGCCGCTCCCGCGGCTCGTCTCCGCGCCCGGCCGCCACGCCGAGCCCGGCAGAGCCAGTTCGGGACCGCGGCCTAGCACGACGACGAAGCAGGGGAGGGACACATGGGTTTCGGCGAGAAGCGCGGAAACTACTGGCGCGGCCGCTACAAGATCGCGCCCGGCAAACACCTCACCGTCGTCGGCGAGGACGGCAAGCCGATCAAGTTCGCCAACAAGGGAGAGGCCCAGCGCGCCGCGAGCGAAGCCGAGAACAAGTACCGGCGCGGCGAGTGGCGCGACCCGAAACTCGGCCAGGAGACCTTCGGCGAGTACGCCAGCCGCTGGTACGCCGCCCAGGATCTGGCCGCCTCGACGATGCAGAACTACAAACGCCACATCGAGGAGCACCTGCTCCCCGACTTCGAGGACAAGGCGCTCGCGGCCATCCTGCGCACGGACGTCGAGCTGTGGGAGAAGAAGGAGCGGGCCGCGTACGCGGCTTCGAGCGTCAAGACCTGGCGCTCCACGCTCCACCTGATCTTCGAGGACGCGATCGACGAGGGCCTGCTCACGTCCAACCCGGCCGTCCGGCGACGCGGACGCGGCAAGCGCGCAGGCCGCTCCCGCGACCGAGGCCCGGAAAAGGTCATCACCGACGCGCTCGGCATCCTGCTCACCGCCGAGCGGGCGGCCCTGCTCTCCGGCCGCGACGATGAGTTCATCGCCACGGTCCTCAAGGGCTACACCGGCAAGCGCTGGGGCGAAATCGTCGGCCTGGAAACGGAGTTCGTACGCCCCGACGCCTTCCGCGTCGAGTGGCAGCTGTACGAACTCGACACCGGCGAACTGGTCCGCTGCCCGCCCAAGGACGACAGCTACCGCACCATCGATGCGCCGGACTGGCTGTCTGCCCTCGTCATCAACCACATCGCCCGTGCGAAGCCGAACCCCTGCCCCTGCCACGGCAGGACGTACGTCTTCCGAGGCCAAGGTTCGGCGCGCACCGGCGGCCACCAGGGCGCGAAGCTCACCGACGTCGCACGCCGCTCCGGAGTCTCCACGGGCACGGTGTCCAACGTCCTCAACCGACCCGACCGCGTACGCGAGGACACCCGCGTACGCGTCCAAATCGCCATCGAAGAGCTCGGGTTCATACGAGGCGGCACCACGTCGGAAAACGCGGCCCACTGGCGCCGAAACGGCTTCGCCACCTGGCTGTTCACCCCGGCGGTCTCCGGCTGGTACCCGAAGAAGGCACCACAGGAGGCCCGCCCGGTACCCGTCCTCGCAGAGCCTTGGCCGGGCATCCCGGCCCGAGGCCGAGGGGCCACCACTCGGGCGGATGCCTGCTGGCTCCCGATCGCCAAGGGCCTCACGCCCCACGGCCTGCGCCACACCCACCGCACGATGATGGAGGACCTCGGCACCGAGAAAGTCCTCATGGACGAACGCATGGGCCACATCGACGGCTCGGTCTCCGCGCGCTACGCCCACGTCACGCCGGGCATGCGCAAGCGCCTCATGGCCGGCCTGACCAAGCAGTGGGAAGCGGCGCTTGATGCGCGCCTCGCGGTGTGCCCGACGTCGCCGGTGCGCGCGCTGAATGACCTACTGCGAGCGAGGGTTGCTGCCCTCCAGTAGTGGCTCCCCTGGGAGCCGGATCTCGAAGTCGGCTCCCAAACGGCTCCCAGATCGCCCCCGCAACGCCAATCAGGCCCGGTGCTGATCTCTCAGCACCGGGCCTGACCTGGTGTTTCGGCTGTCGGGGTGGCGGGATTTGAACCCACGACCTCTTCGTCCCGAACGAAGCGCGCTGCCAAGCTGCGCTACACCCCGATGTCGCTGCGTTGTGTGACCACGTCGCGGCGACATCGATTACTTTAGCGGACCGTCGCCCGTAGACGAAATCCGGTTTTCGCGGGGCCGGAGGGTCGGGCGGATCCGGTCCAGGCCGACGATGGCCAGGGCGAGGGCGTAGAAGACCAGGCCGAAGAGCACGGAGTTGCCGAGGATGGCCGCGTAGCCGTGTTGTTCCACGTCGACGAAGGGGTACGGGTAGCGGGCCACCGAGCCAGGGGGCAGGAGAGCGCCGCGGGTGAGGGCGAAGATCAGGTAGGCCAGGGGGTAGAGCATCCACAGGCCCGAGTGGCGCGGGCGGAGGCCGCCGGGGTGGGTCAGGAGGAGCCAGATCAGGGCGGTGCCGATCGGCGTGACCGTGTGGAGGAGGTCGTTGGCCGCGGCGTGCAGGCCGGTCAGGGTCTCCGGGCCGTCGGTCGTCGCGAAATCGCTGGCTGAGTTGGCCAGGACCAGGTGGTAGACGAGGCCGGTGATCGAGATGAAGAGGGTCGTGCCCGCGGTGATCCACGGCGCCAGCGCCGGGCGCCCGGTCCAGGCGCGGTGGGCCGACGCGGCCAGTACCGCGGCGACCAGCACGTTGCTCTGGATCGTGAAATAGCTGAGCACCCGCAGCGGGCTGCCGAGGAACAGGTCGATGACGATGCCGGTCGCGGCGGCCAGGGCGATCAGCGCGCAGGCCCCGGCGACCAGCGGTCTGCGTACGGGGGGCCTGCGCACCGGCGGAGCGACCGCTTCCGAGGGCCTGGAGGCTCCGGCGTCAGCGTCAGCGTCCTCGTCCTCGGCAAAAGGGGTGATCATGCCCCAACCGTAAGCAAAGGTGCCGTGACAGGCCGCCGGAGAGCCGCCTCAGCGAACGACGCGCGAGACGGGCGATCCGTGTGAGCCGTGCAGACCGTCGCGCGGTACGAGGGTGAGGAGCGTGACCTCCGGCGGGCAGGCGAAGCGGACCGGGGTGTACCGGTTGGTGCCGCAGCCCGCGGAGACGTGCAGATACGACTCGTTGCCCCCGGCCGCGTGCCGTGACAGGCCCTTCACGCGCTCCGTGTCCAGGTCGCAGTTGGTGACCAGGGCGCCGTAGAAGGGGATGCAGAGCTGGCCGCCGTGGGTGTGGCCGGCGAGGACCAGGGGATAGCCGTCCGCGGTGAACGCGTCGAGGGAGCGGATGTACGGGGCGTGCACCACGCCGAGCGAGAAGTCGGCGCCCGCCTCCGGACCGCCCGCCACGCGCGCGTACCGGTCCCTCTTGATGTGCGGGTCGTCCAGGCCGGTGAGGCCGATCTCGTAACCGTCGATCTTCAGCGAGCCGCGGGTGTTGTTGAGGCCGACCCAGCCCGCGGCGTCGAACGCGTCGCGCAGATCTTCCCACGGGTTGTGGACGACGCCGACGGCGGGCGCGTTGCCGTTGAGGCCGTGCTTGCCCTGGAGCTTCTCGATCAAGTACAGGGCGGGGTTGCGGAGTTTGGGGCCGTAGTAGTCGTTGGAGCCGAAGACGTACGCGCCGGGGAACTCCATGAGCGGGCCGAGCGCGTCCAGCGCCTCCGGTACGCCCTCCGGGTCGGACAGGTTGTCGCCGGTGTTGATGACGAAGTCGGGGCGCAGGCCGGCGAGCGACTGGAGCCAGCGCTGCTTCTTGCGCTGGCCGCTCACCATGTGGATGTCGGAGACCTGGAGCACACGCAAGGGGCGCATCCCGGGCGGCAGTACCGGCACCGTGACCCGGCGGAGCCGGAAGGAGCGGGCCTCGAACCCGGCCGCGTACACCACACCGGCGGCTCCGGCCGCGGTGATTCCCAGAGGTACTCCGTATCGCGCGCGCATGCGCCCATCGTCGCAGAAGCCGTACCGCCGAGAAATCGGCGGGCGCCATCAGCCGCGCACCTGCGACACTTGGGCCATGACCACGCTCAAGTCCAGGCTGCACGACGACCTCACCACGGCGATCAGGCAGCGCGACGAACTGCGCTCCTCCACGCTTCGGCTGACCCTGACCGCGATCACCAAGGAGGAGGTCTCGGGCAAGTCGTCCCGTGAGCTCTCCGACGACGAGGTGCAGAAGGTGATCACCCGCGAGGCGAAGAAGCGCCGCGAGGCCGCCGACGCCTTCGCGCAGGGCGGGCGTGCCGAGCAGGCGGAGCGGGAGAAGGCCGAGGGCGAGGTGCTCGCGGAGTACCTGCCGAAGCAGCTCAGCGACGACGAGCTCACGGAGATCGTCACGCAGGCCGTGGCGGAGGCGAAGGCCGCCGGAGCCGAAGGGCCGCGCGCCATGGGCCAGGTCATGAAGATCGTGAACCCGAAGGTCGCGGGCCTGGCCGAGGGCGGCCGGGTGGCCGCGGTGGTCAAGAGCCTCCTCGCCGGCTGAACCGGCCGACAAATACACACGCTGAACCGGCCGACGGATACACACGCGGAACCGGTCCGCGCGGATACGTGAAAGTGGGCGCCCCCTGAGCAGGGGGCGCCCACTTTCACGTCAAGGTCAAGGCCGCGCAGCGAGCCTCATCGGCCCTGTGGCCACCGGCCGTTGCCGCCGCCGTTCCCGCCGTTGCCTCCGCCGCCGAGGACGTCCGGGGGCAACGTGATGTCGGGCCACGGGTCGCCGCCGCCGTCACCGCCGCCCGGCTTCGTCGGCTTCTCGTCCTCCTCGTGGTCGCCCTCGTCCTTGTCCTTGGGCTTGTCCTTCGGGATGTTGATGAGGTTGAAGTCCGGGGCGGGCTTGCCCATCAGGGCGCCCGACATGGCCGCCTTCCAGATGGGGCCGGGGACCTCACCGCCGTAGACCTTGTCGTAGTAGCTGCCGCCGATGGTGATGTCGGTCATCTGCCGCTTGTGGTGCGGGTCGCCGACCCAGACGGCGCCCGACATGTTCGGCGTGTAGCCGACGAACCAGGCCGCGTAACGGAAGTCGGTGGTTCCGGTCTTGCCCGCGCTCGGCCGGCTGCCGAGTCCGGCCTGCTTTCCGGTGCCGTCCTCGACCACACCCTTGAGCAGGGTGTTGACCGTGTCGGCGGTCTTCGGCGACATGGCCCGGTTGCACTTGCTCTGCGGCACCGGCATCGACTTGCCGTCGGCGTCGACGACCGCCTCGATCGCGATGGGCGTGCAGTACGTGCCCCGGCTGGCGAACGTGGCGTACGCCGACGCCATCGTCAGCGGCGACATCTCCTGGGTGCCGAGCGCGATGGACGGGGCCTGCGCGATCTGATTGCCGTCGGCGCGGTTGACGCCCATCTTCTCGGCCATGGAGGTCACCGGGCAGATGCCGATGTCGCTGATCAGCTCCACGAAGTAGGTGTTGACCGACTTCGCGGTCGCCTCCCGCATGCCGTAGGGGCCGACCTCTTCCTCGTTCTCGTTGGTGAGCTTCTCGTTCTGGGTGTTGGTCCAGTTGCCGGAGCAGGTGTTCACCGGGCTCGGATACGGCATCTCGTACGGCGAACCGTACTTCTGCGTCGGTGACTTGCCCTGCTCGATGGCCGCCGCGGCGACGATCGGCTTGAAGGTGGAGCCGGGCTGGTAGCCCGCGCCGCCGCCCATGCGCTTGTCCACGGAGAGGTTGATGGCCATCTCGTTGGGCCCGTAGCCGTACGGCCGGGACTGGCCCATGCCGAGGACCTTGCCGGTGCCGGGCTCGACGATGGAGACCGCGGTGGCCACCTGGTCGGACTGGTTGACGTTGTCCTTTATCGACGCCTGAACCGATTCCTGGGTCTGCGGGTCGAGTGTCGTCCTGACCTTCAGGCCGCCCTGGTTCCAGATCTTCGCGCGGTCCTTGCGGGTCTTGCCGAAGGTGGGGTCGCTCACGAAGGCGTTGTGGACGTAGTCGCAGAAGAAGCCGGCGCCGCGCACCGCGGTGATGCAGCCCTCCTTGGGCCTGCTGACCTGGAGGCCGAGCGGCTTCTTCTTCGCCGCGGCGGCCTCCTCCTGCGAGATGTCGCGGGTGGCGGCCATGCGCTGGAGCACGATGTTCCGCCGCTTCGTGGCCTCTTCCGAGTCGTTGACCGGGTCGTACCGGCTCGGGGACTGGACGATGCCGGCGAGCAGCGCGGCCTCCTGCAGCTTCAGGTCCTTGGCGGGCTTGGAGAAGTACCGCTGGGACGCGGCCTCGACGCCGTACGCCTGCTGTCCGAAGAACGTGATGTTGAGGTAGTTCTCCAGGATCTTCTTCTTGCCCAGCTCCTGCTCGACCTGGATCGCGTACTTCAACTCGCGGATCTTGCGGCCGAGGGTTTGCTGAGTGGCCTCCGCGACCTTCGTCGGGTCGTTGCCCGCCTCCTCGACGAAGACGTTCTTCACGTACTGCTGGGTGAGCGTGGACGCGCCCTGAGAGACGCTGCCCGACTGCGCGTTCTGGTTCACCGCGCGCAGGATGCCCTTGAGGTCGACCGCGCCGTGCTCGTAGAACCGTGAGTCCTCGATCGCGACGATCGCCTTCTGCATGTACGGCGAGATGTCCTTGAGGTCCACGAGCGTGCGGTCACGCGAGAAGACCGTGGCGATCGTGCCGCCCTTGTTGTCGAGGATCGTGGTGCGCTGACTGAGCGGTGGCCGCTTGAGGTTGGCGGGGATCTCGTCGAACTCCTCGACGGATCCCTTCGCGGCGAGTCCGAGCGCACCTGCCGCGGGCAGGGCGATACCGGCCAGCACAGCACCCGCGAGGGCGCTGACGCCGAGGAACTTGGCGGCCTGCTGAGTCGGCGACAGGCCTCCGCCCGAGCGCTTGTTTCCCATGGGGGCAGCCTAATCCGTACCCGCGTGCCTTCCGAGGCACGGTCGCTTCTCGGGATGTTCGGGCGGAACGGCGATGTGAGGCACGGACGTTCCGAATCGCCGGACAGGCGTAACGCCTTGGCCTAAGCTGGATTTCAGCTTCTTCAGCTGTCAATGCAGCGCGGTTCCGCATCAAGGCGCGTACGAGCACATCGAGACCGAGACCCTGAATCCTGAGTCCTCAGGACTCCGAGACCTCAAGACCTTGAGTTCTCAACGACCTTGAGTGGAGCCCGGCCCGTTCGGGTCGCTTCCGCCGTCCCCGAATCCGGCGGAGCGGGTGCCCGAATTCGCCTTGTACGTCACCGGAATTCCGGTGTGACTCAACTGAACTGTCCCAGTTTGCTGGGGATAGTCACGCATGTCGTCAGCTCACTCCGTCGGGTGATCTGCCGCTTACGCATAGTCCGTTCGGGCCATCCAGAATTGGGCCCGAAGGGGGTGTTGCGCTGTGCCCACCTTCCGTAACGTCCTCAACTGGCGGCGGTGAATATGCCGCTGCCGCCGTGGGGGAGCCTCGATTCGGGAGAGGACGGCGCCGGTATGGGCTGGGTAACCGACTGGAGTGCGCAGGCGGCCTGCCGCACTACCGATCCAGATGAACTGTTCGTTCAAGGAGCCGCGCAGAACCGCGCCAAGGCGGTGTGCACCGGATGCCCGGTGCGCACGGAATGCCTGGCCGATGCGCTGGACAATCGCGTCGAATTCGGCGTGTGGGGTGGGATGACGGAGCGGGAGCGCCGCGCACTGTTGCGCAGACGTCCCACCGTCACCTCGTGGCGCAGACTCCTTGAGACCGCGCGCAGCGAGTACGAACGCAGCGCGGGAATCCTTCCTGTGGGCGTGGACGATCTCGACGACCTTGACGAGGTCCACGAGCAGGAGCACTACGAGTACGAGACGTACGCCGCCGTGGGGTAGCCGATCAGGTGTGAACGGCCGGCCCGGGCGGGCTCGGCTCGGCAGGAGCTAGGGGACGTCTCCCCTAGGCGGCTCCCGCCGGGCGGATTCCGGACGCGAGCCGGTCGCCGATGTCGCGCAGCCCTGCGAGGTCATGGACATCGCCGGGCAGAGCGGCCACCTCGGTCACGGGCACCTCGGGGTGCAGCGCGGTGAAGCGGTCACGTGTGCGCTGTTCGCGAGCGAGCAAGTGCATGCGCTCGGCGTGCAACCGCAGGAGTCCGGCGGCCAGTTGGCGTGCGTCGGACGGCTGCGTCTGATCGCTCGAAGCACGGTCGCTCGAAGCCTGATCGCTCGAAGTCTGGTCGTTCATGGTCTCGTCGTGCTGTGTCGCGGGGGCGGAAACCGGGGGCTCGGGAGAAACCGAGGGCTCGGAAGAAGCCGTGGATGTGGGCGGTTCGGGAGAGCTACGCAATGCTTCTTTCCCGGCCTCCTGATCCACAATGCCGGGCTCGTCAAGATTTTCCGCAGCGGCGAGCGCCCGCTCGGCCGAAAGCCGGGCGGCGCCGCTGCCGTGCACCCGGTTCAACACAAGCCCGGCCAGCGGCATTTCCTCCGCGGCCAGCCGCTCCACGAAGTACGCGGCCTCGCGCAGCGCGTCCCGCTCCGGGGCCGCCACCACGAGGAACGCCGTGCCCGGCGCCTGAAGCAGCCGGTACGTGGCGTCCGCCCGCGTGCGGAAGCCGCCGAACATGGTGTCCATCGCGGCCACGAACGTCTGCACGTCCCGCAGGAACTGGCCGCCGAGCAGCTTGCCCAGGGTGCCGGTCATCACCGACATCCCGACGTTCAGGAACTTCATGCCGGCCCGGCCGCCCACCTTCGCGGGCGCCATCAGGACGCGGATGAACTTGCCGTCGAGGAACGAACCCAGGTTCTTCGGGGCGTCCAGGAAGTCCAGGGCCGAGCGGGACGGCGGGGTGTCGACGACGATCAGGTCCCACTCGTCGCGGGCCCGCAACTGGCCCAGCTTCTCCATCGCCATGTACTCCTGCGTGCCCGCGAAGCCCGCCGAAAGCGACTGGTAGAAGGGGTTGTTGAGGATCGCGTCCGCCCGCTCGGAGTCCGCGTGCGCCTCGACGATCTCGTCGAAGGTGCGCTTCATGTCGAGCATCATGGCGTGCAGTTCGCCCGTACCGTCCACGCCCGTCACCTTGCGCGGGGTGTTGTCGAGCGAGTCGATGCCCATGGACTGGGCGAGCCTGCGCGCCGGGTCGATGGTGAGCACCACGACCTTGCGGCCGCGCTCCGCCGCCCGCAGCCCGAGCGCCGCGGCCGTCGTGGTCTTGCCGACGCCACCCGCGCCGCAGCACACGATGATCCGGGTCCCCGGGTCGTCGATCAGCGGATCGACGTCGAGGGCCGGTACCGGATCCAGCGTCATGCGACCCCCTGCTTGCGCAAGTCCGTGGCCAGGCGGTAGAGCCCGGCCAGATCGATGCCTTCGGTGAGCAGCTCCAACTCCTGCACAGGCAGGCCCACTTCGCCGAGCAGCGCCCGCTGCCCGCGCTCCAGGGCGACCCGCTCCTCGTACTCCGCGGCCTGTGCGAGCAGCGGGTCCACCAGCTGCTCCGCGAGCCCGCCCTTGCGCGCCCCGCCGAGGCCGACACCGGAGAGCGCCTTCGCGAGGTCCGTACGGCGTACGTCGGTGGGTACGGGGCCTTCGAGTACCGCGGGCCGCACCATGTTCACCAGGATCCGGCCCACCGGGAGGTTCGCGTCCCGCAGTTCACCGATGCCGTCGACGGTCTCCTGCACCGGCATCTCCTCGAGCAGGGTGACCAAGTGCACCGCTGTCTCGGGGGACTTGAGGACCCGCATCACGGCCTGTGCCTGGTTGTGTATGGGGCCGATCTTGGCGAGCCCGGCCACCTCGTCGTTCACGTTCAGGAAGCGCGTGATGCGGCCGGTCGGGGGCGCGTCCATGACCACGTAGTCGTACGCGTACCGCCCCTTCTTGTCCTTGCGGCGGACCGCCTCGCAGGCCTTGCCGGTGAGGAGGACGTCGCGGACGCCGGGGGCGATGGTGGTGGCGAAGTCGATCGCGCCGAGCTTCTTCAGGGCACGGCCCGCGCTGCCGAGGCGGTAGAACATCTGGAGGTAGTCGAGGAGCGCCAGCTCGGCGTCGATCGCCAGCGCGTACACCTCGCCGCCGCCGGGGGCGACCGCGACCTTCCGCTCCCCGTACGGCAGCGCCTCGGCCTCGAATAGCTGCGCGATGCCCTGCCTGCCCTCGACCTCGACGAGGAGAGTCCGCTTGCCCTCGGTCGCGAGCGCGAGCGCGAGAGCGGCGGCCACCGTGGTCTTACCGGTACCGCCCTTGCCACTGACGACCTGGAACCTGCTCACGCATTCGAGCCTAATTCCTTTGCGTGCACTGCGGAGGCTTCGGGTGCGATCACCGTCGCGTTCGGGCAGTGAGGTCCGTTACGCCGCCTCGTGGAACCGTGCCCAGGGCTCCGGCGCGGGGCTGTCCGAGGCAGGCATTACAGTCGCCGTATGACCAAGTGGGAATACGCGACCGTGCCCCTTCTCGTGCACGCGACGAAGCAGATTCTGGACACCTGGGGCGAGGACGGCTGGGAGCTCGTCCAGGTCGTCCCCGGCCCCAACAACCCCGAGCAGCTGGTGGCCTACCTCAAGCGGGAGCGGCAGGCATGAGCGGCGCGGTAGAGGCGAAGCTCGCCGAGCTCGGCCTGACGCTGCCGGACGTCGTCCCGCCGCTCGCGGCGTACCAACCGGCCGTGACGACCGGGCCGTACGTCTACACCGCGGGCCAGCTGCCCATGGTGGACGGCAAGCTTCCGCGGGTCGGCAAGGTCGGCGCCGAAGTCACCCCGGAGGACGCCAAGGACCTGGCCCGCACCTGCGCGCTGAACGCCCTCGCGGCGGTCAAGTCGGTCGCGGGTGACCTGGACCGGATCAAGCGCGTCGTGAAGGTCGTCGGATTCGTCGCCTCGGCCGCGGACTTCACGGGCCAGCCCGCCGTGCTCAACGGCGCGAGCGAGCTGCTCGGCGAGGTCCTCGGTGACAAGGGCGTGCACGCGCGCAGCGCCGTCGGCGTCGCCGTGCTGCCCCTTGACGCACCGGTCGAGGTCGAGATCCAGGTCGAGCTCGAGGATGCGGCGGCGTAACGCCGACCGGACCGTATGGCGAGGGGCGACCGTGATCCACGGTCGCCCCTCGAACATCCGCGCCGCACCGGATAGCCTCCGCCCATGTCGAATGGGCAGTGGTATCCCCCCGAGTGGCCGGACCGCATTCGTGCTCTCGCGGACGGCACCCTGACGCCGGTGACACCGCGCCGGGCGGCCACGGTCATGCTCCTCAAGGACACCGCCGACGGCCCCGCCGTCCACATGCTGCGCAGACGCGCCTCCATGGCCTTCGCCGGGGGCGCGTACGCGTATCCGGGCGGCGGTGTCGACCCGCGCGACGACGAACGGCTCGTCGCCTGGGCCGGACCGAGCCGCGAGGAGTGGGCGGAGCGCCTGGGCGTCACCGCGGCCGAGGCGCAGGCCGTCGTGTGCGCCGCGGTGCGCGAGACGTACGAGGAGGCGGGCGTCCTGCTCGCCGGGCCGACGGCCGACTCGGTGGTCACCGACACCACGGGAGCCGACTGGGAGGCCGACCGCGCGGCCCTCGTCGCGCGCGAGCTCTCCTTCGCGGAGTTCCTCGACCGGCGCGGCCTGGTGCTGCGCGGCGACCTGCTCGGGGCGTGGACGCGGTGGATCACCCCCGAGTTCGAACCCAGGCGGTACGACACCTGGTTCTTCGTCGCCGCGCTCCCGGAGGGTCAGCGCACCCGCAACGCCTCGACGGAGGCCGACCGTACGGTGTGGATCAGACCCGCCGACGCGGCCGCCGGGTACGACCGCGGTGAGCTGCTGATGATGCCGCCGACCGTCGCGACGCTGCGCCAGCTCGGCCCGTACCCGACGGCAGCCGACGCGCTCGCCGCCGCGGCCGGCCGCGACCTGACCCCCGTACTGGCCCAGGCCCGCCTGGAGAACGGTGAGTTGGTGCTCGCCTGGCCCGGCCACGAAGAGTTCACCAAGCACCTCCCGGCCGCGCCGAGCGGCCCGAACGCCCAGGGAACCTCCGCATGACCGAAGCCGCCGCCCTGCCCGGACAGCCGCGTGGCGGGGTGCTCTCCGGCCCCGCCACGGCCCGTGCCGTCAACGTGCTCGCCCCCAACGCCTCGGCGATGACGCTCGACGGCACCAACACCTGGATCGTCGCCGAGCCCGACTCCGACCTCGCCGTGGTCATCGACCCCGGCCCGCTGGACGACGGCCACCTCCGGCACGTGATCGAGACCGCCGAGCGGGCGGGCCGACGGGTCGGTCTGACGCTTCTGACGCACGGTCACCCCGACCACGCGGAGGGCGCGGCCCGCTTCGCCGAACTGACCCGTACGAAGGTCAGGGCCCTCGACCCGGCGCTGCGCCTGGGCGACGAGGGGCTCGGGGCGGGCGACGTGATCACCGTGGGCGGACTCGAACTCCGCGTCGTACCGACCCCCGGGCACACCGAGGACTCGCTCAGCTTCCATCTGCCCGCCGACCGGGCCGTGTTGACCGGCGACACGATCCTGGGGCGCGGCACCACGGTCGTCGCCCACCCCGACGGTCGCCTCGGCGACTACCTCGACTCACTGCGGCGGTTGCGCTCCCTGACGGTGGACGACGGCGTGCACACGGTGCTGCCGGGCCACGGTCCGGTCCTGGACGACGCCCAGGGCGCCGTCGACTTCTACCTCGCCCACCGCGCCAACCGCCTCGCCCAGGTCGAGACGGCCGTGGAGAACGGCTACCGCACGCCGACCGAAGTGGTGGCCCGCGTCTACGCGGACGTGGACCGCTCCCTGTGGCCCGCGGCGGAACTGTCGGTACGGGCACAGCTGGAGTACTTGCGGGAGCACGGCTTGATCTGAGGCCGCGTGGCGCTCCGCAGGGGGGCGCCTGTTCAGGGGCGCGGGGAACTGCGCGAAAGCCCGGCCACGACGCGCCGTCAGAGGAACGACGGCCGGGACGGCATACGTGCGAGGGGTCCCGCCGAACGACCGGCGGGACCCCTCGTACGTACAAAAAGAACCGCGACTAGCGCGACCGCTTCGCCAGACGCTCCACGTCGAGCAGAATCACGGCGCGAGCCTCCAGGCGGAGCCACCCGCGGCCCGCGAAGTCCGCGAGGGCCTTGTTGACCGTCTCGCGGGAAGCGCCGACCAGCTGGGCCAGCTCCTCCTGCGTGAGGTCGTGCACGACGTGGATGCCCTCCTCGGACTGCACGCCGAAGCGACGCGACAGGTCGAGGAGCGCGCGGGCGACACGGCCCGGCACGTCGGAGAAGACCAGGTCGGACATCTGGTCGTTGGTCTTGCGCAGGCGCCGGGCGACGGCGCGCAGCAGCGCGGTGGCCACCTCGGGGCGGGCGTTCAGCCAGGGCTGGAGGTCGCCGTGGCCGAGGCCGAGGAGCTTGACCTCGGTGAGGGCGGATGCGGTGGCGGTGCGCGGGCCCGGGTCGAACAGCGACAGCTCGCCGATCAGCTCTCCGGGGCCGAGGACGGCGAGCATGTTCTCGCGTCCATCGGGGGAGGTGCGGTGCAGCTTCACCTTGCCCTCGGTGACCACGTACAGGCGGTCACCGGGGTCGCCCTCGTGGAACAGCGCTTCGCTGCGTGCGAGGGTCACCTCGCTCATGGAGGCGCGCAGCTCCGCAGCCTGCTCGTCATCGAGCGCCGCAAAGAGCGGGGCGCGCCGCAGAACGTCGTCCACGAGTTCTCTCCTATGTCGACCTGCTCAGGGGACCGTGGTCCCCATGATGCCGGACGGTCCAAACAGTGTGATCAGTCACAAGTTTGCCGTACCGGCGTGGCGTCCTGTGCGACAGGGGGCCCAATCGGGGGCTGTTCACCAGGGTCAGGGGCGGATGTCGGTGGCTGGCTTTACTCTGGCCGAGTGTCCAACAAGCCGGTGAGAGCGCAGGCCGAGGGGGCTGGGGCGGTGGTGGAGCACGGTGATTCTGCTGTGGGCGAACAGTCGTCAGCTACCGCAGAGAAAGCCGCAAAACGGACAACCGGGGAGGGTGTGGAGTCGGTGGCGCAAGCGCCCGCTAAGCGGAACCAGACGGCAACGAAGAAGACGGTAGCGAAGAAGACCGCGGCAGCGAAGACGGCGGCAAGAAATTCGGCTCCGTCGGCCAACTCGGTGACAGCCGCTGAGCCGACTCGTACGGAGACGGCAGGCGCGAAGAAATCCGCTGCGAAGCCTCAGGCCAAGTCGACAATCAAGCCCAAGTCGACAGGCAGCTCGTCGCGCGCCACCAAGGCCAAGGCCGAACCCGCCGAAACTGCCAAGCCGAACCAGAAGCAGAAGCCGAAGCAGACGCCGAAGCAGACGCCGAAGCAGACGCCGAAGACCTCCGCCACCGCCAAGAAGCCCGCCTCCAAGAAGCCCGCCGCCAAGGCGCCCGCGGTGCGGATCTCTCAGCCGGAGTCCCGTCTCTCGCTCGTCCGTCGCGCCCGCCGCATCAACCGCGAGCTCGCCGAGGTCTATCCGTACGCACACCCGGAGTTGGACTTCGAGAACCCCTTCCAGTTGCTCGTCGCCACGGTGCTCTCCGCCCAGACCACCGACCTGAGGGTGAACCAGACGACGCCGCGCCTCTTCGCCGCGTACCCGACCCCCGAGGACCTGGCCGCGGCCAACCCGGAGGAGGTCGAGGAGCTGATCAGGCCGACCGGGTTCTTCCGCGCGAAGACCAAATCGATCATGGGGCTCGCGGCCGCGCTGCGGGACCGGCACGGGGGTGAGGTGCCCGGCCGCCTGGAGGACTTGGTGAAGCTCCCGGGAGTCGGCCGCAAGACGGCGAACGTAGTCCTGGGCAATGCCTTCGGTGTCCCCGGCATCACGGTCGACACCCACTTCGGCCGCCTCGTGCGCCGCTGGAAGTGGACCGACTCCGACGACCCGGAGAAGATCGAGGCGCTGGTCTGCGACATCTTCCCGAAGAGTGACTGGACGATGCTGTCGCACCGGATCATCTTCCACGGCCGCCGCATCTGCCACGCCCGCAGACCGGCCTGCGGAGCCTGCCCCATCGCCCACCTCTGTCCGTCGTACGGCGAGGGCGAGACGGACCCGGAGAAGGCGGAGAAGCTCCTCAAGTACGAGAAGGGCGGCCTGCCGGGCCAGCGCCTGAAGCCCCCGCCGGACTACCCGGGCCGCCCCGCCGCCCAGTCCGCGGCCGGATGACCCGCCCCCGAGCGGCGGCGCACCGGAGCGCCGGGACCAGGCCCTGGCACGCGCACACCAAACCCGGATACGCCGGCAGCAGACGCGGATACGCCGGCAGCAGATCCGGAACCGAAGAAGCCCAGGGGCGGAACGCAGGGGACGCCCCTCGACGTTGTGCAGGCATGGATGGACGGGGGTGCCCATGACCCATGGGCGGCATACAAGCGATACGTACGGCGACGCGGTGGCGGTGACCGACGAGGGCCTGCCCGACTGGCTGATGCCGGTGGCCCGCGCGGCCGCCTCGGTACGGCCACAGGAGTTGAGCCGCTTCCTGCCGCCGGAGAGCGGTGAGGGGCGGCAGTCCGCCGTGCTCATCCTGTTCGGCGAGGGCACCCCGGAGACCGGGCCCGAGCTGCTCCTGATGGAGCGCTCCAGCGCGCTTCGCTCGCACGCGGGCCAGCCCTCCTTCCCCGGCGGCTCCCTCGACCCGGAGGACGGCGACCCGCACACCACGGGCCCGCTGCGCGCCGCCCTGCGCGAGGCGGAGGAGGAGACCGGCCTCGACCCGGCGGGCGTGCAGATCTTCGGCGTGCTGCCGAAGCTGTACATCCCGGTGAGCGGCTTCGTCGTCACGCCGGTGCTCGCCTGGTGGCGGGAGCCGAGCCCGGTCGGGGTGGTCGATCCGGCGGAGACCGCCCGGGTCTTCACGGTTCCCGTGGCACATCTCACGGACCCGGCGAACCGCGTCACGTCCGTGCACCCGCGCGGTCACAAGGGTGCGGCGTTCCTCGTGGGATCCGCGCTGGTCTGGGGTTTTACGGCCGGACTCATCGACCGCATCATGCACTTCGCCGGCTGGGAGAGACCCTGGGACCGCTCGAAGGAGGTCCCCCTCGACTGGCACGCATGACAGGCTTGGCCCTCGTCCATGGGGGCGGAGCCGGTCCGCGGCGCGGGACGAGGTCGAATTGATGCGAGGCGAGGTCTGAATCGGTGAACGTGCTCGACATACTGCTGCTCGTCGCCGCCGTGTGGTTCGCCATCGTCGGATACCGCCAGGGCTTCGTCGTCGGCATCCTCTCGGTGATCGGCTTCATCGGTGGCGGTCTCGTCGCGGTGTACCTGCTGCCGGTGCTCTGGGGTGCCCTCACCGACGACCAGGAAGTGAGCACCACGGCCGCCGTGGTCGCCGTCGTCGTGGTCATCGTCTGCGCCTCCATCGGCCAGGCCTTCACCACACACCTGGGCAACAAGCTCCGCAGATACATCACCTGGTCCCCGGCCCGCGCCCTGGACGCCACCGGCGGCGCCCTGGTCAACGTCCTGGCGATGCTCCTCGTCGCCTGGCTGATCGGCTCCGCCCTGGCCGGCACGACCCTGCCGACGCTCGGCAAGGAAGTGCGTAACTCCAAGGTGCTGCAGGGCGTCTCCACGGCGCTGCCCAGCCAGGCCAGCACCTGGTTCGCGGACTTCTCCTCGGTCCTCGCGCAGAACGGCTTCCCGCAGGTCTTCAGCCCGTTCTCCAACGAGCCGATCACCGAGGTCCAGGCGCCCGACCCGAAGCTGCGCAACAGCCCGGTCGCGGACCGCGCCAAGGACTCCATCGTCAAGGTGATGGGCACGGCGACCAGTTGCAACAAGGTCCTGGAAGGCACCGGTTTCGTCTTCGACGAGCGCCGCGTGATGACCAACGCGCACGTGGTCGGCGGTGTCGACGAGCCCACCGTCCAGATCGGCGGCGAAGGCCGGCGGTATGACGCGAAGGTCGTGCTCTACGACTGGGAGCGCGACATCGCCGTACTGGACGTGCCGAACCTGCGGGCGGATCCGCTGGAGTTCACCGAGCAGGACGCGGCGAGCGGCGACAGCGCGATCGTCGCGGGCTTCCCGGAGAACGGCGGGTACGACGTCCGCTCGGCCCGGGTCCGCGGCCGTATCAACGCCAACGGCCCGGACATCTACCACCGCGGCACGGTGCGCCGCGATGTGTACTCGCTGTTCGCGACGGTGCGTCAGGGCAACTCCGGCGGTCCGCTGCTCACCCCGGACGGCAAGGTGTACGGAGTGGTCTTCGCCAAGTCCCTCGACGACCCGGAGACCGGGTACGCGCTGACGGTCGACGAGGTCCGCAACGACATCCGGCTCGGCCGCACGGCGAACCAGCAGGTCGACACGGAAGGCTGCGCCCTGTGACCCGGGGCCGCCCGAAGACGCCGTGAACGGTAACCGGTAAGGCGTGAGCGGTAACCGGTAAGGCGCAAGCACCAAGCCGGAAGCCGCAGAGCGCGACGCCGTAGAACCGTAAGGCTCGGCTCCGGTGGTTCACGGGCTCTGGATGGGCCCGCCGGGTGTGCCCCGGCGGGCCGGGCCCGGTTCAGTCGCGGGTGTGCCGCAGCCGGGCGGAGACCCAGCGGGCTCTGCGCCGCAGGATGCGCGGAATTCCCACGCCCGCTTGCGCGGGGTGCTCGGGCGGGCCCGACGAGCCGCCCCTCTGATGCGTGCTCAGCGCTGCGGCCGAGCGGCGATTTCGTGCTGCGTCACTGTAGTCGTGCGTCCAGCCCATACCCGGACGTGTGCCCGTGGCTCATGGTCGGTAACCGCCCGCACGGCCCTCAATCGGCCTATGCGCCAGGCAAGTGGCCGTTCGAGGAACGGCAGTTCGCTTCCGGATCGTGGCAGTGCCACGACCGGCCCCAGGCGGCGGCTACCGGTCCGGCCCCAGGGGGCGGCTATCGGTCCGGTTCCGGGTCCTTCAGCCAGTTCACCAGCTCCGTGGAGAACGCGACCGGGTCCTCCTCGTGCGGAAAGTGCCCGAGCCCGTCGAACAGCCGCCAGCGGTACGGCGCTTCCACGTACTCCCCCGAGCCCGCAGCGCTCCGCGTCCGCATCACCGGGTCGAGGGAGCCGTGCAGATGCAGCGTCGGCACCCGCACCGGACGCTTCATGCGCCGGTTGAACTGGATGCCGTCGGGCCGTGCGAGGGACCGCACCATCCACCGGTACGGCTCGATCGAGCAGTGTGCCGTCGACGGAATGCACATCGCCCGGCGGTACGTCTCCACCGCCTCGTCCTCCGGGAGCCGCGGCCCCGACCAGTCCCGGATGAGCTCGCCGACCAAGGCCCCGTCGTCCGCGACGAGTTGACGCTCCGGCAGCCACGGCCGCTGGAAGCCCCACACGTACGAACCCGCCGCGGTCTGCTTGAAGTCGGCGAGCATCGCCGAGCGCCAGCGGCGCGGGTGCGGCATCGACGAGACGGCAAGGCGGCGCACCAGCTTGGGCCGCATCACGGCCGCCGTCCACGCCAGATAGCCGCCGAGGTCGTGGCCGACGAGCGCGGCGTCCGGCTCACCGAGGGAGCGCACCACACCGGTGATGTCGAGCGCGAGGTTCGCCGGGTCGTACCCGCGCGGGGTGCGGTCGCTGCCGCCGACCCCGCGCAGGTCCATGGCGACCGCGCGGAAGCCCGCGTCGGCGAGCGCCGTGAGCTGGTGCCGCCAGGTCCACCAGAACTGCGGGAAGCCGTGCAGCAGCAGCACGAGCGGCCCTTCGCCGACCTCCGCGATGTGGAAACGCGCGCCGTTGGCGGCCACGTCCCGGTGGAGCACTTCCCGGTCGCCGGGGATGCCGATCCGTACGACCGAAGGGGGCGGACCGGAGGCGGTGGGAGGTGTGGCGGGTTCCGTCATGAGGACGAGCGTGCCACAGCCGCGGTGTCGGCCGGCTTCTCGATGCTCAGGCCCGTGGTCGAAGCGGTGACCGGACGCGGATGCGGCTTGACGTTCTGCAGCACGGCGGCCGTCTCCTTGGCCGAAGCGACCGTCTTCTGCGGCCCCTTGCCCTTCTTGGCCTTCTTGGCGAACGCGACGCCGATCAGCGCGAGCAGCACCGCGACGAGGACATTGGCCGCGAAGGAGAGCAGGAAGCAGACCGACAGGTGCCAGCCGCTCCAGGACTGGATGCCGTACGCGAGGGCGAAGCTCAGCATCGGCAGCGAGAAGATCAGTACGGCCCCGGCCGCGAGGAACGCGCCGCTGCCGATCCCGGCGCGCTTGACGTCCTGCCGCAACTGCGCCTTGGCCAGCGCGATTTCGTCGTGCACCAGCGCGGACATCTCGGCGGTCGCCGAGGCGACCAGCTGCCCGAGGCTGCGGTCGGCGCCATCGGCTGCGCTCATCGTGGTCTCCCTCTGCTCTTCTGGCTCTGTTCCGGACGGTGGCGCCGCGTGCCGGTGGCGCTCTGCGCGCGCGGCGGCCTTCTGTCAGATCATGCCGGACTGTCGTCGCGGCCGCTTCCCCCGGTGGGCAGTTCGGAGAGACGACGGTGTTCGGCGGCCTTCTTCTCGTAGATCTCGGCCATCCGGAGGTGGTACTCCGGGTTGTCCTGCTCGTAGATGTCCGGAATGCCGTCGAGGTCCTCGTCGCGCTCCTCTTCCTCCCACATCCGGCGGTACTTGGCGTTCCGCAGCTTGAGCAGGAAGCCCGCGAGTACGGCCGCGATCAGGGAGCCCATGAGCACGGCCGCCTTGATCTCGTCCGTCATGGCCTGGTCGCCCTGGAAGGCGAGTTCGCCGATGAGCAGGGAGACGGTGAAGCCGATACCGGCGAGCGAGGCGATCGCGAAGACATCGGGCCAGGCCAGCTCGTCGCTGAGCGAGGCACGGGTGAAGCGGGCGGCGAGCCAGGTGCCGCCGAAGATGCCGACGGCCTTGCCGACGACCAGGCCGAGTACGACGCCGAGCGTCTCGGGCTGGGTGAACACGTCCGACAGCGCGCCGCCGGAGACCGCCACCCCGGCGGAGAACAGCGCGAACAGCGGCACCGCGAGCCCGGCCGAGAGCGGCCGCACCAGGTGCTCGATGTGCTCGCCGGGGGAGTGCTCCTCGCCGTCCCGCCTGGAGCAGCGCAGCATCAGGCCCATGGCGACACCGGCGATGGTGGAGTGGACGCCGCTGTTGTACATCAGCCCCCAGATGACCACGGCGAGCGGCACGTAGATGTACCAGCCGCGTACGCCCTTGCGGAGCAGCAGCCAGAAGACCGCGAGGCCGATGAACGCGCCGCCCAGGGCGGCGAAGTTCAGCTCGCTGGTGAAGAACACCGCGATGATCAGGATGGCGAACAGGTCGTCGACGACGGCGAGGGTGAGCAGGAACGCCCGCATCGCCGACGGCAGCGAGGTGCCGAGCACCGCGAGCACGGCGAGCGCGAACGCGATGTCGGTGGCGGTCGGTACGGCCCAGCCGTCCGTCGATCCGCTGCCGACGACATTGGTGAGGACGTAGACGAGAGCCGGGACGGCCATGCCGCAGATCGCGGCGACCACCGGCAGGATCGCGGCCTTGGGGTCGCGGAGGTCTCCGGCGACCAGTTCGCGCTTGAGCTCGATGCCCGCGACGAAGAAGAAGATCGCCAGTAGTCCGTCGGCCGCCCAGTGCTGGAGGCTCAGGTCGAGGCCGAGCGCCCCGGGGCCTATGTGGAACTCGCGGACCGTCGCGTAGCTGTCGCTGAGGGGGGTGTTCGCCCAGATCAGGGCGGCGACCGCGGCGATCAGGAGGAGCACTCCGCCGACGGTCTCGGTGCGCAGGGCTTCGGCCACGAAGGTCCGCTCGGGGAGCGAGAGCCGACCGAAAACCTTGCTGCTGTCCCTGTCCCTGCCTCTGTCTCTGCTGTTACTGCTCTTGCTGTTCTGCGGTGCGGGCGCGGGCACGGAGAAGACCTCCCGGTCTCGTTCGGCAACTGGGGTCGCTGAAGCGATTGCCGACCAGACTTCCCGGCGCACCATTTGTGTCGTTTTCGGTTGTCGCGTTCTTGACGCGGCCACCACTCTACCGGGCGGTCCTACAGGTGCATCGGGTGATCATCACCCTACGTACAAAGAGGGCACCCGGCGCGTTGCCGGGTGCCCTCTGGGGTACGTGCGCGGGTGCTGCGTCAGTCCTCGGAGCCCGCCGAGGGGAGTTTCGTCTGGATCAGGTCCATCACGGACGAGTCGGTCAGCGTGGTCACGTCACCGAGCTCCCGGTTCTCCGCGACGTCCCGGAGGAGGCGCCGCATGATCTTGCCGGAGCGGGTCTTGGGCAGCTCCGCGACCGGCAGGATCCGCTTGGGCTTGGCGATCGGGCCGAGGGTCGCGCCCACGTGGTTGCGCAGCTCGCCCACCAGGGCCGTGTCGTCCGCGGCCTTGGCGGCGTCGCCGCGCAGGATCACGAAGGCCACGATGGCCTGGCCGGTGGTCTCGTCGGCGGCGCCCACCACGGCGGCCTCCGCGACCGAGGGGTGCGAGACGAGCGCCGACTCCACCTCGGTGGTCGAGATGTTGTGGCCGGACACCAGCATCACGTCGTCCACCCGGCCGAGCAGCCAGATGTCGCCGTCGTCGTCCTTCTTCGCCCCGTCACCGGCGAAGTACTTGCCGTCGAAACGCGACCAGTACGTGTCGAGGAAGCGCTGGTCGTCGCCCCAGATGGTGCGGAGCATCGACGGCCACGGCTCGGTCAGGACGAGATAGCCACCGCCGCCGTCCGGCACCTCGCGCGCCTCGTCGTCGACGACGGTCGCCGAGATTCCGGGCAGCGCGCGCTGCGCGGATCCGGGCTTGGTCTCGGTCACGCCGGGCAGCGGCGAGATCATCATGGCGCCGGTCTCGGTCTGCCACCAGGTGTCCACGATGGGGCAGTTGTCGGCGCCGATGTTCTTCCGATACCACATCCACGCCTCGGGGTTGATCGGCTCACCGACCGACCCCAGGACCCGAAGGCTGCTCAGGTCGAACTTCGCGGGGATGTCGTCGCCCCACTTCATGAACGTACGGATCGCCGTCGGCGCCGTGTAGAGGATCGTGACGCCGTACTTCTGCACGATCTCCCAGAACCTGCCCTGGTGCGGGGTGTCCGGGGTGCCCTCGTACATGACCTGCGTCGCGCCGTTCGCCAGCGGCCCGTAGACGATGTACGAGTGGCCGGTGACCCAGCCGACGTCGGCCGTGCACCAGTAGACGTCCGACTCGGGCTTCAGGTCGAAGACCGCGTGGTGGGTGTACGCGGCCTGGGTGAGGTAGCCGCCCGAGGTGTGCAGGATGCCCTTCGGCTTACCTGTCGTACCCGAGGTGTAGAGGATGAACAGCGGCTGCTCCGCTTCGAAGGCCTCAGGGGTGTGCTCGGCGCTCTGCCGCGCGACCGCGTCGTGCCACCAGACATCGCGGCCCTCGGTCCACGCGACGTCCTGGCCCGTACGCCGCACCACGAGGACGTGCTCGACGTTGTCCACGCGCGCGATGGCGTCGTCCACGGCGGGCTTGAGGGCGGCGGGCTTACCGCGGCGGTAGCCACCGTCGGAGGTGATGACGACCTTGGCGTCGGCGTCCTCGATGCGCTTCGCGATCGCGTCGGCGGAGAAGCCGCCGAAGACCACGGAGTGCGCGGCGCCGATCCGGGCGCAGGCCAGCATGGCGACGGCCGTCTCCGGGATCATCGGCATGTAGACGGCGACCCGGTCGCCCTTCTGAACTCCCAGCTCGAGCAGGGCGTTTGCGGCCCGCGAGACCTCGTCCTTGAGCTCGGCGTAGGTGATCGCACGGCTGTCGCCGGGCTCGCCCTCGAAGTGGATGGCGACCCGGTCGCCGTTGCCGGCCTCGACATGGCGGTCGACGCAGTTGTACGCGACGTTGAGCCGGCCGTCGGCGAACCACTTCGCGAACGGCGGGTTCGACCAGTCGAGCGTCTCGGTCGGTTCGGTCGCCCAGCTCAGCCGACGGGCCTGCTCGGCCCAGAAGCCCAGCCGGTCAGCCTTGGCCTGTTCGTACGCCTCCGCCGTGACATTGGCGTTCGCGGCCAGATCCTCCGGCGGTGCGAAGCGGCGCTCCTCCTTCAAGAGGTTGGCCAGGCTTTCGTTGCTCACGACATCTCCCTTACGGTGCTTTGCCGGGGCGCGACCGTTGTGTCCCAGGCCACAGCTCATCAGACGGACCCCGCCGATGACAAGGGCAGACGAGAAATTGGTTTAGACCTGTGTGGGTGCCTGTATGGGGGCGCCCCGGGCAGGACGGGACCGCACCCGGTACGCGGACGGCGGAAGAACAGCCTCCGCCGTCAACGCGACAACTGCCCCCGCTCACACGGGAGAACGCTCCAGACCCATCGGCACCCCGGCCACCGAACCGCCGGCCACCGAACCGCCGGCCGCCGACCTGTCGGACTCCGAACCGCCGGATGACTCCGAACTGCCGGGTGCCACCCGGTCGAAGAGGTGCTCGCTGTCGGCAAGCAGATACGCCTGCGCCTCACCGACGTGGAAGTACATCCCGTGCAGCGCGACCCGCCCCTCCGCGACCGCGCGCCGCACCGCCTCGTGCTGCCCCAGGTGCTCCAACTGCTGCACCACATTGGTCAGGCACAGCTGCTCCGCCGCGTCGGCCGGGGCTCGCCCCGCGATCCGCGCCCAGGTGTGCCCGGCTTCCGCCAGTCGCTCCAGACTCGGCTTGCCGTGCCGCAGCCAGCGCCCCAGCGGCGTCTGCCCGCCCACGGACGGCGAGTTGAGCAGTGCCTGCATCGCCCCGCACCCGGAATGCCCGCACACGGTGATCGACTCCACGCGCAGGATGTCCACCGCGTACTCGATGGCCGCCGCCACCGAATCGTCCCCGCTCTCCGCCCCCGGCAGTGGGACGAGGTTGCCCACATTGCGTACGACGAAGAGGTCGCCGGGGCCGCTCGACGTGATCATCGAGGTCACCAAGCGGGAGTCCGCGCAGGTGAGGAAGAGTTGCGAGGGCTGCTGCCCTTCCCGGGCCAACCGCGCCAACTCGCCGCGGACCAGCGGCGCGGTGTTCCGCTGGAACGAGCTGATGCCGTCCGCGAGCCGCCGCCCACCGCGCACGACCGGGGTCGACTCCTGGCACGTGTGGTTCCGCCACGGCGTCCAGGGGCGGCAGCAGGAGTGCGCGGCGGAGAAGGGCTCGGCGATCCGGCCGCCGCTCCGCCCGGTCCGCTCGACCGAGCCGCCGTGCGTGGTGTGCGAGACCTCCCAGTCCTGGAGCGTCTCGAACGCGGCATGGTCCATGAAGGAGCCGTCCAACTCGACGACGGCATCGGCCCCGTGGGGCACCAGGTGCAGCGCTCTGCTCAGCCGCGGAACGGCCAGGAACGTCAACTGCCCCCGCACCCGCACGTGGTGCACGCCGTCCGTCACCTCGTGCGTGATCCGCGTACGAGCGAGGCGCTGCAGGGCGACACCCACGGCGACGGCGATACCGAGGGCCACCCCTTCCAGGACGCCGAGCAGAATGACGCCGAGCGTGGTCACCGAGTAGACGAGCACTTCGCGGTGACGGGTCACTGTTCGGATGTGGTTGAGGCTGACCATCTGGATGCCGACGGCCATGACGAGTGCGGCGAGTGCGGCGAGCGGGATCAGTTCAAGGACGGACGCCAGGGCGAGGGCGGCCACTACTACCCAAACGCCGTGCAGCATCGTGGAGTTCCGGCTGACCGCACCCGCTCGCACATTGGCCGTGCTGCGCACAGCGACCCCGGCGACCGGCAGCCCGCCGAGCGCCCCGGAGGCGATGTTGGCCGCGCCCTGAGCCAGCAGTTCCCGGTCGAGATCGGCGCGCTGCGGCGGTGAGGAAAGCCCGGACTGCCCGGCCGTCAGCTTGTCCACGGCGACGGCGCCGAGCAGTGACTGCACGCTGCACACCAGCGTGGTCGTCAGGACAGCGGCGACCAGAGCGAGCACGGGCCCCTCGGGCAGCCCGGCCAGCGCGTGGCTCTTCCAGGACGGCAGATCGACCTTGGGCAGGCTCAGCCCGGCCAGCGCGGCGACGGCAGTGGCACCGGCTACCGCGACGAGCGGCGCGGGCACCTTGCGGGCGAGGCGGCCGGCCCGGCCCGGCATCCGGGGCCACAGCAGCAGGAGCGTGATCGTCAGCGCGCTCATCGCCAGCGCGGCCGGGTGCAGATGAGCCAACTGGGCCGGCAGCTCCCGCACGTTGCCCAACACCGAGCTGTGCGGATTGCCGCCGAGCACGATGTGCAGCTGCGCCACCGCGATGGTGACGCCGATACCGGCCAGCATGCCGTGCACGATCGCCGGGCTGACGGCGAGCGCGGACCGGGCCACCCGCAGGCAGCCCAGGCCGAGTTGGGCGAGCCCGGCGATGACGGTGATGGCGCAGGTGGTGCGCCAGCCGAACTGCTGGATCAGGTCGGCGGTGACCACGGTGAGCCCGGCCGCGGGCCCGCTCACCTGCAAGGGTGCACCGCCGAGACGCCCGGCCACGAGTCCGCCGACGGCTGCGGCGACGAGTCCGGCCTGGAGCGGTGCCCCGGTGGCGAGAGCGATGCCGAGGGACAGCGGCAGCGCGATCAGGAAGACGGCGATCGATGCGGACAGATCGGCGCCGGCGATCTTGAAACGGCGCCTGGGGGCGGGCGGCGGGCCGTGTGGTCGCCGGTCGTCCGCCGGTTCTGAAGAGTCGTCGGTGCGGGTGTGGACGTAGGCAGTCATGGTTCCCGTCTCCTCCGGGGCTTACGCGGTCGCTCGGACTCCCCGGGGCGGTACCGGGGCAGGGGGACGCGGCCGTGGGTCACGGCGTACAGCGGCGGGATTAATCAACTCTCGGTAAACAAACCGTAATGGAGAGTAAAGGCAAGGGTCGGATATTCCGGGCGAATGGGGTAAGTATTCACTCCGGAGAGTGATTAGTCCTTTCGTGCGGCTTGTCGTTCCGGCTGGTTCGGGCGGGCATGCGACTTTGACGGCACCGTCGGTTATAGGACGAAATTTCTGGGTTGGGTGTTTCATCCCTTCATGTCGGAATTCCCGGCGAATTCAGGCGCGCCCGGCCCCCTCCACGCCGAAGAATCACGACCCGAAGGAAGAGGTGGGCGGATGATGGCCGCCACCAAGAAGCTCGCCGCGGGCGTCGCCGTCGCGGCCTGCGCCGTCGCACTGGCCGGTTGCGGAAGCGCTGCGACCGGCGTCAAGGAAGGCGCGCACGGCCCGAAGAAGGCGCAGCCCGCGCCCGCCCCCAAGAGCGCGGTCCGGCTCATCGGCGACGGATCCACCGCGTACACCGGAACCCAGCCGCATCTGCCCACGGCAGAACGGCTGAAGCCGGGTCAGAAGCCGCCGCAGTTCGTGGTGTTCTCCTGGGACGGCGCGGGCGAGGACAGCCAGAAGCTGTTCTCGCACTTCCGCAAGGTGGCGAAGAAGAACAACGCCACCATGACGTACTTCCTCAGCGGCGTGTACATGCTCCCCGAGGACAAGAAGGACCTCTACGAGCCGCCGCAGCACTCGGCAGGCCGCTCCGACATCGGCTTCAACGACACCGAGGGCATCGAGAACACCGTGACCCAGCTGCGCGGCGCGTGGCTGGAGGGCAACGAGATCGGCACGCACTTCAACGGCCACTTCTGCGGCAAGGGCGGCGGGGTCGGCGAGTGGTCGGTCGAGGAGTGGAAGTCGGAGATCGAGCAGGCCAAGTCCTTCGTGAAGCGCTGGAAGACGAACACCGGCGCCAAGAAGGCCGCGGCACTGCCCTTCGACTACGAAAAGGAGCTCATCGGCGCCCGCACGCCCTGCCTCGAGGGGCAGAAGAACTTCACCCGCGCGGCCCGCGAGCTCGGCTTCCGCTACGACACCAGCGGCGTCAACAACCAGGTCTGGCCGAAGAAGAAGGCCGGCCTGTGGGACCTGTCGATGCAGCTGGTCCCGGTCCCCGGGCGGAAGTTCGAGACGCTGACCATGGACTACAACTTCATGGTCAACCAGTCCGGCACCAGCTCACAGGGTGACCCGTCGAAGCACGAGTACTGGGGCGACCAGATGCGCGACGGCCTGATCCAGGGCTTCGACCGCGCCTACAAGGGCAACCGCGCCCCGCTGATCATCGGCAACCACTTCGAGTCCTGGAACGGCGGCACCTACATGCGTGCCATCGAGGAGACCATCGAGCGGGTCTGCACCAAGAGCGAGGTCCGCTGCGTCTCCTTCCGCCAGCTCTCCGACTGGCTGGACGCCCAGGACCCGAAGGTCCTGGCGAAGCTCGCCGACCTGCCCGTGGGCAAGGCGCCGAAGGAGGGCTGGCCGGCCTTCTTCTCCGGCCGTCCCGCTCCGGCGCCCAAGGGCGTTCCGGGCGCCCCCGCCGTCAAGCCGGCTGAGGAGCACCCGCAGCACTGACCCCGACCGTCTCGGGGTTCTCACGCAGTACGAAGTCGGGGTCGACCTGGTCCGCCAGGTCGGCCCCGGTCTTCGCGTTCCCCCAACTCGCCGCGTTCTTCAGGTGGAAGTGCACCATCTGCCGGGTGTACCGCTCCCAGTCGCGGTGCCCGTATGTGGCGTCGGCGGCGGTGAACATCGTCGCCAGGGCGTGCCGGTTGGCGTTCTCGAGCAGCTCGAAGCGGGGCGGCCGACCCTTCTCCATCGCCCGTACCCAGTCCGAGTGTCCGACCGTGACGAGCAGGTCGTCGCCCACCTCCGCGCGCAGGAAGTCGATGTCGTCCTGCCCCTGCACCTTGTTCCCGACGACCCTGAGGGCGACGCCGAAGTCCCGTGCGTACTCCTTGTACTGGCGGTAGACGGACACGCCCTTACGGGTCGGCTCGGCCACCAGGAACGTCATGTCGAAGCGGGTGAACATGCCGGAGGCGAACGAGTCGGAGCCCGCCGTCATGTCGACCACGACGAACTCGTCGCGGCCGTCCACGAGGTGGTTGAGGCACAACTCCACGGCGCCCACCTTGGAGTGGTAGCAGGCGACGCCGAGGTCTGATTCGGTGAAGGGGCCGGTGACCATCAAACGGATGGCGGCGCCGTCGAGTTCCAGCGTCCGCGCACACGCGTCGTACACCGGGTTGTCCTCGCGCACCCGCAGCAGTCGCGAACCGCTGCCGGGGGGCGTGGTCTTGATCATTGTCTCGGCGGAGGCGATCCGCGGGTTGCTGCCGCGCAGATGGTCCTTGATGAGCGGCAGCTGCGCGCCCATCGCGGGCAGCGCCGCGGCCTCTTCGTCGTCGAGACCGAGGGCGGGACCCAGGTGCTGGTTGATGTCGGCGTCGACCGCGACGACGGGCGAGCCGGTGGCGGCGATGTGTCGGATGAAGAGCGAGGACAGCGTGGTCTTGCCGCTGCCGCCCTTCCCCACGAAAGCGATCTTCATGTTCACGAAGAGTAGTGCGATGGTCGCGGTACGCGGTCACTCCACGTGAAGAAGACCACTCCATCGTGGGGTGGCGGGGCCCAGTGCGTAGGCTGCTTACCTATGAGTACGACAGCCGATCCGCTCTCCGCGCTGGCCTCGCTGCCGGGCGTCCCCGAGTCCGTGGAGTCCGTGCGCAAGAGCGTCGACCGGGTCTACGGCCACCGCGTCATGCGCCGCCGCAGCGCCGAGATCACCGCCGAGGCGGCGCTCCGTGGAGCCCGTGGTTCCGCCGCGCTGTCCGGCGCCGACTGGGCGCTCGAAGAGGTGCGCAGGCGCAGTGACTTCAGCGGTGACGCGGAGTCCCGCGTGGTGGGCGGCGCGCTCCGGCTCACCGCCGAGGCGGGACAACTCCTGTCCATCTGGCGGCAGTCCCCGCTGCGCGTCCTGGCCCGCCTGCACCTGGTCGCGGCCGGCGTGCAGGAGGACACGGTGGGGCGGCCGCGGCTCGCGGGCGAGCCGGTCGATGAACCGGTCGTGGAGCTTCCGGTGCCCACCGCGGACGAGGTCGCCGGGCGCCTGGAGGGCCTGTCGGAACTGATCATCGCCGGGAGTTCCGCGCCCGCCCTGGTGACCGCGGCGGTGGTGCACGGCGAGCTGCTCGCGCTGCGCCCCTTCGGCTCGTACAACGGCCTGGTCGCGCGGGCGGCGCAGCGCCTCGTGCTGGTCGGCAGCGGCCTCGACCCGAAGGCGATCTGCCCGGCCGAGGCCGGTCACGGGGAGCTGGGACGCGCCGCCTATGTGGCCGCGCTCGACGGGTACGCATCCGGTACGCCGGAGGGCATGGCGGCGTGGATCGCGCACTGTGGCAAGGCGGTTGAGCTCGGGGCGCGGGAGTCGACGGCGGTCTGCGAGGCGCTTCAGCGCGGAGCGGCCTGACGGCGACTTTCGGGGCGATGTCCCGGGAACTTCAGAAAAGGAAGCTTCGAAAAAGTCCCTGAACAGGGTTGCGGCGGTACCAGTCCTGGTACCGCCGCTGGCATGTTCACCCAGTTACCATGCGTCCTCGAAATATTGCCCATCAGGTCGGGGACTTTGCCCGTTGCCTGGTGCGGCTGGCCCGTAATCGACGGGTCGACGTCGCGTGGGTGCTTGGCGTCCATGCTTCGGTCCGTGGGGCCTTCAGTTGCGTTTAAAGGTGATCCTCTCGGATGTCCTTGGTCTCGCGGGCCGTTGACTCCTTTGTACTCCTGTCATGGGGTATGCGAAAGCCCTGGGCTCACATCTTTACTTTTAGGTTCAAATACGGGCGAACCGGCGCCCTTGTGTTTCCGCTGGGGCCGACCCGAATTCACGAGGCGAGTGCACGCCGCCGACTCGCGAACCAGACGAGCCCCGCGGTTGCCGCTGCCGCCCCGACCGCGGCCGCCGCGACCAGCGCGGGTCGCGGCGGAGCCGACAGGGCAGGTACCCGCTGCTTCAGGCGGACCGGCCGGTGGAAATCCAGCACCGGCCAGTCCCGGGCGAGCGCCTCACGCCGCAGCGCGCGGTCCGGGTTGACCGCGTGCGGGTGGCCGACCGTCTCCAGCATGGGTACGTCGGTCGCCGAGTCGCTGTACGCGTAGCAGCGGTCCAGGTCGTACCCCTCCGACCTGGCAAGTTCCCGGATCGCCTCGGCCTTCGTCGGGCCGTACGCGTAGTACTCCACCTCGCCCGTGAAGCAGCCGTCCTCGCCGACCACCATGCGGGTCGCCACCACCCGGTCCGCGCCCAGGAGTTCGCCGATCGGCTCGACGACCTCGGCACCCGAAGTGGAGACGATCACGACATCGCGGCCGGCTGTGTGGTGCTCCTCGATGAGGGAGGCGGCCTCGTCGTAAATGATCGGGTCGATGAGGTCGTGCAGCGTCTCGGCGACGATCTCCTTGACCTGTTGCACGTTCCACCCGCGGCAGAGTGCCGACAGGTATGCGCGCATACGCTCCATCTGGTCGTGATCGGCGCCACCCGCGAGAAACACGAACTGCGCATATGCGGTGCGCAGTACGGCCCTGCGGTTGATCAGTCCGCCTTGGTAGAAGGACTTGCTGAAGGTGAGCGTGCTCGACTTCGCAATGACCGTCTTGTCCAGGTCAAAGAAGGCAGCTGTGCGGGGCAAGGAGTGGTTTTCCACGAGCCCGAGCATAGGCGCCAACCATTCGGCGTAAGGTGTGGCGCGTGGGTTTGCCTGAGAAGGCTCTCGGGTACACCATGGAAGTCACGGATCGTTCGCGACCGTGCTAACCCGGTCTGGCTCCTCCCCCCCCGAGTCGGACCGTGGGGACGACCCCCGCTCTCCCCCCCGGCGGGGGTCGTCGCATGTCCGGGCCCGGTTGGGCCCCTTTTTCTTGCCCTCTCCAGCCCTCCCTGGCCCTGGTCACGCCTGTCCGGCGTGTGCCTGCCGCATCCCAAGATCCGTGACTGTGCGTAGTGGATGCGCTGCTCTGCGGGAGATTTCTGTGGCGTCACCGGTTTGGGTGACGAAGTTATTCACAACCGCTGAGTTGTCCACAGTTTTTGACCAAGATCCACACGATTTCCCGCCTCGCCTCATCGTGATTCCAGCCGCGAAGTCCGTGCCCCGTTCATCGGCGCCATCGCGGCTGCCGGATTCACATCGTTCGCAACGTTCACAAGCGAGAGGGGGGGCCGCGTCATGACGGGTTCGATCACGCATGACCGGGGATCGGCCGAGGAAGAGGAGCGGGCCGGGCCGCTGATCGTCACCGAGGATCCGCGGTTGCTCGACGATCTGCTGAAGCTGTGTGCCGCCGCGGGGGCGAGGCCCGAGGTCCATCACGGGGTGCCGGAGCGCAGGGGCGGCTGGGAGGCGGCGCCGATGGTCCTGGTCGGCGACGACGCGGTGCACCGGGTGCGCGGCGCCGCCCGGCGACGTGGCGTCGTCCTCGTCGGCCACGACCAGGACGACCCCGATGTCTGGCAGCGGGCGGTGGAGATCGGCGCCGACCATGTGCTGCGGCTGCCGGACGCCGAACCGTGGCTCGTCGACCGCATCGCGGATGTCGCCGAGGGCGTGGGAGAACCGGCGCTGACCATCGGCGTGGTCGGAGGCAGGGGCGGCGCGGGGGCTTCCTCGCTCGCGTGCGCCCTGGCGCTGACCTCGGCGCGGTCCGGTACGCGCACCATGCTCATCGACGCGGACCCCTTGGGCGGCGGCCTGGACGTACTGCTCGGCGGTGAGACCACGAAGGGGCTGCGCTGGCCCGCGTTCGCCGAGTCCAAGGGGCGCGTCGGGGCCAGGGCGCTGGAGGAGTCGCTGCCCCGCCTGCACGACCTGCGGGTGCTCAGCTGGGACCGGGGCGACACGGTGACGGTGCCTCCGGGTGCCATGCGGGCCGTACTCGCGGCTGCCCGCCGCCGCGGCGGTGTGGTCGTGGTGGACCTGCCGCGCCGCGTGGACGAGGGCATCGCGGAAGCGCTGGCGCAGGTCGATGTCGGCCTCCTCGTGGTTCCGGCCGAGCTGCGCGCGGTGGCGGCGGCCGGCCGGGTCGCCTCGGCGGTCGGGATGGTGCTGCGGGACCTGCGTGCCGTGGTCCGAGGCCCCGGCACCGCGGGTCTCGACGGCGAACAGGTCGCCCGGCTGCTCGGCCTCCCGCTCGCGGGCGAGGTTCCGGAGGAGCACGGCCTCACGAAGGGCGAGCGGCCACCGGGTGCCGACGCGCGTGGTGCGCTCGCCCGGTTCTGCGCGGGCTTCTGGGAGCGCGTTCCGGTGGAGGGCGCGTCATGACGGCCGAACTGCTCGACGGAGTACGACAGTGGCTCGCCGCGTCCGGCGCCGATCCGACACCGGCAGGGGTGGCGCGGGCACTGCGGGAACAGGGCCGGGTCCTGGGCGATGCCGAACTACTGCGTGTGGTGCGGGACTTGCGCTCAGAGCTGGTCGGAGCGGGGCCGCTGGAGGCGCTGCTCGCCGACCCCGAGGTGACCGACGTGCTGGTGTCCGGGCCCGACCAGGTGTGGGTGGACCGGGGCAGTGGCCTTGAGCTCACCCGGGTGTCGTTCACGGACGCGGGCGCGGTGCGACGGCTCGCCCAGCGGCTCGCCGCGGTTGCCGGGCGCCGTCTTGACGACGCCCGGCCCTGGGTGGACGCCCGGCTGCCCGACGGGACGCGGTTGCACGCGGTGCTTACACCGGTGGCCGTCGGCTCGACCTGTCTGTCGCTGCGGGTGGTGCGGCCGAAGGCCTTCTCGCTCACGGAGTTGGTCGAGGCGGGCACGGTGCCGCCCGGCGGTGACCGGGTGCTGCGCGCGCTGGTCGACGCCCGGATCTCGTTTCTGATCAGCGGGGGTACGGGCTCGGGCAAGACCACCTTGTTGTCGGCTCTCCTCGGTCTGGTCGGACCCGACGAGCGGATCGTGCTGGCCGAGGACTCCGCCGAGCTGCGCCCTGACCATCCGCACGTGGTGCGGCTTGAGACCCGGCCCGCCAACCAGGAGGGCGCGGGCCGCGTCACCCTGCGGGACCTGGTCCGTCAGGCCCTGCGTATGCGGCCCGACCGGCTGGTCGTCGGCGAGGTGCGCGGAGCGGAGGTCGTGCACCTCCTCGCCGCGCTGAACACCGGCCACGAAGGAGGGTGCGGCACGCTCCACGCCAACGCCGCCACCGACGTGCCGGCCCGCCTCGAGGCCCTCGGCACCGCGGCGGGTCTGGACCGGGCGGCGCTGCACAGCCAGGTGGCCGCGGCGGTCTCGGTGGTGCTCCATCTCGTACGGGACCGAGCGGGGCGGCGGCGGATCGCTGAGGTGTGTGTCATCGACCGGAGTTCCACGGGCCTCGTGGTGGCGGTGCCGGCCCTGCGGTGGGGTGCGGAGTCGTTCGCCTACGAGCGTGGCTGGCCGAGGTTGCAGCGACTGCTGGAGGGGGCCGCGTGAACGGGGAGTTGGGCGCGATGGGTGGACAGGCCGCACCGGTGTACGCCGCGGCAGTGTGCGCGGGCGCGGCGGCGTGGCTGCTCGTCGGGCAGGACCGTGGACTGCGGCGGGCGCGGTTTGTGCTCGCCGGGGCGGCGGCGTACGAGCCGATGGCGGTGCCGCCGTGGGAACGGCTGCTCGCGCGGGTGCGGGCACGCGTAGGGCGCGAGTGGTGGTGCCTGGCCGTCGGAGCGGTGGTGGCGGTCGTCGGGGAGTCGGTGCTGCCGTTGCTCGCGGGTGCGCTCGGGGTGCCGCTCCTACGGCGGGTGTTGCGGAGCCGGGAGCGGCGCAGGACGCGCCAGGTGCGGGCCGACGCGGTGATCACCCTGTGCGGCGCGGTCGCGGCCGAGGTGCGCGCCGGACGGCAGCCGGGGGCGGCGATGCTGGCGGCCGTCCGCTCGGTCGAGGGTGAGTCGGGGCTGGGCGAGGCGGAGGGTGCGGTGCTCGCGGCGGCACGGTTCGGCGGGGACGTGCCGGGGGCGTTGCGGGCCGCGGGCGCCGAACCCGGGGCTGAGGGCCTGCTCGGCATCGCCGCGTGCTGGCGGGTCGCGGTCGACAGCGGTGGCGGGCTCGCCGCGGGGCTCGGCCGGCTGGAGGGTGCGCTGCGCGCCGAGCGGGACCAACGTGCCGATCTGCGGGTGCGGTTGTCGACGGCGCGGTCCACCGCGGTTCTGCTTGCCGCGTTGCCGGTGGTGGGGCTCCTCATGGGCATCGGACTCGGCGCCGACCCCTTGGGCGTCCTGCTGCACACCCCTGCCGGGGTCGGCTGTCTGGCGCTCGGCGGTGTGCTGGAAGGGGCGGGCATCTGGTGGGCGGTGCGCATCGTGCGCCGCGCGGAGGGGCGGTGACGTGGTGGATACGGGTGCGGGGCTCGCGTTTCTGGGGCGAAGCGGTGCAGGGCCCGAGGTTATCCACAGGCTGGGGGCGTCGATGGCCCTGGCTGCCATGCTGGTGGTCGTCGCGTTCGCGGTGGCGGCGGACCGCCGGGCGCGCAGGGCACGAAGGCGGACGCGCGAACTGTTCGGCGAGGAGCCTGCGCCGCGCAGGCGCCCGTTCCGGGTGGCTGAACTGGCCGGGTGGGCCCCGGTGTTGGGGTCTGCCTGTGGTGGCTTCGTGCTGGTGGGCGGAGTCCTCGGCGCTGTTGTCGGTGGTCTCGCGGGGTACGGCGGGCGGCTGTGGATGCGTCAACGTGAGCGATCGGCGGCTGAGGCCTCGGACGGTGCCGTAAGCCCTGCTGAGCTGGCCGAGGCGGAGCGTCAACTTCCGCTCGCCGCCGACCTGGTGGCGGCATGCGTGACAGCGGGCGCCGGTCCCGTGGCCGCCGCCGAAGCGGTGGGGGAGTCGTTGCGCGGCCCGGTGGGCGACCGGCTCGCGCGGGCTGCCGTGGAACTGCGGCTCGGTGGCGAAGTGACCCAGGTATGGGGCCGGTTGGAGGCGATACCGGGTGCGCACCCGCTGGCCCGCTGCCTCGGCCGGGCCTGTGAATCGGGGGCGCCGGCGTCCGAGGAGCTGGAGCGGATCGCCGGTGACTGCCGAGCGGAATGGGCGCGCACGGCGGCGGCGCGGGCACATCGGGCGGGTGTGCTCATCGCCGCCCCGGTGGGGCTGTGCCTGCTGCCCGCGTTCCTCACGGTCGGCGTGGTCCCGGTGGTCATCGGGCTCGCCGGTGGAGTGCTCGGCACCGACTGAAAGTGAAGATCAACTGAGTTGGAGAGTACGGGGGTTGTGATGCGGTATGTGATGGATCGGGGTCGAGAGGGCTGCGGCGTACGCGGCCTGACGGGCGCCGCGCTGCGAGCGGTACGGGCCCGGATGCGGGCGGGCGACGCGGGCATGACGACGTCCGAGTACGCCTTGGGCACGGTCGCGGCGTGTGGCTTCGCCGCGCTGCTCTACAAGATCGTGACGTCCGACGGGGTGAAAGCGGCCCTGGAGTCGGTGATCGGGAAGGCGCTCGGTGTCCAGGTGTGAGGGGCTGTTGCCGTACCCGGAACGCACTTGCGTGGGACCGGACTTCGACGAGGCCGACTTCGACGAGCCGGACTCCGGCGGGCACGACTTCGACGAGCCGGAGTCGGAGGTGGCCCGTGCCGCGCGGTCGCCCTTCGGCGGGGAGCGTGACGGTGGCTATGTGACCGCCGAGGCCGCCACCGCGATTCCGGTGCTCCTGATCTTCGGAGTGGCCCTGTTGTGGGGGCTGATGGCCGCCATGGCGCAGATCCAGTGTGTGGACGCGGCCCGTGCGGGAGCGCGGGCGGCGGCCCGGCAGGAACCGGACCACGCGGCGATCAGAGCGGCGGAGCAGGCCGCTCCGAAGGGCGCCCGGGTCGTGGTGCGCAGGGAGGGCGACCTGGTCCGCGTGACGGTCGAGGCCCATGCGCCGGGCCCGCGGGCGCTGACGCTCGACCTGGAGGCCGAGGCGGTCGCGCTGGCGGAGGAGAGCGTGGGGCCATCGTGACGGGAGGGGTGAAGGCCTTACGGGGCAAGGGCGTTGAGGTGTGGCGGAAGGGCAGGGCGCCCAGGGGCGAGGGGATCGGCGGGGTCGACGGTGAGCGGGGCTCGGCGACGATCTGGGTGGTGATGGTGGCCGCGGCGTTGTGTGCCGTCTTCGGTGCCGTACTGCTCCTGGGGCAGGCGGTGTTGGTCCGGCACCGGGCCGGTGGCGCCGCTGACCTGGCGGCGCTCGCTGCCGCCGACGGGGCTCTGCGGGGGCGGCAGGAGGCCTGCGCCAGGGCCGTGCGGGTGGCTCGGGCGCAGGGCGCCGAGGTCGTGCGGTGCGCCGTGCGTGGGGAGATCGCCGATGTGACGGTGCGGGCGCAAGCGGGTGCGTTCCGGGCGCGGCAACGGGCGCTCGCCGGGCCACCCAGCGCTGGACCACCCAGAGCCGGGCCACCGAGCGCTGGGCCGCTGGGTGTTGGCCCGCCGGGTGCGGGATCTGCCTTGCCGCCCGGTCCTACGGTGCGGGCGCCGCCTTCAGGAGTTCCGTGAGAAGGCGGACGGCTCCGCGCTTGTGCAGGGGGTCGTTGCCGTTGCCGCACTTGGGGGACTGCACGCAGGACGGGCAGCCGGCGTCGCACTCGCAGGACGCGATGGCCTGCCGGGTGGCGGACAGCCACTCGCGGGCGGTGTGGAAGGCGCGCTCGGCGAAGCCGGCCCCGCCGGGCTGACCGTCGTAGACGAAGACGGTGGGCAGCAGGGTGTCGGGGTGCAGGGGCACGGACACGCCGCCGATGTCCCAGCGGTCGCAGGTGGCGAAGAGCGGCAGCATGCCGATGGAGGCGTGTTCGGCGGCGTGCAGGGCGCCGCCGAGGATCTCCGGGTTGATGCGCGCCGCGTCCAGCTGGTCCTCGGTGACCGTCCACCACACGGCGCGGGTGCGCAGCGTACGAGGAGGGAGGTCGAGCTTGGTCTCGCCCAGGACCTCGCCGGTGATGAGGCGTCGGCGGAGGAAGGAGACGACCTGGTTGGTGACTTCGACGGAGCCGTAGCAGAGGCGGGCCTGGCCCCAGGGGACCTCCACGTCGGTCTCCAGGACGGAGATGGCGGTGGTGTCGCGGGCGGTCGTGGAGTAGGGCGGGTCGGCCTGCTCCACGAGGGCGACCGAGTCCTCCAGGTCCAGTTCGCGCACCAGATACGTACGGCCCTGGTGGAGGTGGACGGCCCCGGCGTGCACGGCGGTGTGGGCGGCGGAGGCGTCGACGGTGCCGAGGAGCGTGCCGGTCCCGGCCTCGACGACCTGGACGGGGGTGCCGCCCTCGCCCCGGATGTCGGCCAGGTCGGCGGCGCGTTCGCGGCGGGTCCAGTGCCAGGCCTTGGCGCGGCGGCGCAGCAGCTTCGCGGCCTCCAGCTGCGGCATGAGCTCCTCGGTGGTCGGCCCGAAGAGGTTCAAGTCATCGTCGGTGAGGGGGAGTTCGGCCGCCGCCGCGCACAGGTGGGGCGCCAGGACGTACGGGTTGTCCGGGTCCAGGACGGTCGACTCGACGGGCTGCTGGAAGAGCGCCTCGGGGTGGTGGACGAGATACGTGTCCAGCGGGTCGTCCCGGGCGACGAGGATCGCGAGCGCGCCCTGCCCCGAGCGGCCGGCGCGGCCCGCCTGCTGCCAGAGGGAGGCGCGGGTGCCTGGGTAACCGGCGATGACGACGGCGTCCAGGCCGGAGACGTCGACGCCGAGTTCGAGGGCGGTGGTGGCGGCGAGGCCGAGCAACTCGCCGGAGTGCAGGGCGCGTTCAAGGGCGCGCCGCTCGCCGGGAAGGTAGCCGCCCCGGTAGGCGGCGACGCGGTGCACCAGGGAGCGGTCGACCTCGGCGAGCCGTTCCTGCGCGATCAGGGCGATCAGCTCGGCGCCCCGGCGGGACCGTACGAAGGCGACCGTTCGCACGCCCTGGACGGTCAGGTCGGTGAGGAGGTCGGCGGTCTCGGCGGTGGCGGTACGGCGGACGGGGGCGCCCTTCTCGCCGTGCAGCTCGGTGAGCGGAGGCTCCCACAGGGCGAAGACGAGTTCGCCGCGCGGGGAGGCGTCGTCGGCGACCTCCTTCACGGGCAGACCGGTGAGCCGGCCCGCGGCTATGGACGGGTCGGCGGCGGTGGCGGAGGCGAGGAGGAAGACCGGGTCGGAGCCGTAGCGGGCGCAGAGGCGGCGCAGTCGGCGCAGCACCTGGGCGACATGCGAGCCGAAGACACCGCGGTAGGTGTGGCACTCGTCGATCACGACATAGCGCAGCGCGCGCAGGAAGGAGGACCAGCGGGGGTGGGACGGGAGTATGCCGCGGTGCAGCATGTCCGGGTTGGTGAGGACGTAGTTGGCGTACTGACGTACCCATTCGCGTTCCTCGACGGGGGTGTCGCCGTCGTAGACCGCGGGTCGCACGGCGTGTCCGAGTGGGGCGGCCAGCTCCTTCACGGCCCGGCACTGGTCGGCGGCGAGGGCCTTGGTGGGCGCGAGGTAGAGGGCGGTCGCGCCTCGCCCGTTCGGCGCCTCGGAGCCGTCCAGGAGCGCGGAGAGGGTCGGCACCAGGTAGGCGAGGGACTTGCCGGAGGCGGTGCCGGTGGCGACGACGACCGACTCGCCGTCGAGGGCGTGCTCGGCGGCTTCCGCCTGATGGGCCCAAGGATGCTCGATGCCCGCTTGATGAACGGCTGAGATCACTTCTGTCCGGATGCGATCAGGCCAGACGGCATGGCGGCCCTCCCTGGGGGGCAAGTGCTCCGTATGAGTGATGCGCGAAGCCCGGCTTCCCCCGGAGGCGAGCCGGTCCAGGACCGCACGTGGAGAGGGGCGCTCCGGGGTGCCCGCCGAGGGGTGATCGGGTCGGTGATTCTTGGCCATCGGCACCGAGTGTGTCACTGGCGTGACGGACAATGGTCGTAAGGCGTCGTGCACGCCCGCCGGTAAGTGATTGAATGCCATCGCGGCTGGCGACCGTCCCAGGCCTGATGACAGGTGTCCGAGGGGCGAGCGCTCGATAGCAAGGTGCTGGAGGATCCGTGGACCTGTCCCTGTCGACCCGTACCGTCGGCGATCGTACGGTCGTCGAGGTCGGTGGCGAAATCGATGTATATACCGCGCCCAAGCTGCGCGAGCAGCTGGTCGAGCTGGTGAATGACGGCAGTTTCCACCTTGTCGTAGACATGGAGGGCGTGGACTTCCTCGACTCCACCGGGCTCGGCGTGCTGGTTGGCGGTCTCAAGCGAGTGCGGGCCCATGAGGGCTCGCTGCGACTGGTGTGCAACCAGGAGCGCATTTTGAAGATCTTCCGCATCACCGGCCTGACCAAGGTGTTCCCCATTCACACCTCGGTCGACGAGGCGGTGGCGGCCACCGACTGACGGCCGACGCCCCGGGTCTCGGCCCGGGGCGGTTGGAGCAGAGGGATGCCGGGCCGTTGTCGGCCCGGCACCTTTGAAAACACGCTCACTCGTCTGAGGGGGATGCATGGCCACCGTTGAACTCCGCTTCAGCGCGCTGCCCGAGCACGTCCGGACCGCCAGGCTCGTGGCGGCCGCAGTGGCACGCAGAGCCGGAGTGGACGAGGCCGTACTCGACGAGGTGCGACTCGCGGTCGGCGAGGCCTGTTCGCGCGCCGTCGGTCTGCACCAGAGCAACGACATCAGAGAGCCCGTGCGGGTGGTCCTCGTCGAGGAGGAGAAGCTGTTCTCCATCGAGGTGGGTGACCAGGTTCCGCACCCCGAGAGCCAGTCCGGGGCGGACTCAGGGCCGGGCGCGCACGGCGCGGCGGAGCTGGACGCCGAGGGCGAGGACGATATGGGGCTCGCGGTCATCAGCGGCCTTGTCGACGACGTGGAAGTCACGGCGGGAGCCGATGGCGGACTCATCAAGATGAGCTGGCCCACGGCACCGTCGACACCCCTTCCCTGAACAAACACCTCCCTGAACAAACACGTTCGTTGAGCGACAACGCTCGCTGAACGTCGCACAGCGATCTTTTCCCGAGGCCCTGTCCAACAGGGCCTTTTCGCTGTCCGGGCATATTTCTGGATCACTCGCCGGTTCGGCCAAAGGTATTGACATCCGGCTGTTGAACAAAACTGATCAAGCGTCAATGCCTTTGAAGCATTACCACTTTCGAGGGCAATCATCGGACGCGATCATTTGCTGATGGGCAAGAGCAGGCCAATTCCGTTTGTCGCGCACTGTTTTGATCAGGTTCCGCTCCCTACAATCCGTCCACATCTTGAGCTCAGCCCAAGCGCCAAGGAGGACGAATGGCGGGGCTTTCTACCCCTCATCAGTTTGACCACCCCTCAACCTTCGCAGCCGCGGTACTGACCTCCGACAACCGCCTCATCGTGCTGGCGATCGGTGTTGTCGGGCTCGCGGCGCTCGCCGTGGCCGGGGTCCTGGTACGCCAGGTACTCGCCGCGGGCGAAGGAACCGACAGCATGAAGGAGATCGCGACCGCGATCCAGGAAGGTGCGAACGCGTATCTGGCACGGCAGTTGCGAACCCTCGGCGTATTCGCCGTCGTGGTGTTCTTCCTGCTCCTGCTACTGCCCGCGGACGACTGGGATCAGCGCGCAGGACGTTCGATCTTCTTCCTGGTCGGAGCACTTTTCTCGGCGGCCACCGGCTATATCGGCATGTGGCTCGCCGTCCGCAGCAATGTGCGGGTGGCGGCGGCCGCTCGTGAAGCGACGCCGGCCGAAGGAGAACCGGCAAAGGATCTGACGGACGTTTCACACAAGGCGATGAAGATCGCTTTTCGTACGGGTGGCGTCGTCGGCATGTTCACGGTGGGGCTCGGCCTCTTCGGAGCTGCCTGCGTGGTCCTCGTGTACGCCGCCGACGCGCCCAAGGTGCTCGAAGGATTCGGCCTCGGTGCCGCGCTGATCGCGATGTTCATGCGAGTCGGCGGCGGCATCTTCACCAAGGCCGCCGACGTCGGCGCCGACCTGGTCGGCAAGGTCGAGCAGGGCATTCCGGAGGACGATCCGCGTAATGCCGCGACCATCGCCGACAACGTGGGCGACAACGTCGGCGACTGTGCGGGTATGGCCGCCGACCTCTTCGAGTCGTACGCCGTCACGCTGGTCGCCGCGCTCATCCTCGGCAAGGCGGCCTTCGGTGACGCCGGACTCGCGTTTCCGCTGATCGTGCCCGCGATCGGGGTGATCACGGCGATGATCGGCATCTTCGCCGTGGCGCCGCGGCGCAAGGACCGCAGCGGGATGAGCGCCATCAACCGTGGCTTCTTCATCTCCGCGGTGATCTCGCTCGCCCTCGTGGCGGCGGCGGTCTACGTCTATCTGCCGTCCACGTACGCCGAGTTGGAGGGCGTCACCGACGCGGCGATCCAGTCCAAGAGCGGGGATCCGCGGGTGCTCGCCGTGGTCGCCGTGGCCATCGGCATCGTGCTCGCCGCCCTGATCCAGCAGCTGACCGGCTACTTCACCGAGACCAACCGGCGCCCCGTCAGGGACATCGGCAAGACCTCGCTGACCGGACCGGCCACGGTGGTGCTCGCCGGTATCTCCATCGGGCTCGAATCGGCCGTCTACACCGCCCTGTTGATCGGCTTCGGCGTGTACGGGGCGTTCCTGCTCGGCGGTACGTCGATCATGCTGGCGCTGTTCGCGGTGGCCCTGGCCGGCACCGGGCTGCTCACCACGGTCGGCGTCATCGTCGCCATGGACACGTTCGGGCCGGTCTCCGACAACGCGCAGGGCATCGCCGAGATGTCCGGTGACGTCGAGGGCGCGGGCGCGCAGGTGCTCACCGACCTGGACGCCGTCGGCAACACCACCAAGGCCATCACCAAGGGCATCGCCATCGCGACGGCGGTCCTCGCGGCCTCGGCCCTCTTCGGCTCGTACCGCGACGCCATCGCGGGCGCGGCCAGGGACGTGGGCGAGAAACTCGGTGACGGGGCTCCGATGAACCTCGTCATGGACATCTCGCAGCCCAACAACCTGGTGGGCCTGATCCTCGGCGCCGCGGTCGTCTTCCTCTTCTCCGGGCTCGCGATCAACGCGGTCTCGCGGTCGGCGGGAGCGGTGGTCTTCGAGGTGCGTCGGCAGTTCCGCGAGCACCCCGGGATCATGGACTACACGGAGAAGCCGGAGTACGGACGCGTCGTCGACATCTGCACCAAGGACGCGCTGCGCGAGCTGGCCACCCCCGGTCTGCTCGCGGTGCTCACGCCGATCGCCGTCGGGTTCACGCTCGGCGTCGGCGCGCTCGGCTCGTTCCTCGCGGGCGCCATCGGCACCGGCACGCTGATGGCGGTCTTCCTCGCCAACTCCGGTGGCGCGTGGGACAACGCCAAGAAGCTCGTCGAGGACGGCCATCACGGCGGCAAGGGCTCCGAGGCGCACGAGGCGACCATCATCGGTGACACCGTCGGCGACCCGTTCAAGGACACCGCGGGCCCGGCGATCAACCCGCTGCTCAAGGTGATGAACCTGGTGGCGCTGCTGATCGCTCCGGCGATCGTGCAGTTCAGTTACGGCGACGACGCCAGCGTCGGCGTACGGCTGATCATCGCGCTGTTCGCGATCGTCGTGATCGTCGTCGCGGTGTACATCTCCAAGCGGCGCGGGATCGCCGTGGGAGACGAGTCCGAGGCCGACCGGGTGGCGCAGCAGACCGATCCGGCGGTGGTGTCCTGACCGGAGACAACCGCTCAACAGGCGGGCGGGCGGCGCTTCTTGACGCGCCGTCCGCCCGCCTTGTTGCGCCATACGTCCGCTTTTTGTTTCAGTGACTCTCCTCTCCCTTGGTGCAAATGGCTTTAATAGGGCGGTAATCGGACGCACGACCCGAGGTTGTCGCCCACTTGGCGTGTATGTTCCGGGGCCGAGAGCCATGGAAGGGACCAATCCGGTGAACAAGAAGCTTGCAGCCGCACTGTCCGGCGGTGCGGTACTGGTACTGGCCTTGTCGGGGTGTGGAGACAGCGACGAAGACAAGCTCAACGACTGGGCCAAGTCGCTGTGCGGCCAGATCCAGCCGCAGCTCGAGAAGAGCGTGAAGGCGCAGCAGACCATCGTTTCCACGGCCGCGGACGGCAAGCCCGAGGAGATCCAGAAGGCCGACTCGGAGGCGTTCCAGGCCATCGCCGACGCCGACAAGGCGATCGCCCAGGCCCTGGAGAAGGCCGGGCCGCCGCCCGTGGACAACGGCGAGAAGATCCAGACGGACGCCGTGAAGGACCTCAACGAGGCCTCGAAGTCGTACGAGGAACTGAAGAAGAACATCGACGGCCTGGACGCCAAGGACCAGTCGCCCGAGGGCCTCAAGGAGTTCTCGGAGGGCCTCCAGAAGGTCGCCGACGACCTCGGCAAGATCCAGAAAGAGGGCGACGGAGCCCTGGACACGCTGCTCAGCGGCGAGGTCGGCGACGCCATCAAGAAGCAGGACGGCTGCAAGGCCACCCCGTCGAACGGCTCCGAGCCGTCCACGGCGTGACGCTCACGCGGCGGGCCGGGGCGTAACGCCTTTGGCCCAGGAACACCAGGAACACCGAAAGGCCCGGCACGCGTGCGTGCCGGGCCTTTTCGACGCCCACGCGCGGTGCGTGGCGCGGGTGGGCGCGAAGGAGCGCGCCGGGAAGAGGAGAATGGCCGGGTGCGTACGACAAGCCTGCCCACGACCGACCGCCCCGAAGTCGCCGCCCGCCTCAGGGAGGCGTTCCTCGACGCGGACTTCACCGCTGACGGACTGCTCGAACTCCTCGGCGCCCCCGCGTACGCCGCGCTCGCCCGGAGCGAGACGGTGCCCGCGCTGCGGGCCACGCGTGGCGACGAGCCACTGGCCGCGCTCGTCCGCCTCTTCCTGCTCCAACAGGCCGTACCGCACGCGCGCGTGGCGTCGGTTCTGCCCGTCGACGCGTGCCTCGCCGACGGGTGGCTCACCCAGGACGGCGACGCGGTACGGGCCACGGTGGACGTGCGTCCGTACAGCGGGACCGACGGTGCGGACTGGTTCATCGTCTCGGACCTCGGCTGCGCCGTCGGCGGCGCGGGCGGCATCGGGAGCCACGACGAAGGCGTAGTGCTCGGCGTGGGCGGGGCGTCCACGACGCTCGCCGGGATCACCGTGCGTACCCCCGTCGGCCGTGCGCTCGACCTCGGCACCGGCTCCGGGATCCAGGCCCTGCACGCCGCCCAGCACGCGACGCGGGTCACCGCGACCGACCTCAACCCCCGTGCGCTGAGCGTCACCGGGCTCACTCTTGCGCTGTCCGGCGCGCCCGCGGCGGAGCTCAAGGAGGGCTCGCTGTTCGAGCCGGTCGGCGACGAGACGTACGACCTGGTCGTCTCCAACCCGCCGTTCGTCATCTCGCCCGGCGCGCGCCTGACTTACCGCGACGGCGGGATGGGCGGGGACGATCTGTGCCGCTCGCTCGTTCAGGAGGCGGGGGCACGGCTGAACGAAGGGGGGTACGCCCAGTTCCTCGCCAACTGGCAGCACGTGGAGGGGGAGGAGTGGCAGGACCGGCTCCGTTCCTGGGTGCCGCGTGACTGCGACGCCTGGATCGTGCAGCGCGAGGTGCAGGACATCACGCAGTACGCCGAACTGTGGCTGCGCGACGCGGGGGACCACCGCCAGGACCCCGACGAGTACGCGGCCCGGTACGAGGAGTGGCTCGACGAGTTCGAGGCCCGCGAGACCAAAGCCGTGGGCTTCGGCTGGATCACGCTCAGGAAGTCCGGCTCGGCGAACCCCTCGGTGACCGTCGAGGAGTGGCCGCACCCGGTCGAGCAGCCCCTCGGTGACGAGGTGCGCGCGCACTTCGAGCGCCTTGACTACCTGCGGGACACGGACGACGCGGCGCTGCTCGCCGGGCACTTCAAGCTGGGCGCCGAGGTCGTGCAGGAGCAGGTCGGGCTCCCGGGCGCAGAGGACCCGGAGCACGTCGTGCTTCGCCAGCACCGCGGTATGCGCCGGGCCACCAAGGTGGACACCGTCGGTGCGGGCTTCGCCGGGGTGTGCGACGGCACGCTCAGCGCGGGCCGCATCCTGGACGCCATCGCGCAACTGGTCGGCGAGGACCCGGTGTTGCTGCGCGACCGCACGCCGCAGCAGATCCGGCTCCTGGTCGAGCAGGGGTTCCTGGAGCCGGTGGCGCGACCGGCGTAGGTGGTCGGGGTGCGATCCGCGTGGGCCGACGGGGCGTGACCCGCGTGACCCGCTTCGGCGCGGCGGGTGCGGGGTCGGCTCGCGCGACGGTCCCCGTTCACCCGTGGTTCGCGCCCGGGACGCCCGGACGTGTGGAGGTCGTGTTCCGCACGTGTCAGCGTCCGAGCCCTGGGCACCCGGGCGGGAGGATGCGGACATGGAGAGCGGACCAGCGATCTTCGCGGGAGCGGTGTTCACCCTGTTCGGGGTCGGGCTGCTGGCATGGACCGGAACGAGAGCGCTGCACCGCGCCCCGGTGGCGCAGGGTGTGAACCCGGTCGCATCGGTGGCCTTCGGTGCCGGGGTCGGCGTGGTCGCCCTGGCGCTCGGGGTGTGGTGTTTCACGCGACTGTGAGCCGTCCCACGGAAGGCCACGGCGATCGGGCCGCGTACGGGCTCCCGCGAGCAGCGGTGAGCGGACACCTGGCAGGGCTTCTGGCAGGGCTCTAGAACGGGCCCGGCGACGGCACGACTGTGGCCGGCCCGCGAGCACCCGTGACCAGCGCGGGGAGCGGAAAACCGGGGTGGCGGACAGTGGTGGACGGCAGGGTGACCTGGGGATGATCCAGGTGTGGCTCCGGTGTGACCGCCGGGTGGAATCTGAGAGGCACGATTCCGGATATTGCCGAAAGGGCAGGTAGACACTCCGGGCGGCAGGAATGACGGTAGTCGGGTTACCGTTCGAGTGGCCGTTGCGGGCTTTTCCCGTTTGACACGGGGGCGGGCTGTACCGTCACACTCCGCAGCGTCACCGTATGAACGCGTACGGCGTCACCTGATGAAGGTGCACGAACCGCCGTGCGAGGGCGTACGGGGACCGCAGAACAGCGATTCGCGGAGCCACCGCAGAGCCACCGAGCGTCGACCGGAGAGAAGAGCAAACGTTGTCCCCGACCAGCGAGACCGCACACGGCGGCCGCCGACTCGTCATCGTCGAGTCGCCTGCCAAGGCGAAGACGATCAAGGGCTACCTCGGCCCTGGTTACGTCGTCGAAGCGAGCGTCGGGCACATCCGCGACCTCCCCAACGGCGCCGCCGAGGTACCCGACAAGTACACCGGCGAGGTGCGCCGCCTCGGGGTGGACGTCGAGCACGACTTCCAGCCGATCTATGTGGTCAACGCTGACAAGAAGGCCCAGGTCAAGAAGCTCAAGGACCTCCTCAAGGAGTCCGACGAACTCTTCCTCGCCACCGATGAGGACCGCGAGGGCGAAGCCATCGCGTGGCACCTCCTCGAGGTCCTGAAGCCCAAGGTCCCGGTCCACCGGATGGTCTTCCACGAGATCACCAAGGACGCGATCCGCAGCGCCGTGGCCAACCCGCGCGAGCTCAACAAGCGCATGGTCGACGCCCAGGAGACCCGCCGTATCCTCGACCGCCTCTACGGCTACGAGGTCTCGCCGGTCCTGTGGAAGAAGGTCATGCCGCGCCTGTCGGCGGGCCGTGTGCAGTCCGTCGCCACCCGCCTCGTCGTCGAGCGTGAGCGCGAGCGCATCGCCTTCCGCTCCGCCGAGTACTGGGACCTGACCGGCACCTTCGGCACCGGCCGCGGCGGGGACGCCTCCGACCCCTCGCAGCTGATCGCCCGGCTCACCACGGTCGACGGCAAGCGCATCGCGCAGGGCCGCGACTTCAACTCGGTCGGACAGCTCAAGTCAGACACGCTGCACCTGGACGAGGCCAACGCCCGCTCGCTCGCCGCGGCCCTGGAGAACACCCGGTTCGCGGTCCGCTCCGTCGAGTCGAAGCCGTACCGCCGCTCGCCGTACGCCCCGTTCCGTACGACGACGATGCAGCAGGAGGCGTCGCGCAAGCTCGGCTTCGGCGCGAAGGCCACCATGCAGGTCGCGCAGAAGCTGTACGAGAACGGCTTCATCACCTATATGCGTACGGACTCCACGACGCTGTCGGACACCGCCGTGTCCGCGGCCCGTGCGCAGGTCACGCAGCTCTACGGCAGCGACTACCTGCCGGACAAGCCGCGTACGTACGCCGGCAAGGTCAAGAACGCGCAGGAGGCGCACGAGGCGATCCGCCCCTCGGGCGACCGCTTCCGCACCCCCGCCGAGACCGGTCTGACCGGCGACCAGTTCCGGCTCTACGAGCTGATCTGGAAGCGGACCGTCGCCTCCCAGATGAAGGACGCGACCGGTAACTCCGTCACGGTCAAGATCGGTGGCACCGCCGCCGACGGCCGCGACGCCGAGTTCAGCGCCTCCGGCAAGACCATCACCTTCCACGGCTTCATGAAGGCCTACGTCGAGGGCGCGGACGACCCGAACGCCGAGCTCGACGACCGTGAGCGCAGGCTTCCGCAGGTCAGCGAGGGCGACGCGCTCTCCGCCGACGCGCTGTCCGTCGACGGCCACGCCACCAAGCCGCCGGCCAGGTACACCGAGGCGTCCCTGGTCAAGGAGCTCGAAGAGCGCGAGATCGGCCGCCCGTCGACGTACGCGTCGATCATCGGCACCATCCTCGACCGCGGGTACGTCTTCAAGAAGGGCACGGCGCTCGTGCCGTCCTTCCTGAGCTTCGCCGTGGTCAACCTGCTCGAGAAGCACTTCGGGCGGCTCGTCGACTACGACTTCACGGCGCGCATGGAGGACGACCTCGACCGCATCGCGCGGGGCGAGGCGCAGGCCGTGCCGTGGCTGAAGCGGTTCTACTTCGGCGAGGGCGAGGCGGAGGGCTCCGCCTCGGACGCCGGGAACGGCGACGGGGACCACCTCGGCGGCCTCAAGGAACTCGTCACCGACCTCGGTGCGATCGACGCCCGTGAGATCTCCTCCTTCCCGGTCGGCGAGGGCATCCTGCTCCGCGTCGGGCGGTACGGCCCGTACATCGAGCGGGGCGAGAAGGGCGAGGAGAGCCACCAGCGCGCGGACGTTCCGGACGACCTGGCTCCGGACGAGCTGACGGTGGAGTTCGCGGAGGAGCTGCTCGCCAAGCCCAGCGGCGACTTCGCGCTCGGCAAGGACCCGGTCGGCGGCAACGAGATCGTCGCCAAGGACGGCCGGTACGGCCCGTATGTCACCGAGGTGCTCCCCGAGGGCACCCCGAAGACCGGCAAGAACGCGGTGAAGCCGCGGACCGCCTCCCTCTTCAAGTCGATGTCCCTGGACACGGTGACCCTCGACGACGCCCTGAAGCTGATGTCCCTGCCACGCGTGGTGGGCACGGACGCCGAAGGCGTGGAGATCACCGCGCAGAACGGCCGGTACGGCCCGTATCTGAAGAAGGGCACCGACTCGCGCTCCATCGACGCCGAGGAGCAGCTGTTCACGATCACGCTGGAAGAGGCCCTGGAGATCTACTCCAAGCCGAAGCAGCGTGGCCGCGCGGCCGCCAAGCCGCCGCTCAAGGAGCTCGGCGACGACCCGGTCAGCGGGAAGCCGGTGGTCGTCAAGGACGGTCGCTTCGGCGCGTACGTCACGGACGGCGAGACCAACGCCACTCTGCGGGCGGCTGACTCCGTCGAGGACATCACCCCGGAGCGCGGCTTCGAGCTGCTCGAGGAGAAGCGCGCCAAGGGCCCGGCGAAGAAGAAGACCGCCAAGAAGGCGCCCGCGAAGAAGGCTCCGGCCAAGAAGACCGCCGCTAAGAAGACGGTCGCCAAGAAGACCACCGCCAAGAAGACGGCGGCGAAGAAGACCACAGCCAAGACCGCGGCCGCGAAGAAGGCCCCGGCCAAGAAGACGGCCTCCGCGAAGGTGTCGTCGGAGGCGTCGTCGGAGGACTGAGACTCACCTCCGTCACTCTCCTCCGCGCCTCTGTGGAGCGCGTGGCACTAACCCGCGGGGCGGGCCGAGCAATCGGCCCGCCCCGCGGTCGTACGGGCGGGCCGCCGGGCGCGGTCGCGTGCGGCCGTATGTTCGGCCAGGCCTCCGGGGACACCACGCTTGCCGATAGGCTGACAGGATGACGCGTGCCGAGCAGCCAACGGTCGTGAACCACGACCCCGACGACGCCCTGGTCGCCGACTCCCGCGAACGCGCCGTCCGTGCGCTGCTGCGCTTCCCCCCGCTCAAGCGGCTGTGGAGCGCACAACTGGTGGGCAGTATCGGTGACGCCCTCGCCCTCCTCGTTCTCGTGGTGCTGTCGCTCCAGGCGGCGGTCGCGGAGAGCACGTTCGGCGGCGGATACCGCGGAGCGGCCTTCGCCGTGGCGGCGGTCTTCGGTGTGCGCGTCCTCGCCACGCTGCTTTTCGGCGCGGTCCTGCTCGGCCCGCTCACCTCGCTCACCTCCGCGCAGGGCCCGCTCGACCGGCGCTGGACGATGGTCACGGCCGACGCCCTGCGGGCCGTGCTGCTGATCGTCGCGCCGCTGTGGATCGACTGGACGCCCGACAACGCCCTCGCGGTGCTGCTCATCACCGGCTTCGTCATCGGTGTCGCCGAGCGCTTCTGGACGGTGTCCCGCGAGAGCGCCGCGCCCGCCCTGCTGCCCGCGCCGCCGCCCGAGGGCGCCACGGTGCGGCCGCTCCCCGACCACTTGGACGCGCTGCGCCGGCTCTCCCTGCGCACTGGGTTCGTCGCCCTGCCGCTGGCCGCGCTCTCCCTGATCGCCGTGACGCTCGTGGGCAATCTGCTCGGCGCCGGGATCGACTGGTTCGCCCAGCACCAGGCGGCACTCGGCTCGTACGTGGCGGCCGGTCTTTTCGCGGCGTCGTTCTCCGTCGTGTACTTCATCGAGCTGCCCGACACCCAGACCCCGCGCCCCCGCTCGCCGCTGGAGGGCATGCGCCGCCCGAAGACCGGGTCCGGCGTGGACAAGGGGCGCACCGGTGCCATCCCGCTGTTCGTGCTCGCCTGCGCCGCGGTCGCCGGCGCGATCTCGGCCGCGGTCGCCGTGGCCGTGCTGCACGCCGTGGACCTGGACGGCGGTCCGGTCCTCTTCGGCCTGCTCGTCGCCGGGCTGACCGGCGGCACCGTCATCGGCATCCGCTCGGCGCCGTCCGTACTGCCCGGCCTGTCCCGCCGCCGACTGCTGGCCCTGGCCATCGCGATCACCGGCATCGGCCTGCTCGCGGCCGGTCTGGTGCCCGACCCGACGACGGTCCTGCTCATCGTCGCGCTCTCCGGCTTCACCGCCGGAGTCGCCGCCAACACCGGGCACGCCCTGCTCGACCTGGAGGTCGAGGACTTCCGGCGGGCCCGTACGACAGAACACCTGCAGGCGGTCGTACGCGTCCTCGTGGCGCTCGGCGCGATCTCCGCTCCGCTGCTGGCCGCGGCGATCGGGCCGCACCGCCTTGAGAGCGGCAAGTTCGTGTTCGCGCACGGCGGCGCCGCCTTCACGCTGATGCTGGCCGGTGCGCTGCTGCTTCCGGTCGCCGCTCTCGTACTCGCGAAGGCCGACGACCGGTCCGGGGTGCCGCTGCGGCGCGACCTGAGCGAGGCGCTGCGTGGCGCAGAGCCGGTGCAGGCGCCCGCCACCACCGGGTTCTTCATCGCCCTCGAAGGCGGCGACGGAGCGGGCAAGTCCACCCAGGCCGAGGCGCTCGCCGAGTGGATCAGGGCCAAGGGGCACGAGGTCGTCCTCACCCGCGAGCCGGGCGCGACGCCGGTCGGCAAGCGGCTGCGCTCGATCCTGCTCGACGTCTCGTCGGCCGGACTCTCGCACCGCGCGGAGGCGCTGCTGTACGCCGCGGACCGCGCGGAGCACGTCGACACCGTCGTACGGCCCGCCCTTGAGCGCGGTGCCGTCGTGATCAGCGACCGGTACATCGACTCCTCGGTCGCGTACCAGGGCGCCGGTCGTGACCTGTCGCCGACCGAGATCGCCCGGATCTCGCGGTGGGCGACGGACGGCCTGGTTCCGCATCTCACGGTGCTGCTCGATGTCTCCCCGGAAGCGGCGAGGGAACGGTTCACCGAGGCGCCCGACCGCCTGGAGTCGGAGCCTGCCGAGTTCCACGCGCGCGTACGGGCGGGTTTCCTGACGCTCGCCGCCGCCGACGCGGGCCGCTACCTGGTGGTGGACGCGGGCCAGGAGCCCGAAGCGGTCACCACGGTCGTACGCCACCGCCTCGACCAGATGCTGCCGCTGTCCGACGCCGAGCTGAAGGCGCAGGACGAGGCGCGCAAGGCGGCCGAGGAAGAGGCCCGGCGCAAGGCCGAGGAAGAGGCCGCGCGGAAGGCCGAGGAAGAGCGCCTGGAGCGTGAACGGCAGGAGCAGCTCGCCAAGTTGCGCGCCGAGGAGGAGGAGCGCAAGCGCCGCGAGCTGGAGGAGGCGCGCCGCCGCGAGGCTGAGCGCCAGGCGGAGGAGGCCAGGCAGCGCGCCGAGGAGGCCCGCCGCCTCGCCGAGGAGGAGCGCAAGCGCCGCGAGGCCGAGGAGCAGGTCCGCGCGGCCGAGGAGGAGCGCCGGCGCCGCCAGGCCGAGGAAGAGGCGCGGCTGCGGGCGGAGGCCGAGGAGCGGCGCCTGGAGAAGCAGCGCAAGGCGGAGGAGGCGCTGCTGCGCGCGGAGCAGGCTCGGCGCGCTACTTCGCCGGGTGCGGGTGCGGGTGCGGGTGCTTCGGCTCCGGCTGCGGATTCTGCTTCGGTGGAGTCCGGGGCTCCGGTGGAATCGGACAGCGAGACGACGGTGCAGACGCCCATGGTCAGGCCGCAGCAGGTCGAGCCGGTGCGGCAGCCGGGCGGTTCCGGCGCCTCCGACGAGACCACCGTGCTGCCCGTACCGGGCGGCCAGGACTCCGAGGAGACGGCCGTACTGCCGCAGCCGCCCGCCCCTCAGGGCGCGGCCGAGGAGACTGCGGTACTGCCTCCGGTACGCGACGCGGGCCCCGCGCAGGACCCGGCCGACCGGGTGCCGCACGGCACCTTCCGGGACGAGCGGTCGCAGGCTCCCGCCCCGGAGCGGGCGCCGGACGACGAGACCCGTGAACTCCCGCAGATCGACCCGGAGTCGCTGTCTCCGCGCCGCGGCGCCCGCCCCCGCCCGGACTGGGCGGAAGAGACCCCGCTCGACGACCTGCCGACGCTCGCCGATGAACTGCTCGGGCCGCGGGACGACGAGGACGGCCGCGGCGGCAAGCGGCGTGGCGGGCGGTAGCGATCGTGGTCGTGGGCCCGGTCGTGGGCCCGGGCGCGGGCGTGGGTAGCGGTCGCGCATAGCGGTCTGCCGGGGCGGTACGAGAGGTTCCGTTCCGGCGGGCGGCGTCGACTGTCAGACCCCTGCCGCACAATGGACGTCGCAGCGTAAGCAGCAGGAATGCGGCGCCCGGAGCAGCGGGGTGTCGCGGAGAGGCAGGGGCGCCATGCCCGTATGGGACGACCTGGTCGGACAGGAGCGCGTCGGCACGCAGCTCGCCGCCGCCGCCCGGGACGCCGACGCCCAGGTGACCGCGCAGGCGGCGGGCGAGGCCGTTCCCGAGGCCTCCAAGATGACGCACGCCTGGCTGTTCACGGGCCCGCCCGGCTCCGGCCGCTCCACCGCCGCCCGTGCCTTCGCCGCCGCCCTCCAGTGCGTCAGCCCGGACCGCGCCCTGGGCGGAGTCCCCGGCTGCGGTTTCTGCGACGGCTGCCACACGTCCCTGATCGGCACGCACGCGGACGTCGAGATCGTACGTACGGACATGCTCAGCATCGGCGTCAAGGAGACCCGCGAACTGGTGCGCAGGGCCCAGCTCTCGCCGGCCACAGGACGCTGGCAGGTCATCGTCCTCGAAGACGCCGACCGCCTCACCGAAGGCGCGGGGAACGTCCTCCTGAAGGCCGTGGAGGAGCCTGCTCCGCGCACTGTGTGGCTGCTGTGCGCGCCGTCCCTCGAGGATGTGCTGCCCACGATCCGCTCCCGCTGCCGCCACCTGACGCTGCGCACCCCGCCGGTGGACGCGGTCGCGGACATCCTGATCCGCAGGGACGGCATCGAGCCGGAGGTCGCGGCCGCCGCGGCCCGCGCCACCCAGGGCCACATCGGCCGGGCCCGCCGCCTGGCCACCGACGAGCGCGCCCGCGCGCGCAGAGCGGCCGTGCTCAAACTCCCGCTGCGGGTGGACGACATCGGCGGCTGCCTGAAGGCCGCGCAGGAGCTGATCGACGCGGCGTCGGAGGACGCCAAGCAGGTCGCCGAGGAGATCGACACCAAGGAGACCGAGGAGCTGAAGGCGGCGCTCGGCGCGGCGCAGGGCGGCCGGATGCCGCGTGGCACCGCCGGCGTGATGAAGGACCTGGAGGACAAGCAGAAGCGCCGCAGAACGCGCACGCAGCGCGACAGCCTCGACCTCGCCCTGGTCGACCTCACGGCCTTCTACCGCGATGTGCTCGCGCTCCAGCTCGGCTCCAGCGTCGCCCTCGCCAATACGGAGATGCGCGACGCCCTCGACCGCATCGCGCGCGGCACCTCGCCGGAGACGACGCTGCGCCGTATCGAGTCGATCGCCGCCTGCCGTACGGCACTTGACCGCAATGTGGCCCCGCTGCTCGCGGTGGAGGCGATGGCCGTGTCCCTGAGACGGGGCTGAGGGACGCCCACTCGGGTCGTGGGCCTCGGGGACCTGGGCTCTCGGGATCACTCGTACGGGCCTCGCGGCCACGGAATGTGCACGTCCTGCCACGCTCCGGATACGCTCGCCGGATGGACACCAGGCGTCACATCATCCGCACCGGCGGCACTCTCCTCACCGCGGCCGCGCTGCTGGTCTCGGGCTGCTCGTCGGGCAGTTCGCCGTCCAACGCCTCGGAGTCCGCGCTGCCGACGCAGACCCCGAAGGCCCTGGCGGGGTACTACGAGCAGAAGTTGAACTGGCGCGAGTGCGGTGTGCCGGGGTTCGAGTGCGCGTCGATGAAGGCGCCGCTCGACTACGAGAAGCCGCAGGAGGGCGACATCAAGCTCGCCGTCGCCCGCAAGAAGGCCACGAGCCCCGGCAAGCGGCTCGGCTCGCTGATGGTCAACCCGGGCGGACCGGGCGGCTCCGCGATCGAGTACCTCCAGGCGTACGCCGCGATCGGCTACCCCGAGCCGGTCCGCGCGCAGTACGACATGGTGGCCGTGGATCCGCGCGGCGTGGCCCGCAGCGAGCCCGTCGAGTGCCTCGACGGCAAGCAGATGGACGCGTACACCCAGACCGACGTGACCCCCGACGACCAGGCGGAGACGGATCAACTCGTCACCGCCTACAAGGGGTTCGCGAAGGGCTGCGAGCAGAAGTCCGGCAAGGTCCTGCCGCATGTCTCCACGGTGGCGGCGGCCCGCGACATGGACGTGCTGCGCGAGGTCCTCGGTGACAAGAAGCTCCAGTACGTGGGCGCTTCGTACGGCACGTTCCTGGGCGCCACATACGCGAGCCTCTACCCGTCGCGCACCGGGCGGCTGGTGCTCGACGGCGCGATGGACCCGTCGCTGCCCGCGCGGCAGATGAACCTGGAGCAGACGGAGGGCTTCGAGACCGCGTTCCAGTCCTTCGCCAAGGACTGCGTGGCCCACAAGGACTGCCCGCTCGGCACGGGCACCCCGGCGGAGGCGGGCAAGCGCATGAAGCAGTTCTTCCGCACCCTGGACAAGGCCCCGATCCCGACCGGCATGGACCGTGAGCTGGGCGAGTCCCTGGCCACGACCGGGGTGATCGCCGCGATGTACGACGAGGGCGCCTGGCCGCAGCTGCGCGACAGTCTCGCGACGGCCATCCAGGACAAGGACGGCGCGGGCCTGCTCTCACTCGCCGACAGCTACTACGAGCGGGACGGCGACGGGAAGTACGCGAACCTGATGTTCGCCAACGCCGCCGTGAACTGCCTTGACCTGCCTGCCGCGTTCACGTCCCCGGACGAGGTGGAGAAGGCGGTGCCGGAGTTCGAGAAGGCCTCCCCGGTCTTCGGCGAGGGCCTCGCCTGGGCCTCCCTGAACTGCGCGTACTGGCCGGCCAAGGCGACCGGCGAGCCGCACTCCATCAAGGCCGAGGGCGCGGCCCCGATGGTCGTGGTCGGCACCACCCGCGACCCGGCCACCCCGTACAAGTGGGCCGAGTCCCTCGCCGACCAGCTGGACACCGGCCGCCTCCTCACCTACGACGGCGACGGCCACACCGCGTACGGCCGGGGCAGCGACTGCATCGACGGCGCGATCAACAGCTACCTCTTGGAGGGGAAGGCTCCGGCGGAGGCGAAGAAGTGTTGAGGGAGGCGCTGCGCTGCGCTGTTGCGGGGCGCCGGTGCTGCCGCTGAGCCCGGCTGAGGCCTGCGCGGGCGGCGTTCCGGGCTTCCGTGGGCCGGGCGCGGGGCCTCGATCAGGGGTGGTCAGGGGCACCCCTTCTAACCCTGTAGACTTATCGCCGCTGCTGATGCGAACCTCTCCCTGCGGGAGAATCCCTCATCTCCGCAGCTTGCCGCCTTAGCTCAGATGGCCAGAGCAACGCACTCGTAATGCGTAGGTCTCGGGTTCGAATCCCGAAGGCGGCTCGGATCAGCCCCAGGACTCACTCGCCGTGACCTGGGGCTTTTTCATGTCGGAACCCGGCAGGGGCGGAACGCGATGATCTTCGCGTCCTCATGTGTGGCCGTTGCGTGGCCATCCTGATTTGCAACCGCCTCGGCAGGCTTCCCGGCAACGTGAGCGAGAGCAATCTGTGCGACCTGCTCGACTCATGGATCGGCGGCCATCCCTCGGCCGACGGCGGGGACTCGATCGCGAGCAGCAGCTCGCCCCACAACGTCCGTACGGTGGCGAGGGATTCGGCGGTCTCATGGCGGGCTCCCCGGGGGCGAAGGCGGCGACGCGCGGGCCCGAGCCCACATCGCAGCCCTCGCCGAACTGATCGAAGCGACCGCGCAGCGCGCCCCTGAAGGCCTGCGAGCCGAACTCCCCGCCGCATCAGGGGCGTTCGCCCGAGCCCAGCGCTCCCAGGTCCGAGCCGAAGACCGATCCGCCGACGCTGTACGCATCGCAGCCCGAGACGTCATCACCGGCCGCCACCCCGTACCCAACCAGAGACCGGGCCCCCATCGACACACCAGTACCCCGGTGGTCCCGGAACAGAATCCAGTTGCTCAACCTGCGGCGGCTGCCCAACACTCCCCGCGCCGACCGAACTTGGGCAAGACGGGTGCCCTGTCGGATCAGCGCGGCCGCTCACGGGCACTCGCTACGGCTACCGCATTCGGCTGAACTTGTAATTCATGGAAACGGGGTCCGCTGGGAGCGGTTGGTGGCTAAATCCGTAGACACGCCAAGGGAAATCCCGGCGAGGGAGTCGATTCTCCGGCCATTCGGCGCGGCGAGCCCGGCATTTTGAACCTTTCCAACCGTGCTACATATTTCGCGAGTTCACGCTGACGCGAGAACTCTTCGAACGAGCGAGTAGGAAAAACTGTGCGTAAGAAGATCGCAGTGGCCGCGATTTCAGTCGCGATGCTCGGAATGGCCGGCGTGGGAAACGCCGCCTCACAGGGGGACGCCTCGACAGCGCGGAAGGTTCCGATTGACCCGTCGATCGGGGTTCCGCACCTGGTGAGGGGACAGGTTTCGACGATTCCGGCGCCGAGCGGCGGCTACCCCGGCCGGGCCGTGTCCGTAGCCGAGTGCCCCGATGGCGAGGTCCTCACCGGGGGCGGCGCCAACGTCACGGCAGGCAGCTCGCGTGCCGACCTGTACCAGCTCACCTCATCCCAGCCGATCAGCGGGCAGAAGTGGTGGGCCTTCGCCACCAACATGGACTCCGGTAATTCCGGAACGCTCCATTCGTACGCGATCTGTGCGAAGGTCATCAGCGTCCACACCTTCTCCAACTGAATGGGCTTAGTTAAGGGATCAGGAACAGCAGTGAATCCCGAAACTCTCTGAAGCCGCCGCAGTCCCGTCAGTCCCCAGGGCTGACGGGACTGCGTTTTAGGTCGACGGAAATCTGATCCCGAAGTGCGAAGCTTCCGCACATTGCCGTTGACCCGCTGTCGCGGGCCGCGCGGCGCGGCGCGAGCTCAAGATTCGGTGACACCGGACACATGCACTGGTCTGTTGTGTTTGGACGTTTGGTGGACCCAAGCGGAGTAAATGTCCGACACGGACTGATTACTTGATCGTTTCGCCTGGTCGCTTATTCCGCAGATCCCTCTGATGATCGCGAGCGTCTCACTCACACAACCGAAGCAGGAAGCAACGCGATGCTCCTGAAGAACCTCACCGCGCGCGTCATCGCAGTCCTGACGACCGCACTGGTGGCCCTCTCCGTGTTCCAGGCCCCGGCCGCCCTCGCCGTACCCGGGCCGGCGGACACGATCGAGAACCTGGAGACCAGCTACGTCCTGGAGATCGCCCCGGGCTCCAGCGGCCAGCGGGTCAACGTCACGCTCTGGCACGACCCGAACAACACGGCCAGCAACCTCAAGTGGACGTACGACCCGCAGACCCAGCACATCAAGAACGTCGCCACGGGCCATGTCCTTGAGCACGCTCCCGGCCAGACGGACAACCGGGTGCAGCTGACGGCCTGGCACGACTCGAACAACACCTTCGCCCGCAACCTCAAGTGGACGTACGACCCGGCGACCAAGCTGATCAAGAACGTCGCCACGGGCTATGTCATTGAGCACGCGCCCACCACGACGGGCAGCCGCGTGCAGGCTTACCTGTGGCACGGCTCGAACAACACCTTCGCCAGGAACCTCAAGTGGAACTCGGAGGCCTTCCCGCCCCCGGCCCCCAAGGGGATGTGCCTGGACATCGGCAATACCCGCAACTCCGACGACAACGCCCGGATCTACGACTGCCTCGACCACACCAACCAGCGGTTCGTGATCGAAGGCGGTCAGATCAAGGTCGAGGACACGATCGGCACCGGCAGCGAGATGTGTCTGAGCGTCGCGGGCGGTCGCACCAACGGCCAGAACGTCCGTATCCGCGGATGTGTGGCTTCCAGCAACCAGCAGTGGGTCGCCCGCGAAGGGCAGATCGTGGTGAAGGACACGATCGGCACCGGCAATGAGATGTGCCTGGATGGCGGCGGCACCCGCAACAACAACGACAACGTCCGCATCTACCGGTGCACCAGCACCAACACCAACCAGCAGTGGGTTGTCCAGCGCGGCTTCCTGAAGCTCAAGGACACCCTCTCCTGAGGTCCACTTCCTCAGCCCCAGGACACACTCGCCGTGACCTGGGGCTTTTTCATGTCCTGGGTCTGCCGAGCCGGGCGGCGAGGGTGGCTGTCGGGACCGCAGGCGGCCGCGGCGCACCAGGCGGGGTGCCGTGCGGCCGAGGGCGGCCACGGGGGAGAGCCGGGCGAGGTCCTCCTGCGGTGATGCTCCGAGGAGTACGGGGTGCCGATGGACGCCGCGTACTACGTGACGCTGGAGTGGTCACCGACCACGCAGTCGGCCGCGATCAGAGCCTGGCGCCGGCCTTCGAGCGGAGGGATCGCGTCGAGACCCGCCAGCCGCTCGCGGTCCACCAGACGCGCTAGCTGTTCGGGGTGCGAGAGGACGGTGGCCGAGGCGAGCGGACGCCCGTCTTCCAGGAGCCAGTCCGGCGACGACCCGAAAACCGGGGCCGAGGACCGGCGTTCGGCGTTTGCAGCCCTCACCGCAGCCGACACCATGGGGCAATACGGCCAAGTCGCCCTGGGTCGCGCCCAGTTCACCGCCGTAGCTCGCCGATACCGCCAGGTCGTACGTCGTCTGCTTGGCCTGTTCCCAGGGCAGGACGCGGCGGCAGCCGGTGCGGGTGACTCAGCGTTCCGCGTCCTCGCCCACGGGTACGCGCCAGGTTACGAGGAGACCGCCCGTAGCAGCAGCGCGTGCAGCCGGTCCTGTTCCTGCTGGGTGAGCGGGGCGAGCGGGGAGCCCTCGGCGAAGCGCGCGAGGAGTTGTTCGCGCAGCTCTGTGCCCTTGTCCGTGAGGACGAGTTGCTTGGCGCGGCGGTCCTGGGGGTGCGGGCGGCGCTCGACCAGGCCCTGTTCCTCCAGGCGGTCCGAGACGAACGTCGCGTTGGACGGCTCGCAGCCCATGCGCCCGGAGAGCTCGCGCAGGGTCAGCGGGCCCGTCAGCTCGCGCAGTGCGATGGCCTGCGACGCGGTCAGGCCGAGCGTGCCGGCGCGGTCGCGCACATGCGCCTCGATCTGCCGGGCCAGTCCGGTGACCAGTCCGCAGAGCTGCCGTTCGGTTGCCATGCGTCCCATCGTACGCAAGCGGGAAGCGAAAGCGTTCAGCTGAAATAGTTGCAGCTCTAATGATTCGAGCTATAACCTTTTTCCATGCCTGCCACTACCGTTCAGGGCGAGCGGCTGCGCCGCCCTTCCCGTGCCCGTACCTTCCACCTCGGCGATCTCCGAATCAGCCATGTCCCGGACGGCGCCGTGCAGTTGAGGCCGCGCGGCTGGTTCCCCGCGTCGACCGCCGAGGACTGGGTGCGGTACGCCGACCATCTCGACCCCGAGGGCTACCTGGTCGCCGGGATCGGCGGACTCCTCGTGGAGTACGGGGACCGTGCGCTGCTCATCGACTCCGGCTTCGGCCCCGACGCCGCGCCCGCCGACCCGGAGAACCCCTGGATCGGTGCCATCCACGGCGGCCGACTCCTTGACAACCTCGCGGAGTTGGGGCGGGTGCCGGGTGAGATCGAGGCCGTGGCGGTGACCCATCTGCACACCGACCACATCGGCTGGGCCTGGCATCCCGCGCCGGGCGGCGACGGCCGGCCCGCCCTCGCCGGCGCCGCGTACCTCTTCGGCGCCGACGAGTGGAACGGCCGCCACCGCATCCCCGCCGAGCACGGGATCACCGAGGAGATACTCGCGGCCCTCGAACCCCGCGCCCGTACCGTCGTCGACGGGGAGGAGATCTTCCCGGGCGTACGGGTCCTCGCGACGCCCGGCCACACCGTCGGCCACACCGCGTACGTCATCGAGTCCGGCGGGCGCAGGCTGATCGCGTTCGGCGACGCCCTGCACTCGCCCGTGCAGATCGGCCGGCCGGAGTGGTCCGCGGGGCCCGATGTCGACGCCGACCGCTCCGCCGAGCACCGCCGCCGCCTCGTCGCCGAACTCGCCGAGCCCGGCACCCTCGGCTACGGCGTCCACTTCGCCGATGTCGTCTTCGGGCGGGCGGAGTTCGTGGCGGCGGGGGAGGGGGAG